>DATNED010000097.1:0-32562 GCA_035553115.1 Terriglobales bacterium | reverse complement strand
CGCACGCTGCAGGGGGAGGCGCGGCATGGCTGGAGCATCTCCGAGCGGATTGAGCAATTGTCGAGCGGGCTGCTGCAGGCCAACCAGGGGTCGCTGTATCCGGCACTGCACCGGCTCGAGCACCAGGGTTGGGTGAAGGCCGACTGGGGGATCAGCGAGCTGGGGCGGAGGGCGCGCTTTTACCAGTTGACGGCGAAGGGGCGGCGGCAACTGGAGCTTGAGACCGTGAACTGGAAGCGATTTGCCGGCGCCGTCGCCGCCATCCTGGAGCAGGCGTGATGAGGGGCAGCGACTTCCGCCTGCGGCTGCGCGCCTTGTTTCGCCATGGCCACGCCGAACGAGAGCTGCAAGAAGAAGTGGAGTTTCATCAGGCCATGGCGGCGCGGCGTGGCCGAGGGGCGGCGGAATTCGGCTCGACCGACCGCGTGCTCGAAGAATGCCGCGATGCGCGCGGGCTGCGCTGGCTCGAGGATCTGGGGCGCGACCTGCGGTTCGCGGCGCGCCGATTCCGTCACGCGCCGGGATTCGCGGCAGTGGCGGTGCTGACGCTGGCGCTGGGGATCGGGGCGAACACGGCGCTGTTCACGCTGGTGCACGCAGTGCTCTTGGCGCGGCTGCCGGTGCCGCACCCGGAGCAGCTGGCGCTGCTCGGGAATCCGGGTTTCACCGGAGTTGAATCCGGGGTGAGCGACCACGCCGTGGACGGGTTGACCTATGCGCAGTACCAGCAGCTTCGCGCGCAGGACGCAGCATTCCGCGGGCTCGCGGCCTTCAGCGCCTTCGAGCCGAGCTTCCGACTGGACTGGGGAGCGTTCACCGACGAGATAATGCCGGCGAAGCTGGTTTCGGACAACTATTTCCAGGTGCTGGGCTTGACGCCGGCGCGTGGACGATTTTTTGATTCCGCCACGGCGCCTGAAGCCGTATTGAGCTACGGGTACTGGCAGCAGCGCTTCGGCGGCGACGCGACCGTGGTGGGGCGGACGTTTCACTTGCGCGCGGCGACGTTTACGATTGTCGGCATCGCGCCCCGAGGCTTCGACGGCACGACCGTGGGGCAATCGCCGGCGCTGTATTTGCCGCTGGAGCTGCAACCGCAGATCCTAACCGGGCGCGATTGGCGGCCGGACCCGCCGGGGATTCGCCGGGTGGTGTGGCTGCTGGGGATCGGGCGGCTGCAGCCAGGGGTGAGCCTGGCGCAGGCGCAGGCCGCGAGCGGGGTGATCTTCGCCGAATCGGTGCGCGCGCAGGCGGAGCACGCGGATGCCAGCAGCAAGGCGGACATCCTCACCCAGCGGCTGGCGGTAACCCCGGCGGCGAGCGGGGCTTCGAGCCTGCGTGACAGCTTCACGCGGCCGCTGCTGAGCCTGCAGGTGCTGGTGGGCCTGGTGCTGTTAATCGTGATTGTGAACCTCGGTGGCATGCTGCTCTCGCAGGCGAGCGCGCGCGAACGCGAATTCGCGATGCGGCTTTCGCTGGGGGCCAGCCGCGGGCGCCTGGTGCGGCAATTACTCACGGAGTCGCTGGTACTGGCGGCGGCGGGGGGAGCGGCGGGGTGGTTTCTCGCGCAGTGGGGCGAGCGGGTGCTCGTGGGCTGGGTGGCGGCGGGGGACGCGACGCTGGCGCTGCCGTATCACTTTGATCCAGCCGTGCTGGCCTTCACGGCAGGGGTCTGCGTGCTGGCGGGCTTGGCCTTCGGCCTGGCGCCGGCGCTGCGGCTGGCGCGCGGCAGCCTGGCGCAGCGCAGCGGACGCAACCGGGCTGCGGCGCTGCCAGGAGGCTTGGTGGTGGCGCAGGTGGCGCTGGCGCTGGTGCTGGTGACGGGGGCGGCGCTGTTTGTTCGCTCGCTGGAACAACTGCGCAGCGTGCCGTTGGGATACAGCGCCGAGGGGCTGGTGACGTTCAACCTCAACGCCTCGATGGCGGGGGCGAGCGCGGCACGCGCGATGGATCTGTACCGGGGTGTTTCCGAACGGCTGCGACAATGGCCGGGGGTGAATGCCGTCACCTATTCCGCCAACGGGCTTTTCACCGGCCAGGAAAGCGGGGACGGGATGGTCATCCCTGGATACACGAAAGACGATGCGGCGGCGAATTTGGATGCGGTGGCGCCGGGGTACTTTGCGGCCTTGGGAATCCCCGTGCTGCTCGGGCGCGAGTTCACGCCGGCGGATCGCAGCCGCGGAATGAAACCGATCGTGATTGACGAGGCGCTGGCCAAGAAATATTTTGCCGGGCGCAACCCGCTGGGCACCATGATCACGGTGCGGTTCAGCGACGGCTCGCTGCCGTTCGAGGTGGTGGGGGTGACGGCGCCGGCCAAGCAGCGCGATCCGAGGGAGAGCGCGACGGATCCGCGGGCGTATTTTGACATCGAAAACGGGCATGAGCCCGGGGGCATGAACAGCGTGAATTTCGAGTTGCGCACGCGCGCGGGGGCGGGGCTGAGCCGGGATGCCGTCAACCGCCTGATCGCCGCAGCGACCGGGCTGCCGCTGCGCGTGAACAGCTTCACGACAGTCGAGGCCTTGCTCGACACCACGATCGCTCCCGACCTGCTGCTGGCCAAGCTGGCGGGTTTTTTCGCGCTGCTGGCGCTGGGGCTGGCGGCGATGGGCTTGTATGCGATGCTGAGCTACGGCGTGGCACGGCGGCGGGCGGAAATTGGCATCCGGATGGCGTTGGGGGCACGGGCGCGGCAGGTGACGGTCGCGGTGATGGGCGAGGCGCTGCGGCTGCTCGTGCTGGGCACGGCGCTGGGGGCGGCCGCGAGCCTAGCCCTGGGGCGGAGCCTAGCGAGCCTGCTGTTCGAGCTGCGGCCCAGCGACCCGGCCAGCCTGGCGCTGGCGGCGTCGGGGCTGCTGTTGTGCGGGTTGGCGGCGGCGCTGGTGCCGGCGCTGCGGGCGGCGCGCACCGATCCGGCGCGGACGCTGCGGGCGGAATAGGCCCGCGGCCGGTCCCGCCGATCAGGCTGCGTGCTTGCCGCGTTCGCGCATGCGCCCGACGATGACGTAGAGGACGGGAATGAAGACCAAGTTCAGGAAGGTCGAGAGCAGCATGCCGCCGAAGCGCTCCTGGCAGGCGCACGGCGGTAGTTGGGAGGAACACCCGCGCGAGCAAGGGTGCCGTGCCTCTGTCGAGCATTCGGCGTCGGCCGTCGCCCTGCGACACTGGATTTCCCGCGCGGCGGCGGGCAAGAGGTTATCTGTGCTCGGCGCTTTGTGCGCTGAGGCAATTCGACCGATTTAGGAGCAGCGGGCCCCGAGGGAGCGGCCGGGATCGCACGGTGACTCGCAACCGCGCATGCGGTGCGCATAGCGCCTGGCCCGGTGCCGAGCCGAGCGGCGCCGCACCTGGTCTAGGGATGTTGCCTGAGTTAGAATCGTGCATACGTGTCACTGGAATCAACGCCCGCTGAGATGATGGAGGGCCTGGAGCTGGGGAAAGGCTGGACTGTTGGAAGCCGCGTGCCCCGGTCACCATGTCAGACGGGTGGCACTTTTTCGTGTTCGTACCGCGTTTCGAACACGGACGGGCGCGATGGGTTCTTGAAGGCGATGGATTACGCATCCGCTCTCGCCTCAAAAGATCCCGCCTCCGAACTCCATCGCATTACTTCGGCGTACTTGTTCGAGCGAATGGTGCTTGAAGAGTGCTCAGCGAATGGGATGTCCAGGATCGTTAAAGCTATAGATTCGGGGAAGGCCCAGGTCGGCAACTCGGTTGTCGAGTACCTCATTTTCGAGCCTGCAATCGGAGACGTCAGAGCGCGCTTGGGCTCTTTGCGTAGTTTTGAGCTTGCGTGGCGTCTCGGCTGTATTCATAACATTTGCGTTGGCGTGCGGCAGTTGCACGGTGCTGGCATAGCACACCAGGATCTCAAGCCGTCCAACGTACTCGAATTCCCGCAGGGTGGCCAAAAGCTTGCTGATCTGGGGCGCGCTTGGCACCGGGGGTGGCAATCACCATTCGATGATTTCCCCTGCCCGGGCGACGTTTCGTATGCTCCCCCGGAATTGCTTTACCGCGATGTCGTCCGTGGGGATGAGGAGAGGCGCTTTGGTGCCGACTTTTACCTTGCAGGAAGCATGATTGCTTTCCTCTTCACGGGAGTAAGGGCAATGGAGATGGTTATTTCGGAGCTCGACCCACAATTTCACCCGGATAGATGGGAGGGCACCTACGTGGAGGTGCTGCCCTATTTGCAGCGCGCCTTCTCGAAGAACCTCGCCGCTCTTCAGGGCAATTTTCACGACGCGCGGTTGCGCGACGAGTTGTGCGATGTGTATAAGCAGATGTGCAACCCCGACATTGTCGCGAGGGGTGACAGGTTTCATCGATCCGCTATCGGGTCGCGCTTTGGGCTCGAGCGTTTCATATCGAAATTTGACATGCTGAGGTCACTTGCCTTGGCCGGCAAGGTAAAGCATCAATGAGTTCTGGCGTTGAAGAAAAGGAGCGCCACGTCTTCCCGAGGTGGCGGTCCTTCGAGGCAACCTGTTCGCTTGGTGAGCTGAAAACGCCAAAAGTCTCAGTTCCCCCGGACGCGGCACGGCTGGATGCGAGTTTCGCGCGTGGGGTGGCGGCTTGGGAGATGGATCGTTCGTTGTGGGCGGACCTCGATATTCTGGGTAGCGCGGTAATCCTGGGTAAGCTGGGCGCGATGTCCGAACTCGTCGCTAAGGCGAAGATGGATCCGAGGACGCCCAGCTTCGCACTTGAGACGCTTCGGTCCGCGTCTCGTGGAGACGCGCCGGTGCAGCTGGAGCTAGAGGGCGTTGATGTAACAGATCAGCAGGGCGCAAGGCGTGACATTCGCGAGCGCCGTTCCTGCCTGGGCGGGTATCCGCATGACCCGGTTGGCTGGGTCGATTTGGCGCTGGCGTACACGGTGGTCGGTGACGACAAGAAAGCCGGGCGAGCAATCCGGGCCGCCCTTCAGCTCGCGCCGAACGACAGATTCGTGCTTCGGAGCGCAGCGAGGTTTTTCATCCACATCGGCGAGCCGCAGATTGCGTTCGAACATTTGGCTCGAGCCGATTCCACCAAGGTCGATCCGTGGCTGATGGCCGCCGAAATTGCGGTCGCGGATTATTTGGGAAGGACCTCTCGCTTGCAGAAGGTCGCGCGCGGCGAGATTGAAAGCGGCAAGAGCGGTCACGACCTGACAGAGCTCGCTTCGGCGCTTGGATCGCTAGAAGCGGCGAACGGAAATCGGCGCGCGGCGCGGCGCTTACTTAAGAAGGCCCTCAACGGGGCGAACGAGAATACTGTGGCTCAAATCAGATGGCTGAACCGGACCAGCCTCGGTGAGGTGGTGGACGCTTCGGCCGCGGCGCCGCCACTGCTGTACGAAGCCAATGCATGGGTTTCATACCATGCTGGCGACTTTCAGGCGGCACTGGGTGAGTCTCTTAGGTGGTTGCGGGATCAGCCGTTTTCGAGTGCGCCCGCCACGCTGAGCTCCTTTATACTTGCCGATCTGATGTGGGATTTCCAAGCCGGCGCTAGCGTTGCGGAGGCGGGATTGAAAGCGAATCCGCGCGATCTCATGCTCCTCAATAACTTCGCCGTTTGCCTGATGGAACTGGGCCGGGTCGAGGATGCCGAGGCCCTAATCGTACGAGCAAGGTCCGAGAATCAGGGGGGGAAAGCCGCGAGCACGTTGCGCGCTACGGCCGGGATGCTTCAGTTCAGGCTGGGCCGGTCTGACGCCGGCCGCCTCCTTTACCTTGATGCAATTGATGCGGCCCGGGCCAAAGGGGACAAGAGGACGGCTGAACGGGCGGCCTACCATCTCGCGTTCGAAGAGGTTCGTTCACGCGCCGGGGGCCTTGGCAGCGCGCTCAGATACGTTGCGGAGTTTGAGGGCGCGATGGGTCGCGCGGAGGAGAAGCGGTACGAGGAAAGGCTCCGCGAGCTGGTCGCCTCGGGCGCTTCCGCGGGTTGCTGAGCGCTGGTCGCTTTGGCTGGCGGCAGCGGACGCCCGCCCTTCGACGCTTTGTCCGCGAGCGTTGCAGCAAGCGCGCTTCAGGCTCCGTCGGCGGCATCGGCTGGCATCGGCAGCCTCGTCGTCCTCGGTCGCGAGGGCATGTGGCGTGCCGCAGGGTCCGGCGGAGCCGATCAGGCTGCGTGCTTGCCGCGTTCGCGCATGCGCTCGACGATGACGTAGAGGACGGGAATGAAGACCAAGTTCAGGAAGGTCGAGAGCAGCATGCCGCCGAAGACCGTGGTTCCGACCGAATGACGCCCGCCGGCACCGGCGCCGGTTGCGATCACCAAGGGCAAGACGCCGAGGATGAAGGCAAACGAGGTCATCAGAATCGGCCGCAGGCGGATGCGTGCCGCCTCGAGCGCAGCCTCGACCAGGTTCATGCCGCGGCGCCGCAACTGCTCGGCAAACTCGACGATCAGAATGGCGTTCTTGCTGGCGAGGCCGATCAGCATCACCAAGCCGATCTGGCAGTAGACGTCGTTCTGAAGCCCGCGCAACGCCTGCGCGCCGAGGCCGCCGAGCACAGCGACAGGAACCCCCAGCATGACGATGAAGGGCAGCACCCAGCTTTCGTACTGGGCCGCAAGGGTGAGATAGACAACCAGCAATCCGAGACCGAAGAAGAGCACCGCCTTGCCGGCCGACTCGATCTGCTCGAGCGAAATGCCGGTCCATTGAAAGCCGAAGCCGGGCGGCAGGGCTTGCGCGGCCTGCTCCATGGCGGTGATGGCTTGGCCGCTTGAATATCCGGGCGCGGCCGATCCGTCAATTTCGGCGGAGCGGAAGACGTCGTAGTGGGGGATGACCTGGGGGGTTGTGGCCTCGGTGACGGTCACCAAGTTGGAAAGCGGCACCATGGTGCCGGAGTTGGTGCGGACATAGTAGCTGCCGATGTCCTTGGGGGAATTCCGGAACTGGGGAGCGGCCTGGACGTAGACGCGGTAGACGCGGTTGAGATAGCTGAAGTTGTTGACGTACACCGAGCCCATGTACCCTTGCAGCGCATCGTTGATCTGACTGAGCGGAATGCCGAGGCTCTTGGCCTTGTCGCGGTCCACATTGACGACGAGCTGCGGATCGTTCGCGGTGTAGCTGCTGAACAGCCCGGTCAGCTCGGGGCGGCGGCTGGCGGCGCCGATCATTTTTTGGACGGCTTGGAACAACTGCTGCGGGGTGTTATTGCCGCGATCCTGCACCTCGAACTGGAAGCCGCCGAAGTTGCTGACGCCCTGAATCGGCGGGGGCTCGAAGGCGACGACCAGGGCACCGGTGATGGCGAACATCTGGGGACGGATGCGGTTCACCACGGCGGTGGCGGAGTGCTGCTCGCCCTGGCGCTGCGGATCGGCGAAGGGCTTGAGCGAAACGAAGACCATGCCTTGATTGGGGGCGCTGCCGGCGAGGCTGAAGCCGGAGACGGCGAACATGCCTTGAATCTCCGGCTGCCGGCTGAGAATCGCTTCGGCCTGTCGCGCCATGCGCTCGGTGTAGTCGAGCGAAGCCCCGGGCGGCGCCTGCACCAGCAGGAAGAAATAGCCCTGATCCTCTTGCGGGAGAAAGGAGCCGGGCACGAGCTGGAAGACCCAGTAGGTGGCACCGAGCGCGCCCAGGAACAACAGGGCCACCACCCAGCGCCAGCGGATGAGGCCGGCCAGCCAGCGGCGGTAGCCGTGAGTGAAGCTGGCGATGGCTTGATTGATCCATTTCCAGAGGCCGCGCTTGCCGGGGTGGGCGTGGCCGAGAAGCAGCGCGGAAAGGGCGGGGGTGAGCGTAACGGAATTGAAGACTGAAATCGCCACCGAGAAGGCGATGGTCAGGCCGAACTGGCGGAAAAGAATGCCGGTGGTGCCGGGGAAGAGCGAGACCGGAACAAAGACCGCGATCAGCGCCAAGCCGGTGGCGACGACCGCGCCGGTGACCTCGGTCATGGCGACGGAGGTGGCGCGGTGCGGCTCGGTGACGCCCTCGGACAAGTGGCGTTCGACGTTTTCTATGACCACGATGGCGTCATCCACCACGAGGCCGGTGGCGAGGATGATGCCGAACAGGGTCAGCATGTTGATGGAAAAGCCCAGCAGGCTGACGAAGGCGAACGCGCCCACCAGCGAAACCGGGATGGTGATCGCCGGAATCACGGTGGTGCGCCAATCCTGGAGGAACACGAACATCACCAGGATCACCAGGATGATGGCTTCGCCCAAGGTGATGAGCACGTCGCGGATGCCTTCGCTCACCGCCGTGGTGGTGTTGAAGGCGATGGCGTAATGCAATCCGGGAGGGAAGGTCTTGGCCAACTGCGCGAGCGCGGCTTGCCCGGCGTTGTTCACTTCCAGGGCGTTCGCGCCGGGGAGCTGGCTGACGGCGACACCGATGGCTTGCACGCCGTTGTACTCGATCTCGGTGCCGTAATCCTGAGCGCCGAGCTCGGCATTGCCGACGTCGCCGAGTTTAACCAGGGTGCCGTTGGTTTCGGTCTTGAGGACGATGTTGTTGAACTGCTCGGGGGAGGAAAGCTGGCCTTCGGCGCGGACGCTGATCTGGTAGTTCTGTCCGGCGGGGGCGGGGGGCTGGCCGACCTGCCCGGCGGCGACCTGCACGTTTTGCTCCTGCAGGGCCTGCAGCACGTCGCTGGCGGTCAACCCGCGCGCGGCCAGCTTGGCGGGATCGAGCCACACCCGCATCGAGTAGAGGCGCGATCCGAAGACAATGGCGTCGGCGACGCCGGGAACGCGCTTGATCGCGTCCACAATATTCAGGTCGAGGTAATTGCTGATGAAGACGGGATCGTAGCGGTTGTTGTCGCTGTAGAAGCCGGCGACGAAGACGAAGTTGCTCGAGGCCTTGGCGATCTGCACGCCGGTTTGGGTGACCTGGGCGGGCAACTGGCCGAGCACGCTGTTGACGCGGTTCTGGATGTCCACCTGCGCGAGGTCGAGGTTGCGGCTCAGCTCAAAGGTGACGGTGATCTGGGAGACGCCGCTGTTGGTGGAGCTGGAGGAGAAATACCGCAGCCCTTCGACGCCATTGATGGCGCGTTCGAGCGGGATGGTCACCGCGGATTCGACCTCTTGCGCGCTGGCGCCATTGTAGGCGGCGGTGACGGTGATAGTGGGCGGGGCGAGGTTGGGATACTCGGAAACCGGCAGCGACGGAATCGAGACCGCGCCCGCCAAAATGATCAACAGGGCGAGAACGGTGGCGAAAATCGGGCGGCGGATGAAAAATTCGACCATGTGGATGCGCAGCCGCGGTTAGCGGCCGCGTCCCCCGCTGTTTGCGCCGCGCCGCCCGCGGGCGGCCGCGTCCATGGGCTGCACGGGCATGCCTTCCGCCAGGATCTGCGTGGTCGAGACGATCACCTTCGTGCCGGGAGCGATTCCGGAATCCACCGCATAGACGTTGCCGCTAATCGCCCCCAGCGTGACCTCTTGCTGATGGACGACGTAGCCCTGGCCTTGGGGTTGGGCGACATCCACGAATGCGCTCGCGCCTTGACGAACGACCGAGAGCACCGGAACCGAAATGGCCAGATGCGTGCCCCAGGTGATGCGGGCCTGCACGTATTGCTGGTTGCGCAGGCGCGCGTCCGCCGCGCCGGGCACGGCGGCCTTGGCCAAGATGGTTTGGGTTTGGTAATCCACTTGCGGCGAGACAAAGAAGATCGTGCTCTGCGCCACGACCTTGCCGTTGGAGTCGAGCACGGCGAGCGGCAAGCCCACCTTCAGCTTCGAGGCTTGCTCGGTGGGCACCTGGACGTACACTTCGAGGCCGCCGCCGGCGTCGAGCGTGGTCAGCATGGTCGAAGTGGTGACCAAGTCGCCGACCTTGACCGGGATGTCGCCCACCACGCCCGCGCGCGGAGCATCCACGCGGTAGTAGCTGAGCGAGGTCTTGGCCTGGGCGATTTGGGCGTCGAGCGAGCTGGCCTGCGCCTCGGCGGCGTTGTACGTGGATTGCGCCTGCTGGAAATCCTGCTGGGTTCCGATCTTCTCGTCGAAGAGCTTCTGGAACCGGTCGAGCTGGGTTTTGTCGAAGCTCAGCGTGGCCGAAAGCGAAGCGCGCGAATTGGTCAAGTTCGCGACCTGGGCGCGTTGCAGCGCGTCGTCAATTTGCATCAGCGGCTTTCCTTCGGTGACCCGGTCGCCGGAGCGGACGAAGATGCTGCGCAAGATGCCGGTCACCTGCGGGCTGATGACGGTGGATTCGCGCGATTGAATGGAGGCGACAAAGGCGGCGGTGTCTTCGACCGGTTGGGACTTGGCGACCTCGACCATGACCGGCATCGCCGGCATGGCTCCGCCGCGACCGCCGGGCGCTGCGCCGCCCGCCGGTCCTGCACCGCCGCCGCAGGCGACCGAAAGCGACACGAATAGCGCCGCACCCACACACAAGTAGTGCCTTTGAATCATACGAATTCTCAGAATAGCATTTGGCTGATGCTACTAAGAGCGGTGGCAAAAAACCGGCGGTCTATTGACTGGCGAGCGCGGCGCGGAGGGCCGACAGGCCAGAGGCGATGCCCTCGGGGTGGGCGAAGACGGAGCTGCCGGCGACGAAGACGTTGGCGCCAGCCGCGCGGGCGCGGCCGATGGTGGAAGCATCCACGCCGCCGTCAATTTCGATATCGCAATCGAGGCGGCGATCGAGAAGCGTTTGGCGAAGGCGGCGTATCTTGTCCAACACGGGTTCGATGAACTGCTGGCCACCGAAGCCGGGCTCGACCGTCATCAAGAGCACCATCGCGACTTGATCGAGGACCTCTTCGATCAAGGCAAGGGGCGAGGCGGGGTTCAAGGCCACCGCGGGTCGGGCGCCGATTGAGGCGATCTGGCGGAGCAGGCTGTGCAGGTGGCAGGTGGCCTCAGCGTGAACGATGATCAGATCGGCGCCGGCGTCGCAGACGGGCTCAATCCACTGCCGGGGGCGGCTGACCATGAGGTGGGCCTCGAGCGGCAGGGCGCCGATGTGGGCGCGGGTAGCGGCGACGAACATCGGGCCCATGGAGATGTTGGGTACGAAGTGGCCGTCCATGATGTCCACTTGGAAGCGATCGGCGCCGGCAGCAACCGCGGCCTTGAGGTCGCGCTCGAGGCAGCCGAAGTTGGCCGAAAGGATCGAAGGGACGATGTGAGCCGGGCGGGGCATAGGGGCGGAGGCGGGAGCGGTCACGCGGCGCCGCGCTCCAGGCAGCGCTGCATTTCCAGGCCGCACTCGAGGGCGCGGCGGAAGACCCAGTCGGCGCATCCGATGGTCAGTTCCTCGCAGAGCGATGCGGTCTCGCCGCGCAGCAATTCCGCGCTGGCGGTGGCGCCCGCCCAATGGGCGAGGACCTTTCCGGCGCGTTGAACGTTCATCGTCACGTGCGCGCCGCGATGCTCGATTTCGACCACCAAACCATCCCCCTCCTCTTCGACCACCAATCGCCGCAACAGCGCTTCATGGGCGCCGGCGGGTACGAAGCGAACGTTGATCGCTTGACCTTGAGGTCCGGCCAGCCGGAGCTCGTCGGCACCCACGCGGGCGACCGAGCCCCATTGTAGTGTGTCGGCCATCCAGCCGGCAAACAGCGCAGCGGAGACATTCGATTGATCGCCGCAGAGGGTGAGGCGGCGAATGCGGAGGACGCTCGAGACGTCGGCCTCGAGGCCCTGGCAGAGCAATTGACGCCAGGGAGTGAGGCGGGTCCAGGCCAGGTCGTTGAGGCTGCAGGTGGGAGGCAGGGCGGCGGCGAGCGCGCCGAGATCGGTGACGCGCAGCCGGAGCAGGTGGGCGTCCACGAGCACGCGGCGCGCCATATGCGTCCAGTGGAGGAACTCGTCGTAGGTGGCGCCGGCGGTGGGAGCGGGGCCGTGCCAGAGCAGGAACGTGGGCAGGTCGCTGACGAGCAGCGGAGCGACCAAGCTGGCGGCGCGTTCGGGGGAAATTGCGAACCAAGCCAGCTCCGATCCGCGCGGTTGCTCCGCCACGCGGACCTCGGTTCCGGTTTCCGCCGGGACCACGAGGAAGACGCGGGCGGGATGGCGCGGCCCGATCTCCCACATCTGCGTGGCCGTGCGTTCGGCATCCTCGGCATTGCGAGCGCGGCAAATCAAGTTCCACGTCAGCGCGCGGCTCTGATGTTCCTCGCTTTCGTCTTTGGGGCGGCGCAGTTCGCGCCAGTGGCGTTCCAAGTTGGCGGCATTGGACACGCTGGTCCAGCGCACGGACATGTTCTAGGGACGCCTCCACTCGCGGCCATCGCGGCGCAGGAACACCTCGGCGGCTTCCGGTCCCCAGCTTCCGGCGGCGTAATTAGGGAATTGCGGCGGTGCGCATTCGTCCCAGGCGTTCAGCAATGGGGTGGTTAGCGACCAAGCCGACTCGACCATGTCGTAGCGCGCGAAGAGCATGCCATCGCCCAGCATGGCGTCGAGGAGGAGGGTTTCGTAGGCTTCGGGCTGGGCCTCGCCGAAGCTGGTGCCGTACTGGAAATCCATCTTGACCGGGCGCAGGCGCATGTCGGTGCCGGGCACCTTGGCTTCGAAACGCAGCGAGATGCCTTCGTCGGGCTGGATGCGGATGGTGAGGACATTGGCCTCGATGGTTTCGGGGAAGACGTCCTGAAACATGAGGAACGGCGGCGACTTGAATTGAATTGCGACTTCGCTCACGCGCTTGGGCAGGCGCTTGCCCGAGCGCAAGTAAAAGGGCACGCCGGCCCAGCGCCAATTCTCGATTTGCAGCTTGAGCGCGACGAAGGTCTCGCGGCAAGAGTCGGCGGCCACGTCGGCCTCCTGGCGATAGCCGACCACGGCTTCGCCGCCGACGAAGCCCGGTCCATATTGTCCGCGCACGGCCACGCCGTCATAGTCGGCGGCGCCGGGAAGCAGCAGCGGGCGGACGGAGTTGATCAGCTTCACCTTCTCATCGCGCACCGGGCCGGCTTCGAAGCGCACCGGCGCCTCCATGGCGACGATGGCCAGCACTTGGAGGAGATGGTTCTGCACCATATCGCGCAGCGCGCCGGCCTCCTCGTAGTATTTTCCGCGGCGCTCGATGCCGATGGATTCGGCCACCGTGATTTGCACGTGGTCTATGTAGCGCCGGCTCCAGATGGGTTCGAAGATGCCATTGGCGAAGCGGAATACGATGATGTTGCGGACCGTTTCTTTGCCGAGGTAGTGGTCAATGCGGAAGATCTGCTCTTCGCGGAACACTTTGTGCAGCGATTGGTTCAGGGCTTGGGCGCTGGCGAGGTCGCGCCCGAAGGGCTTCTCGATGATGATGCGGGTCCAGCCCTGGGGCGAGAACTGATTCAACCCCGCGCGCCCGATCTGCTCACCGATCAGCGCGATCAGGCTGGGCGGCGTCGCCAAATAAAACAGCACGTTGCCGGCGCTCTGCGGAATTGCCCGCAGCGATTCGGCCAGCTTCTGGAAGAGCGCGGGATCGTCGAAGTCGCCGTACAGATACTGCATGCGCCCGGCGAACGCTTCCCAACTGGCGGCGTCGTCTTCGCCTGAGACCTGGCTGTCGGGGGCGGCAAAGGACTGGACCCCGTCGCGCATATTTTTCCGGAAGGCATCACTGTCCCAGGGGGCATTGGAGACGCCGATGACGTGAAAGGTCGAGGCCAGTCTCTGCATTTTGGCCAACGCATAGAGCGCAGGCATGAGCTTGCGGCGGGTGAGATCGCCGGAAGCGCCGAAGATGACCATGGTGCAGGGTGGTGCGGTGCGCTGCAGGCGAAGCCCGGCACGCAAGGGATTGGCGATGGTCGCGGCTGAGGCCATTAGACTTTTTGCTTGGCGACCACCGAGGCCTCGAGCTCGGCGAGTCCGGCTGCGATGCCGCCAGTGAGATCCACGCGCAGCAAGCGACGCTGATGCTGCGCCAGCGATTCATAGTCGCCCATGGCTTGCGCGGCCAGCAAGGTGGCGAAGCTGTATTTCTGACCGGGGATGGGCAGGTCGCGGTCGGGTTTTGCGGTGATTTGCAGGAACACGCCGTTGTTCGCGCCGCCCTTGTGCAGCTGTCCGGTGGAGTGGAGGAAGCGCGGGCCGAAACCGACGGTGGTGGCGACCCGCAGGCGGTCGCGCAGCGTGAGACGGAGGCGGTCGAGGGCCGCCTCCATTTCGGGATTGCGCGGCAGATACGCCATGATGGCGACGTAGTCGCCGGCGCGGGCGCTCGCCAGCCAGGCATCCAGCGGGTATGCGCCGCCTGCAGGCGCGAACAGCTTCATGCGGCCGGTGCTGGCGGCGGGCGGCGCATTGAAGCCGGCCGCGGCGTCGCCGCCCTTGAGGTATTCGCCCAGCACGCGAACGGTATTGTCCTTGCTCTCTTGCACATTGGGCTCGTCGAAGGGATTGATGCCGAGCACCTTGCCGGCCACGGCGGTGGCGAACTCCCAGCGGAAGAACTCGCGCCCGAGGTCGGAGCGGTCGCGCAAGGCAATCTGGACCAGCGGCGAGGCGGAAGCCAGGCCGCTTAGCCGGGCCCCGGTGGGGTCGTTGGTGCCTCCCAGGCCGATTTGCGCGAAGACTCGATCCTTGGCGTAGACATCGGGCTTGCCGAGCGCTTCGCCGGCAACGGGGACGATGCCGGTGCCCTGTTTGCCGGTGCTCTCGGCGATGAGCTGCTCGAGCCAAGCTCCCACCGCGCGCAGCTCCGGAGCGGCAATGAACGTCAGCTTGTCATGGCCTGAAGCTGCCCATGCGCCCAGCGCCGCGCCCAAGCTCAGTCCGGGGTTGGCTTCGCCCTCGAGGCGGCAGGCTTCGGCCATTTCCTGCGCCAAGGCGAGCAGTTTGGCGATGTCCACGCCGAGCAGCGCGGCCGGAACCAGGCCGAAAAGCGACAAGGCGGAGTAGCGGCCGCCGATGTCGCCGGGGTTGGTGAACACTTGCCGGAATTTGTGATCCTGCGCAAGCTTCCCAAGCGAAGTGTTGGCGTCGGTGATCGCGGCGTAGTGGGCGCCGTCCTCGAGCTTGGACCAGAAATACGCGAACAGGCTGTTGGGCTCGATGGTGCCGCCGCTCTTGCTGCTCACGAGGAAAAGCGTTTTCGCCAGCGTGATTTGAGCCTCCACCGCGGCGATCTGGTCGGGGTTGGTGGTGTCGAGGACGTGAAGGCGAAGGCCATCCTGACGGCCGAAGACTTCGCTGAAGACCTCAGACGCCAAGCTGCTGCCGCCCATGCCGAGGAGCACGGCGTCGGTGTAGCCGGCGGACTTGCAAGCGGCAACGAAGGCATTGATGCCAGGCACGAGCTTCTGCATGGCTTCCGGCAGGGCCAGCCAACCGAGGCGGTTGGCAATCTTGGCTTGGACGCCGCTGTCGGCGGACCACCAGCCGGCGCTCTTGGCCCAAATCTTTGCGGCGGCGTCGGCGCCCAGCGCCGATCGCGCGTCCGAGGCGGCCTTGATCAGGTCGGGCGGGCCGCTGAAGCATTGGCTGAGCGCGGCGACTTTGTCGCGGAGCCCGGAGATCAACTCGTCGTAGCTCTTGCTGAACGAGGCGACACCTTCGTCTTGCAGCTCGCGCGCAACTTGGTCCATGTCCACGCCGACCTTGGCCAAATCGGCTAACACCGGCGCGACCTCGCGCTGGTAGTTCGTCATGGCCGGACCCAGCCGATCCGCCACCTTGCCGTGGTCGCGGAAGGCCGCGACGGTTTGATCGGGCATCGTGTCCACGGTGTGCGGGCCGATTAGGGCATTGGCGTAGAGCGTATCGGGATACTTGGGGTTCTTGGTTGAGGTTGATGCCCACAGCAGCCGTTGCGGGCGGGCGCCGGCGGCGGCCAGCTTCTCCCAGCGCGGACCGGAAAAGGCCTGCTGGAAATACTGGTACATGCGCTGCGCGTTGGCGATGCCGGCCTTGCCTTGCAAGTCCGGATGTGCGGCGAGCCTGGGATCCAGTTTGGTGTCCACGCGGCTGACGAACAAGCTGGCCACCGAAGCCAGCCTGGCGATGGGCTGGCCCTTGGCCAGGCGCTGCTCGAGGGCGCTGAGGTACGCTTCGACCACGGCGCGGTAGCTGTCGAAGCCGAACATCAAGGTGATGTTGATGTTGATGCCCTCGCTCAGGCAGGTGTGAATGCTGGCGATGCACTCGGGGGTCGAGGGGATCTTGACCATGACGTTGGGGCGCGCCACGCGCGCCCACAGCATGCGCGCCTGCTCGATGGTGCCTTGGGTATCTCGTGCCAGATCGGGGAAGACTTCGATCGAGCAGAAGCCGTCGTGGCCTTCGGCTTCATCATGCACGCCGCGGAGCACGTCGCAAGCGCCTTGGATGTCTTCGACCTCGAGATCCAAGAAAATTTCAGCCAGCGGCTTTTTCCAATTGTGGCGGATGGCAGTGTTGTACTCGGCGCCGTGCGCCAGCGCCTTGGCGAAGATGGTCGGGTTCGAGGTGAGGCCGCGCAAGCCGTCTTCGCGAACCATGCGCGCCAGTTCGCCGTTGCGGAGCAGGTCGCGGCGGATGTTGTCGTACCAGAAGCTTTGACCGACCTGGATGAGCTGTTGCAGCGGGTTCATGGCTAGCCGTGCGCCTCCAGTGCGCGAATCTTGTCGAGCCTGCGCCGATGCCGTTCAGCGCCGGAAAACCGGGCTTTGAGGAAGATTGCGACTAGGTCCGCGGCCAGCGAGGGCCCGATCACCCGCGCCCCTAGGCAGAGGACATTGCAGTCGTCGTCTTCGACGCCCTGGCGCGCGGCGAAGCAGTCGTGGCACAGGCCGGCGCGGATGCCGGCCAGCTTGTTCGCCGCGACGGCCGCTCCCACGCCGCTGCCGCACACCAGCACGCCGCGAGTGGCGCGGCCTTCGAGCACGGCGCGACCGAGCGCCGCGGCGTAGTCGGGGTAGTCCACCGGGGCGGTCGAGTGGGTGCCCAAATCGAGCACGCTTGCGCCAGCAGCTTGAATCGCGGCCAGCACGGGTTCGCGCAGCGGGAACCCGGCGTGGTCGCAGGCGAAGGCAATCACCATGCCTTCAGGATACTCGGAAGTGGCACGGCCACTTTTTGCGGGGCTTCGCCCCGCGGCCTCCCGTTGGTCGGCCTCCCCTCGCCTCCGCGGTCGGTCCAGGCGAGGCGGCCGAAGTTCGCTTCCCGGTAGCGGGGCGGGACCGCAGGCGGGACCCCGCCCGTCGACTTCCGCCTGTGACTCGGCTCGCTAACGATTTTGGGGCGCCAGCGTCAGATCCAAACCGTCGGCCTGACCTCGAGCGAGAATGGCGGAGCAATCGGGCACGATCCAGTCGGCGCCGGCGGCGCGCAGCTCGTCGGCTGCGACGGTGGTGGTGAGCGCCAGCACGCGCGCGCCGGCGGCCTTGCCCGCGCGCACCCCGGCGGCGACGTCCTCGATCACCAGGCAGGCGGAGGCAGCGACCCCAAGCGCTTTCGCGCCGGCGAGGTAGGCATCGGGCGCGGGCTTGCCGTGCGTGATGTCGTCCGCCGTGACCCAATGCCGCGGCTCTGGCAGCCCGCCGGCCTGGAAGCGGGCGCGGGCCAGCGGGCGGGTGCAGGAGGTGACGATCGCCCAGCGATCGGGAGGGAGCATCGCCAGCAGCGCGCGCGCGCCGGGCAGCGGGCGAACGCCAGCCACATCGGCGATCTCGCGCCGCTCGATCTCGGCGTTTTCGGCGGTGATATCAGCCGCGGGCGGCAGGTACTCGCGCACCGTATCGAGGCTCGGTCGCCCGTGGGCGCGATGGACGACCTCTTCCGGATCGAAACCGTGGCGCTCGGCCCACCAGCGCCAGACCCGCGCCACCGCCGGAGTGGAGTCGAGCAAGACCCCGTCCATGTCGAACAGTACCGCCTGAAACCGCATGCGCCAGTGTACTGGAGGCGGTGGCACGGCCACTTTTTGCGGGGCGGCACCGGGTTGCTTCATGGTATGGTGTGGCGCGATGGCTTCTACGCGACGACGCGCTCCCATCGGGATGTGGGGGCTGGTCGCCATCATTTTTTTCACGGTCAGCGGCGGGCCCTATGGCTTAGAGCCGCTGGTGGGCTCGCTGGGCGGCGGGCGCAGCCTGGCGCTGCTGCTGGCCGTGCCGGTGCTGTGGTCGCTGCCGGTGGCGTTGATGTCGGCCGAGCTCAGCGCAGCCATGCCGCTGCTGGGCGGCTACTACCAATGGGTGCGGAGAGGGCTGGGCGAGTTCTGGGGATTCCAGGAAGGCTGGTGGAGCTGGCTGTTCACCTGGGTGGACATGCCGCTGTATCCGGTGCTGTGCGGGGAGATCCTGCGGGAGAGCTGGCCGCTGTTCACCGGCCGGACGCTGTCGGCGGCGCATACCGCGCTGTTCGCGCTGGGCTTCATCTGGGCGGCGGCACTGCTGCATGCGGTCGGCACCCGCGTCACCACCGCCTGGTCGCTGGCGGCGGCAGCGGCGGTGCTCGCGCCCTTCGTTGCGTTCGCGGCAGCGGCCGCCCGCGCTCATCCCGGCGCGGCAGCGGCGGCGGGGCCGGGCTTGGCGCCGGCGGGCTGGGCGGTGGGGCTGAGCACGGTGATGTGGAACTACGCTGGTTGGGACAACGTCTCGACCTTCGCTCCCGACGTTGCCGGACCGCAGCGGGTGTATCCGCGCGCGCTGGGGGCCGGGCTCGGGCTGATCACGCTTTTCTATGTCGCCTCGGTGGCCGCGGGCCTGCACCTGGACCCGGTTGCGGCGCACTGGCGCAACGGCTACTTCGTGATCCTGGGCGGGCGCGTGCTGGGTCCTGGGGTGGCGGCGGTGATGGCGGCGACGGCGCTGCTGAGCGCCTGGACGCAGTACACCGCGCAGCTTTTGTATGTGCTGCCGCTGCCGGCGAGCCTGGCCTTGGACGGGTATCTGCCGGCGGCGCTGGCGCGGGTGAACGCGCGCGGGGTGCGTCCGGCGGCGCTGGTGGCCTGCAGCGCCATCTTCAGTTTGTTTGCCCTGGCCTCGTTCTCGCGCCTGGTGGTCGCCGATGTGCTGCTCTACAGCTCGGGGCTGGCGCTGGAATTCGCAGCGCTGCTGCTGCTGCGCCGCAGGGCCGGCGGGAAGGCCGCATTCCAGATACCGCTGCGCGGCTGGGGGCTGGCGGGGATGTGCGCGCTGCCGCTGCTGCTGGCGGCGATCAATCTGGGCGTAGCGGCCAAACAAGACCCGCTCTTCAGCTTGATCGCGGTGGCCCTGCTTGCCAGCGGCCCACTGGTCTGGCTGCTGCTGCGCGCGCGCGCCGCGGCAGAAGCGGATTGGCTCAGTTGGCGGCTTGGTCGGCGGCGCCAGCCTGAGTCAGACGGATGAGGTCGGGGAGGCATGAGCCGAGGGCGGCGTTGGGTTCGCCCAGCTCGAAATAGAGGCGGCGATAGTGCGGGTAGAGACGGTTGTAGACGGCTTGGGCGTCGGGTTGGGGATGGAAAATCGCATGCGCCGGGCAGATAACGGCTTGGGCGTCTTCGAGCGAGGGCACGATTTTAGCGGCGAGCATCGCAAAGCAAGCCGCCCCCAGGCCGGTGATGGGACGGCTGGGGACCAGCACCGGCCGCCCCAGGACGTTGGCATAAACCTGGTTCAGCACCGGGTTGGTCTGCGGGATGCCGCCGCTGTGGATGACGCGGTCGAAGCGGGCGCCGTGCTCGGCCATGCGATCAAGGATGAGGCGGGTGTGCATGGCGGTGCCTTCGATGGCGGCGAAGAGTTCGTCCTGGGGGGTGTGGTGGAGCTTCCAGCCGAGGGTGACGCCGCCGAGATTGGGGTTGACCAGCACGGTGCGGTCGCCGTTGTCCCAGCTTAAGCGCAGCAGGCCGGTCTGTCCGGCCCGATAGTGTCCCAGCCCATGGCTGAGCGCGGTGATGTTGGTTCCTGCCCGGCGTGCGATCGCTTCGAAGATGTCGCCGGTGGCTGAAAGGCCGGCTTCGACGCCGGTGTAGCTGGGATGCACGCTGCCGCGCACCACGCCGCACACGCCCGGAATGCGGGTGGCGTTCGGAGTGATGCCGATCATGCAGGTTGAGGTGCCGATGACGTTGACGATGTCGCCGGCGCGCGCTCCGGCGCCGATGGAGTCCCAATGGGCATCGAAGGCGCCGACTGGAATTGGAATGCCTGAGGGCAGGTTGAGAGCCTCGGCCCAAGGACCGGCCAGCTTGCCGGCGATTTGGTCGGAGGTTTGCGGTTCGCGCGCAAGCTTGGCGCGAACGCCTGCGAGCAAGGGATCCACGCTGCGCCAAAATCCCTCTTCCGGCAGGCCGCCGAACTCCGGGTGCCACATCCATTTGTGGCCCATGGCGCAGACGCTGCGCGACGCCAAATCGGGGCTCACGATGCCGGCGAGCGTGGCTGCGACATAATCGCAGTGCTCGAAGGCGGAGGCGAAGTTGCCGCGCTGCACGGGGGACTGGCGGCGCAGCCAGTGCAGCAGCTTGGCCCATCCCCACTCAGCCGAGTACACGCCGCCGCAATAGGCCAGGGCGGGAAGCTCGCTGGCGCGCGCCCGCGCCGTGATCTCTTCGGCCTCGGCTTTCGCGCGGTGATCGCACCACAGATAGTATTCGCCGAGAGGGCGCATGCGCCCGTCCACCATGATGACCGACGAGCCGGTGGTGTCGAGCGCGAGCGCGGCGATGGGTTGGGGCAAGACCCCGGCCAAGCGCACCGCGTGCCGCATGGCCTGGGCGAGGGCGCGCATGTGATCGTCGTGGGATTGGGTGGCGCGCTCGGGATCGTCGCCGCCGCGGTGCACCGCCACGTCGGCCGCGGCCGCGCCCACCAAGGTGCCGTCGGCCGAGACCAGGGCCACGCGCACGCTGTGGGTGCCAAAATCCACGCCCGCCACCACCGGACCGCTGCGCCTCATGCGGTCGCACCTTCAGGATGGCGGTGGAGGGACCAGCCCAGGTAGCGGGCGGCATCGTCGAGGGCGGCGGCGGCGGTGGAGAAGTTCGCCGCGACGTGGTGCTCGAATCCCTCTGCGCAGATGTAGCGCAAAAGGGATTCGAGGCGGGGAATCTCGACCACGCCAGCCCCGCCGAATGTTTCCAGCGGATCGTCGGTGAAGCGCCCCTCGCCGACGTAGCCGCGCAGCGTGCCGGAGGCATCATCGGTGGAGAGGCGCAGGAAGGTCATCGCTCCGGATTTCACCCGACCGACGATGGTACCGAAGGTATTCTCGCGGCCGACGGTGCCGGCAATGATAGCTTGGAAATCCATTTTGGTGCTACGGAAGAAATGCTTGGGGAGGTTGCTGCAATGGAAGCAGACCGCCTTGTCGGCTTCGGCGCCGTAGTTGTTGTTCCAGTCCAGCAGGGCGCTGGGAGTGCCGGAGGCGCAGCGCAGGGCGTGCATGGCGACGACGCCGCAAACATCCACCTCGCAGGCGCTCGACAGCAGCCCGTCGCTCATCATGCTCATCAGGGTGCAGGGGACGACGCCAAGGTTTTCCTCGAGCGAGGTCCAGCACTGGATCGCGCTGACCCCGACCGCGGCCTCGAGCATCCAGGCATCGAGCACGGCGCCGAGCTTGGCCATCTTCAGCAGCGCCGGCTCCGGGGTTCCCGCGGTCGGGGTGTAGGCGCGGATGGCGGCGAGCTTGGCGCGCACTTCGGCGGCGTCGTCGCCGAGGCGGGCAATGCGGCCCAGCACCTCGCTGAGATCGAGCGTGATGACCGAGATGCCGCGGGCTTCGAGGATCTTTTCGCTGTAGCGGACGGTGTTGAAGGCCTGCGGGCGGGCCCCGATGCTGCCTACGCGCAAACCGCGCATGCCGCGGACGACTTTGCAGGTGGCGGCAAATTGGGCCAGATCGGCGGCAAACGCGGGCGCATCGGGCGCAACGGTGTGCTGCCGGGTGAGGGAATAGGGGATGCCGTACTGGCGCAGGTTGTTGCAGGCCGACATCTTGCCGCAGAAGCTGTCGCGCCGGGCGGCGATGCCCATGGCGGCGGGCGCGTCCGGAGTGGCCTGCACGAGCACCGGAACGCGCAGCCCGCTCAGCCGCAGCGCGTCGGCAATGGCGCGCTCGTCGCCGAAATTCGGCAGCGTGACCACAATGCCGGCGATGCGATCCTGGTGGCGGCGGAAGAGCTCAGCACAACGCTGGGCTTCGGCGAAGGTTTCGACCGCGCCGTAGCGCGATTGATCGGGAGTCAGCGCGACCACGTCGAAGTTGGCGCGCTCGAGCGCGGCGAGCAGGTCGCGGCGGCCGGTTTCCACCAAGTGGCCGGGGAAAAAGCCGCGGTTGCCGACGAGCAGGCCAAGGGCCAAGCGTTCCTGGTTCATCGTTGGCCGTAGTATGCCGTTTTGCCGTGTTTGCGGCGATAGTGCCGCTGGTGCAGGGCGGTGGCGAGGGGTGGGGCGTCGGCAGCGAGCCGCAAGGTTTGAAAGGCCATTTTGGCGATGGATTCGAGCGCGGCGGCGGTGTGGGCGGCTTCGGCGGCGTCGCGGCCCCAGCAGAAGGGGCCATGGCCGCGAACGAGCACCGCGGGCGGAAACGGCTCGAGCCGGGCGAGGAGGGCGCAAATCGCCACGCCGGTTTCGTCCTCGTAGGCGCCAGCGATTTGTTCCGGGGCCAGGGCATCGGTCAACGGAACCGGGCCCGGGAAATAATCGGCATGGGTGGTGCCGAGGCAAGGAATCTCTCGTCCGGCCTGGGCCCAGGAGGTGGCGAACTCGGAGTGGGTGTGGGCCACGCCGCCAATGGCGGGGAACTGGCGATAGAGGCGCAGGTGGGTGGCTAAATCCGACGAGGGGCGCAGGGCACCTTCGAGCACGGTACCGTCGAGGTCGGTTGCGACCATGGAGTCGGGCGTCAGCTTATCGTAGGCGACGCCGCTGGGCTTGATGATGACGATGCCGGAGGCGCGATCAAGACCGCTGGCGTTTCCGAAGGTGTGCAGCACCAGGCCGTGCCGCACCAACTCGAGGTTGGCCTCGAGGACGGCCTGGCGCAGCTCGAGAAGGCGCATTGCCGTATTCCAGGCTGCTTCAGCCGCGGCGGAAGCCGGGCGCGGGCCGGTTCATCTGCCAGTAGACGGCATAGCGTTCGCCCAGGATCTGATGCAGCGGGGCGAGCTCGGTCTCGGCGGCCTGGCCGGTGGTCTGGAAGGTCAGACCCTGGCCTTTCTTGATCCAGCTGGCCTCCTCGCCGGTCTCGCCGGGCTTGAGCGCAACCGCGGCGACGCCCTGGGGGCGACCGCGCGGAGCGACCTGGGTGCCACCGGCGTCTACGTCGTATTGCATGGCGGTGGTGAGGCCGTCGCTGCCGAGGCGCGCGGCCAGCACCAGCGGACCGTACATCGGCGCCTGCTGGGCGTCATCGCCCTTGAGCGGCTCGGCGCGCAGCGCCATCGGCAGCTTCAGCGTGACGACGTCGCCGGTCTTCCAGGTGCGGTGGATGGTGAGATAGCTGCCGGGGTTGGAAAAGGCCTCGAGCTTTTGCCCATTCACGCTGGCGCTGCCACCGGCGGCGGTCCAGGACGGAATGCGCAGATTGAGCGCCATCGCCACCGGCTGCGCGGCGGTGATGCGGAGCGTGGTGCCTTCCTCCTCGGGAAAGCGCGTTTCCTGGCGCAGCGTCAGCCCCTTTTCGGGCCAGCGCACTTCGCTCGGAACGAACAAGTTGACGAAGACCGCGTCGGCGCTGCGGAAGTAGATCGAGTCGCCGAACTTCGAAAACTCCTCGGCGCCGGTGCCGTCGCAGCACCAGAAGGAATTGGTCTTGGAGCTGAAATACTTCCACCAGCCGGTCTGGAGCGGGAAGTAGTACATTTTGCCGCCGTCGCCGGGATGTTGGGTGCCGAGGCGCGAGTTCCACAAGGTGCGCTCGTAGTAGTCGAAGTAGCGGGGGTCGGCGGTCCAGGTGAACAGGTGGCGCGTCAGCTTGAGCATGTTGTAGCCGCAGCAGCACTCTTGCGACGAGCGGCTAAGGGCGTGGCCGAGCTGGCCGGGATCGGTGTCCCAGCCTTCGCCGTTGCTGGTGCCGCCGGGGGCGTAGCTGCGCTCGCCCACGACCTCGTGCCAAAAGTAATGCGCTATTTCGTGGTAGCGCGGGTTGCCGGTGAGCTCGTACTCGCGCGCGGCGCCAATGACCTGGGGGATGTGGGTGTTGACGTGCAAACCCTTGAGTTGGTCGCGGTGCGCGGCCAGGGGGTCGAGGAAGGTGGTCTTTTCGAAGCGCCGCGCGGTGGCAGTGTAACCGTAGTTGCCGGTGATCGCGCCCAAGTTCCACAGCGACTCGGCCAAGCCGCCGAACTCGGTGCGCATCACGCGCTGCATTTGGTCATCTCCCATCCCCTTGCACCAATGCCCCACCCAGTCGGCCATGCCCTCGGCCACGGTGAGCGCTTCCTGGTTGCCGCAGTGGGTGTACATATCGAGGCAGCCGGCCATGATTTTGTGCAAGGTATAGAAGGGCGCCCAGACCGCCTTGTCGTTGGCGAGGCGATCGAAGAATTCTTCCGGGAACGCGCTGAGGTAGCCGTTGCTGTTGGCCTTTTGGCAGGCGGCGAGATCGGAGACGATGGCATCGCCTTGCTGCTTCACGGCGTCTTCGCCGGTCATGGAAAAGCGCAGACCGACCGAAGAGAGGTAGTGGCCGGTGAAGTGGCCGCGCAATTCCGTGGTAGGCGACTCCCAGCCGCCCAGCGGCTGGGCCGAGGATGGAAGGCCCGAGGTGACGCGGAACATGTGCACGAGGCGCTCGGCCGGCAAAGACTGCAAGTAGGCGTCGTTCACCTTGGCGGCGTCGAGAAAGGGGCTGTCGAGGAGCCGGACCTGGTTCAAGGGAAAGGGCTCGGCGAGCAATTGGATGCGGTCGGGGATGGGGCCGCGGCCGCCGCGTTGTTGCACGGCGGAGATTGCCGACGCCTTCCAAGGCAGTGCGGCCGCTCCGGCGACCGCCGCCGCTGTGCTCAAAAACCCCCGACGCGAGACTTCACGCTTGGCCATAGCAACCGCCTTTCGGATTCTTTATACCATCATTTGGCCGGCTACCAGAAGATCAGGTTGAGGACGCAGAAGACGGCGAGGACCACAATGGCCCAGAACCAGGGGCGGCCCCACCACGACGCGGCCTCTTCCTGCGGCCAACCGACCGCCACAGCGACGGTGCCGTCGGGGCCGGGGATCTGGAGCAGGGGCGGGGCGCCGTAGACCAGGCCCGCCAATTCGGAGACGGGCTTGGGCTTGGTCGCCAGACTCACGCCGACGGTGACAATGACGCAGATCAGCCACGACCATAGGCCGCGGTACATATTCTCGGACATGTCGGTTGCCTTGGGGGTGAGCGCCACAATCGCCAGCGCGCTGGCGCCGGCGAGCTTGACCCAGACCCACATACCGACGGAGCCGAGCATTCCCGAGAGCAATCCCCAAAAGCCGCCGGCGGGCGAGCAACGCTTCCACAGCATGCCGAGCAGCACGGTGCCGAACAGCGGGGCGATGAAGAAGCTGAACAGCGCCTGGACGTAGTCCATGATGCTGTGGAAGTCCATGACCAGGTACGCGGTTGCGATGCTGATCAGCACGCCCGCGATCGTGCACCAGCGCCCCATGGCGACGTAATGGCGATCGCCGGCGTCCGGCTTGATCAAGGCGCGATAGATGTCATACGTCCAGACGGTGGAGAACGCGCTCACATTGCCGGCCATGCCCGACATGAAGCCGGCGATCAAGGCGGTGATGCCGAGGCCCAAGAGTCCGGGGCCGCAGTAGCGGGCGAGCATCAGGGGGAGAACCTGGTTGTAGTCGTAGCCGCCGGTCGCGGCGGCCACGTCGGCGGGCTTGAGATGAAAGGGCAGCACCGCCAGGGCGAGCAGGCCGGGCAGGATGACGATAAACGGGACCAGCATTTTGAAGCCGGCGCCGATGATGGGCGCGAGCTTGGCCGAGCGCAGGTCGCGGGCGGTGAGCAGGCGCTGGACGACCAGGAAGTCGGTGGTCCAGTAACCGAACGAAACCACGAAGCCGAGGCCGAAGACGATGCCGGTCCAGTGGATGCCCATGGGGTTGTCGCTGAACGAGCCCAAGGTGCTCCAGAGATGGGTGTAGGCACCGCCGGCATTGTGGGTTATGCGCGCGTTGAGCTTGCTCCAGCCCCCGACTTCGATCAAGCCCAGGATCGGGACCAGCAGCGCGCCCGCCCAGATCAACATGAACTGCAGCACCTCGTTGAAGATCGCCGAGCGCAAGCCGCCGAGCGCAACATATACGCCGACGGTGATGGCGGAGATCCAGATGCTGAAGTGGATATCCCAACCCAGCACCACCTGCATGACCAGCGCCATGGCGTACATGTTGATGCCCGAGACCAGCACGGTCATGACGGCGAACGAGATCGCCGCCAACGCGCGGCTCGATTCGCCGAAGCGCAGCTTCAGATAGCCGGGCACGGAATGAGTCTTCGAGATGTAATAGAACGGCATCATCACCAGGCCGAGGAAGACCATGGCGGGGATGGCGCCGATCCAGTACCAATGGGTGGCGAGGATGCCGTATTCGTAGGCGGCGGCGGCCCAGCCCATCAGCTCGAGCGCGCCGAGATTGGCGGAGAGGAAGCTGAGGCCGGCGATCCAGGCCGACATTTCGCGGCCAGCGAGGAAGAAGTCTTCGCCGGTGCGGGTCCGGCGCTTGAGGTAGAAGCCGATCGCGAGCACCAGCGCGAAGTAGAGCGCGATGATGATCGCATCCACCGGGGCCAGATGCACCAGATGGGCGGCAGGCATGGGGCGGATTATACGCCAGGCGCGGGGGCGGGGAGTGGCACGGCCACTTTTTGCGGGGCTGCGCCCCGTCGCGGACTGCTATCGCTGCGCAGGCGCGACCGCGGCCTTCCGTTGGTCGGCCTCCCCTCGCCTCCGTGGTCGGTCGAGGCGAGGTGGCCGAAAGCCTCTTTCCGGCAGCGGAGCGGGACCGCCCTGCTTCGCTCCTTGCGGAGCTACGCAGGACCAGCAGGCGGGACCCCGCCCCTCGACCTCGGGCTTGCCGCGTGCGGCGACTCGGTCGCTGCCGCGTTCAGCGGAATCGAGCGGGGCGATCTAGGTAGCCGGGTTTTGTCTTCGTGCGGTGAAGGTTAAGCGACAGAGGACGCATAGTATCGGCAGGCGGCGCGCAGCGGGCAGGCGGCGCAGAGCGGCCGGTTGGCCTTGCACAATTCCTGCCCGTGGCGCTTGAACAGCAGGTAGGCGCGCAACTGGCCGGCGGCGTCGCCGGGCAAACCGCGTTGAATCGCGTTTTGCGCCGATTTGTATCCCGCGGCCCAATGGCTGCCGCCGCTGCCAAAGCCCAGGCGAAGCGGAACGTGGGGGCAATTGGAAGGCACCGCAGCCACCGGGATGCCGTTGAAGAGCAGAATTTTTTCCGCTCCGGCGGCACCGAGCGTGGGAAACGATTGCAGCACTTTCACCGCGGCCTTCACTGGCTGCTTCAGCAGCGGCTTCAGGGTGCCGCCGAAATCGCGATGGACGCGGGCCGCAACTTCGCGCAGGCGCTCGGCGCGCAATTCGGGCAGGATGCCGCCCGCGCGCAAGGCCGCGGCGAGCTGGGCCTGGGGGGCGCCGAAAATAGCCTCGGGAGCAGTTCCGACCTCGGCTTTCAGGGCGGCATATCCCCGGTCGCAATTGGTGTCCGATTGTGGATATCCACTCAGCCGGTGCAGGATCAATAAATAGGGATCGCGCAGCGCCGGGCGCGGCGGGCGTCCGTAAAACGCTTCCAGCTCGTCGAGGATCGCCGCCAGTGTCGCCATGTCCTTATGGATTGCCAATCCGGTCCCAGATGCCGAAGGCCTTCAGCATCCCGTCCAAGTGCTGCTCTTGCAACTTGTTGCGCACCTGGTCCGGTTTCCAGGTCGAATCAAGCCGATCCGGAAGGTCGGCGATGAAATAGGCCATGACCCCCAATTCGCTGGCGTTGCGTTCGAGCACATCCTTGCGCACATGGTCGAAGGTGTCCACCGCGGAGTGATGGGTGAAGCCGTAGTTGGGCGAATCCTGCGAAAGGTTGATGCCGGGCAGGCCCGCCAAAATAAACGGCCCGGAGTCGGTGTCGAAGCTGCTGTCATCGGTGAGTTTCGGTGCCGGATACGCACCCAGCAACCCGACCAACGGTTCGAGCTTCGCCATCACGGCGTCGTGCCCGCCGACCTGCATTTCCGAGATCGGCCCCTGACCCTCATCCAAGATCAGGGCAGCGATATGGTTGGGCATCTCGCCGGCATGGGTGTGCACGTAGGCGAGCGAACCCAGCAGTCCCTGTTCTTCGCCGGTAAACAGCACCACGCGCACGGTGCGCCGCGGCCGCTGCCCGCTTTCGAGAATCGCTTGCGCCGCAGCCAGCGCGCCGACCGCGCCGGTGCCGTCATCGGTCGAGCCGTCGGAGAGATCCCAAGAATCGAGGTGCCCGCCGATGACGACGATCTGCTCCGGATGCTCGCTGCCGGGGATTTCGCCGACGACATTGGCCGAGGGCGTCGCGCCGGCGACTTGATTTTGCACATTGACGTGCAGGCGCACGGCCGCGCCGCGGCTGGCTGCGGCATCGAGAAGGCGCTCGAGCAACAACTGGTCTTCTGCGGTCAAGTTCACGACGGGAATTTGGAAGACGGTATTGAAGCCGAGCACGCCGGTGTGGGTGAGGTTCATTCCAGCCGAGGCGCCCGATCCCTGCCCGGCGATCACGGCGACTGCTCCGGCGCGGTATGCCGCCTGCAGAAACGGCGCCAGCGCGGTGAAGCTATCGAGCGGGTTCGCCGCCGGCTTGCCCGAGGGACGCAGCAGCAGTACCTTGCCGCGCCAATACCCGGCGTGCGTCTCGGTTTCGGTAGCCAGTTGATAGGAGTTGACTTGCACAATTTCGGCGTCTACGCCGCCAGGCGGCGTCGAACCCACCCAGCCCATGCTCGAAGCGTGCAGTTTCCGTTCCCGTGGCGCGGTGATGGCCACCTCGCACGAGATCCGCCTCCAGCCGTGATCGAGCGTCCAGGGTTCGGCGTGGACGTTGGCTAAGCCCATCGTCCGCATGGTTTTTTGCGCCCACTCCACTGCCTTGGCGGCCTCGGGCGATCCGGTCACGCGCGCGCCAATGGTGTCGCTCAACTGCTCAAGATCGGCATTCGCATGCGAGCTGACCAAGCCGCGGCCGGCCACCGCCGCCAGCGCAGCTGCATTCTGCGGCGCCTGGGCCAAGCTTGCGATCCCGAAAAGGAGGGCTACTGCAAGGGTTTTCATGCGACTGAGCATACAAGAAATCAGGATGGAAGTCGGCGTGCAAGAAATCTGGTGTCATGCGTTCCAAAGGCAAGGAGAGTGCGATGGCCAGGGAAGCCCAAGTGGAACAAAATTCCGCCTTCAAGAAGGAAATGCCGGAGGATTTCGCGGCCTGGGTGGCCAACTACCGCCCGCGTTTATATCGCACCGCGTTGCGTCAATTAGGCAACCCGGATGACGCCGAGGACGCCCTCCAAGACGCCCTGCTCTCCGCCTACCGCCATTTGGACCAGTTCCAGGGGCGCGCCCAGCTTTCCACCTGGCTCACGCGCATCGTCATCAATGCCGCGCGCGAGCTGCAGCGCCGCCGCCATGCGCGCCCGGCGGTGTCGCTCGAGGCGCTGCCGGCGGCGGGCGAATTGTTTCCCGACCGCCAGGCTTCGCCCGAATCGCGCTGCTCGCTGGGCGAGCGCCGGGAGCGCTTGCGCCGCCTGATGGCGCGATTGTCGCCACCGTTGCGCAGCGCCGTGCAGCTGTATGAGATCGAGGGGCTCTCCTGCCGCCAAGCCGCTGAACAGTTGGGCATCAAGCCGGCCACGCTCAAGTGCCGCTTGTTCCGCGGGCGCGAGCGCCTCGCGCACCTCGCCCGCGCGGTATAGTTTCGGCCTGACCGCCGCGACCGGACGCCGCCGGGTCCCTTATTCTTAGTAGGTGCCAGGCCCCGTCGCCTCTCGCCGCCGCATCCTCGCCGCCACGGCGACGATTTACGTAGTTTGGGGCTCGGCCTATTTGGCGATGAAGGTGGGCTTGGCCACCATTCCGCCTTTGCTGCTGGCCGGAACCCGGCTGCTGCTGGCGGGCGCGCTCATGGGCGGGTTCGCGCTGGCTCGGGGAGATCGTTTCGAGCGTGCGCATCTGCGCCCGGTGCTGGCTGCCGCCGCGCTGCTGTTTCTGGGCGGCCACGGATTCCTGTATTGGGGCCAAGAGCGGGTCTCGAGCGGCTTGGGGGCGGTGCTGTTCTCGACCATTCCGCTCTGGGTGGTCTTGGTGGAAGGGCTGTCGCCGCATGGAATTCGGCTGGGATGGCGCGCCTTCAGCGGCCTGGGCCTGGGGATGGCGGGCATCCTGCTGCTGGTCGGCCCGGCGCATCTTTGGGGCACGGGCCGGGTCTCGCTGGCGGGGGCGGCGGCGATTTCGCTGGCCGCGCTGAGCTGGGCTCTGGGCTCAATCTACTGCACCCGGGCCGCGCTGCCGGCCTCGGGCGCGCTCGCCGGGGGGGCTGAGATGTTTTGCGGCGGCATCATCTTGCTGGCCGCGGCGCCGCTCGCCGGCGAGTTCCGCGGCTTTCATTTTGCGCAGGTATCGGCGGCGTCACTGGAGGCGGTGGTGTTTCTCGTCCTGGTGAGCTCGATGATCGGCTTTTCCTGCTACCTCTGGCTGCTCAAGGTTGCTTCCCCGGCGCGGGTTTCAACCTACGCCTACGTCACCCCGCTGGTCGCGGTGGGGTTGGGCTGGGCATTGGCGGGCGAGCCCATCACACTGCGCACGCTGGCGGCAATGGCGCTGCTGCTCGCCGCCGTGGTGCTGATCGTGCGCGCGCAGAGCAAGCGCCCGACGGCGTTGCTGGCGGCCGAGGTCGAATCGCAAGCGGCGGTGACGCATTGAGCGCGGCGCGCGATTTTTTCAAGCTGCAGGGCGCCGCCGCCTTGCGCCAGCGCAGCCGGCACCGCCAGTTCCGATTTCATTTTGGATTCCCGCGCCGGGAATTGCTGCCGGTGCGGGCGCGGGCGCGGCGAGGGAGCTTCGACGGCCGCTTCGCGCTGCGCGCGGGCACCAGCGACCGGCGCGTCTTCGAGCAGATCTTTCTTGAAGAGCAGTATGATCTGGCGCGCCTGGCCCGCTGGAGCGAGCTGCGGCGGGGGGCCGAGGCCGCTGCGCTGCCGCCGCTGGTGCTCGATCTGGGAGCGAACATCGGCATGGCGTCGCTATTTTTCGCGCATTTGATGCCGCGCGCCGCCCTTCTCGCGGTCGAGCCCGAGGCTGCGAATTTCGCCCGCCTCGAGGTGCATTGCGCCCAACTGGGCGCGCGCGCGCAATGCGTGCGCGCGGCCGCTGCCGGTAGCGATGGAACGGCGCGGGTCGTCGCGGGCGGCGGGGCGACGGCCAGCTTCCGCACCGAAACGGGCGGCGGCGCGGGCGCGGTGCCGGCGTGGAGCGTGCCGAGCCTTCTGGCGCGCCGGCCCGACGCCGCGCCCTTCTTGCTCAAGTGCGACATCGAGGGTGCCGAGCGCGAGGTGTTCGCCGGCGACGCCTCGTGGCTTGATCTTTTTCCGATCGTGATGGTCGAACCCCACGATTGGATGCTGCCGGGCGAGCGCACCGCGCGGCCCTTGCTGGAGGCGCTCGCGCGCCGCGACCGCGAGCTGCTGATTCTGGGCGAAAGCCTCATCTCGCTGGCGCCTGTCGCCTGAAGCCCGATTGTCCCTCTTGACAATCCGTGCGCGTTTGCTATGATGGGAAGGTCCGGATTTGGTGTGAGCTCTGCTCTCTGCGGCTTCCCCGAGCTAAAGCGGTTCGGCGAGCGGTGGGTTCGAAGCCGATAGCGCCAAAATTCAGGCACGACCCCCAGCGTGGGCCGGCATTTTGCGGCCATCGTTGGGCCTTTGCGCGCTGCGCAAGGCGGTGCTGTCGGATGAGGATTGCGAGTGGGGCGATCCGCCCCGGTCGAGCGCTTCGAGTGGAATGTCGGAGGGAAATCCGACAGGAAATTCGATGGATCTTGCTCCCGCCCGCGGATTTTGCTACACTCAAAAGGTTTTCGAGGACGGGCGCCTTCGGGCGTTCGGCTCTGGCCCCCAGGGGTCGGCGGCAGCGCGCGCAAGCGCGGGGTCGCAGTCGAATCACCGCGGTTCGGGCTTCGGTCTGGGCGGCGGCTTGACAACTGGATGGAAACGCTAGATTAAGTCAGTCGATTCTGGGTTTTAGGCCAGGGCGACCCAACTCGCAAGTTCGCTTCGCAGCGGGCGCTTCGGCGCACGCGGGCGGGGCGGTATTTTTTACTTGAGAGTTTGATCCTGGCTCAGAATCAACGCTGGCGGCGTGCCTAACACATGCAAGTCGAGCGCGAAAGCCCCCGCAAGGGGGCGAGTAGAGCGGCGCACGGGTGAGTAACACGTGGGCAACCTACCTTTTAGTGGGGAATAACCTCGCGAAAGCGAGGCTAATACCGCATACTGCGGCGGAGCGGCATCGCTCTTCCGCCAAAGCCGCAAGGCGCTAGAAGAGGGGCCCGCGGCCGATTAGCTAGTTGGCGGGGTAACGGCCCACCAAGGCGATGATCGGTATCCGGCCTGAGAGGGCGCACGGACACACTGGAACTGAAACACGGTCCAGACTCCTACGGGAGGCAGCAG
>DATNED010000096.1:0-2827 GCA_035553115.1 Terriglobales bacterium | reverse complement strand
CTTGGATGCGATTGCGCCCAAGATTCCCTCCGTCACCGCCACCACGCTTCTGAGCGCGCCAGGCGGCCTGAGCGAATGGACCCCGATCACGAATTCTTCCCCCAGCGATGGCATCAACGCTGGCGGCTGCGACGATCACGGTACCGGATTCTTCTGCGAGCAGACCAGCGACCAGGGCACGTTCAATGCGACCGGTTCTTCGGGCGTGGTGAGCTTCGTTTGGGACTTGACCGGGCCGATCGGCTCCGGGCCTGTGAGTGCTTCCCTCAAGGCGCAATACGAAAACAGCGGTGGCGTGAAAGTGGGCTCCCTGCTCAGCGACGATTTCAGCTTGCCGGTGACGCCGAACACCGTCCCGGAGCCGGCATCCTTGGCGCTGTTGGGCACCGGCCTGTTGGGGTTGGGCGTGGCGCTGAAGCGCAAGCTCCTAGTCCTTGGCTAGACTGGGGCGGCACTAGTTTTTCCCTTGCCGCTGCACTCGCCCTCGGCAAGTCCTGCAAGTCCACTGTTTTCATGGCTTGGTTTTGGCCTCGGAATTGCTTTCTTACAGGCATGACCGAGCTTCCCCAGCACGGCGACCGGCGCTCCCACACGCAAGCGTCTGCGGGCCCGAACGACTTCCGCCGTCGTTCCAGCGAGGTTGAGGTGGTTCGGTCCGAAGCCGCTGTTATCGATGCCGAAGATCAACGTCGCTTGCGGCAAGAAGCCATTGCCGCCTACGAGTTCATTGACCGCCTCGACTGAGGCGGCTCCCGCGCAGCTCCGCAAGCCAAGCCAACTCGGTTCGCATCTGCGCCAGCATCAGCCGGATCATCCACGCCGCTTCGTGGTCCGCGGTCCGCACTTCCGCGATCACCGAGGCTAGATCCGCTTCCTCGCGGGAGATTTCGCTGCGCAGGAATCCCTCCCGCCGCGCGCATTGCTGCCGGAACACCCCCGGCTGTGCCTGCCACGAAAGCGCCAACCAGGCGAGAAATGGCGGCCGTTCGCGTCGCTCGCTCCACTCCGGCCGCCCCAACCCCTCCGCCAGCGCCCTGCGCCCGGCTTCCGTAGTCGCGTACACATGCCGCTCGGGCCCGCAGGCAGCGCCGGGGCCGCGCGCGACGCGCAGCAGCCCTGCCGCGGCCAGCTTCTGCAGCGAGTAGTAAATCTGCGGCCGCGAGATGCCTGCCCAGTCCCGCACCTGCCGCCGCTCCAGCTCCTGGTTGGCGTCATAGCCGTGCCGCGGCCGCTCGGCCAGCAGGCTCAGCAGCACCATGTCTGCCAGGGTCAGCGGATTTCGCTTGCGTTTCGTCGCCATCTAGTCTAATTTAGACTACAGGAGGCAGTCATGGCAAGCATGTCGGCAAGCGTTTTGAAATCCACCCCAGTGCTTTTTGTTGATCAGGTTGAGCCCTGCGCGGCATTCTGGCGCGAGCGCTTCGGCTTCGATGCCACCATCGAGGTGCCGGGCAAGTCGGGCCTGGCGTACGTACAGCTCGAAGCCGGCGCGGTCGAGCTGATGTACCAATCGTTCGAGTCTCTCGAAGCCGAGAGCGCCGAGCTGCGCGCGGCGGCCCATGCGGGCAAGGCATTCCTATATGTCGAGGTGCCCGACATTCAATCGGCGCTGGCAGCCTGCTCCGGATTGCCGTTGGTGAAGGCGATGAACGACACCTTCTACGGCGCGCGCGAGTTCACGCTGCGCGATCCCGGCGGGCACCTGGTTACGTTTGCTCAGCAAGGTGCGGCGGCCTAAAGCAATTCAGCCCCTCGCCCTCCGGCCGGAGCGCTGACTCAGTTGATCAATTCCTCGGGCGAGCGCTGCGCCTCGGCGGGCGCGTCGTCCTCATCGGTCGGGTGCACCGGAATCCGATATGCTCCGCTGGCCCACTTCCCCAGATCCTCGATGCGGCAGCGCTGGCTGCAGAACGGGTATTCGGGTTCAGCATCCCGCACAGGCTTGTGGCAAATGGGGCACTGCATGGCCTAACCTCACCCTCTAGATTAGCCTGCCGACCAGATCGTAATCCTGCGCCGCGGTGATTTCGACCGCTGCGAACTCTCCCTGCAGCGGCGGGCGTGCGCCCGCGGCGACATCGTTGATCAGCACCTTGCCGTCAATCTCGGGCGCTTGCGATTCCAGCCGACCCTGCCAGAGCAGATCCGTTTCCTGCGACGGACCCTCGATCAGTATCGGCAGCCGCTGGCCGATTTGCCGCTTCCGCGCCGCGCGCGAAATCTTGCGCTGGATCGCCATCAGCCTGCGCCGCCGTGCCTCGATCACTTTGGCGGGCACTTTGCCGTCGAGCTGCACGGCCTGGTTGATGGCTTCATCCGAGTAGGCGAACACGCCCATCCAATCCAAGCGCGCGGCTTCGACGAACTGGCACAGCTCTTCGAATTCAGCCTCGGTCTCGCCGGGGAAGCCCACGATGAAGGACGTTCGCAGCGCCACGCCTGGAATCGTCCGGCGCATGCGTTCGAGCAGGTTCAGGAAGATCTCGCCCGAGCCGCCCCGCTTCATCCGCCTCAATACCGGTGCCGAGGCATGCTGCAGCGGCATATCCACGTACTTGCACAGGCGCGGATGCGCGGCAATCGTTTCGAGCAGCGGCTGGGTAACGCGGTTGGGGTAGAAATACAGGGTCCGCACCCAGCGCAGCGTCTCGCTGCCTTCGGCGACTTCGGCCAGCCGCCCGAGCAGCGCGGCCAACCCGTTCTTCAGCCCCAGGTCGTCGCCGTAGCAGGTGGTGTCCTGCCCGATCAGCACGATCTCGCGCGCCCCCTCCTGGGCCAGGCGCCCGGCCTCGGCCGCCACCGATTCAAACCTCCGGCTGCGGAACTT
>DATNED010000095.1:0-22637 GCA_035553115.1 Terriglobales bacterium | reverse complement strand
GGGCAGCGCGCTGCAAGTCGCCGTCCAATGGCCGGCGGTGCGCAGGCTGCTCGGTCGCCTGCGGCTCTCCCTCGACCACCGCGCCGCCCACGTGCGCGAAGTGGTGCGCAATTTCGTCCCGGTTTTTTTCAGCCGTGGCGTCGTGCAGATCTCGGCGTATGTGGACGCGCTGCTGGCCAGCCTGCTTCCCACCGGCGCGGTGGCGACGTTGGCCTATGCGCAGACCTTGTATTTGCTGCCGGTGAGCCTGTTCGGGATGTCCGTGTCGGCGGCGGAACTGCCCGAGATGTCCGGAACGCTCGGCGAAGCCAGCGAGGTGGCCCAGACGCTGCGGCGGAGGCTAAATGCCGGCTTGCGCCAAATCGCATTTTTCGTCGTGCCCTCGGTGGTGGCGTTCCTTGCGCTGGGCGATGTGGTGGTGGCCGCAATCTACCAGACCGGAGCGTTCCGGCACCGCGATGTGCTCTGGGTCTGGGGAACGCTCGCCGGCGCCAGCCTCGGGCTGCTGGCATCGGCGCTGGGACGGCTGTATTCGTCCACGTATTATGCGTTGCGCGACACCCGTCATCCGCTGGACTACGCCGCGGTGCGGGTGGCCCTGACCACCGGCCTCGGCATCGTCGCGGCCTTCTGGCTCCCGGGCTGGCTGGGGCTGGAGCGGCGCTGGGGCGTGGCGGGGCTGACGGCCGCGGCGGGCATCGCCGCCTGGGTCGAGTTCACGCTCCTGCGCCGCGGACTGCGCAGCCGCATCGGCGCGACCGGCGTGCCGCGGCCGTACTTGGCCAAGGTTGCCGCCGCCGCCATCGCCGCCGCCGCCGCCGCGCGCTGGCTGCTGCAGGCTCTCGCCGGTCACGGCCCCCGCTTCACCGCCGTCTTCGTGTTGGGTCTCTACGGAGCCGTTTACTTCGGTGCGGCCTGGGCGCTGCGCGTGCCCGAGCTCGCCGCCGCCGGCAAGCTGCTACGGCGCGCTTGAGCATCGCCGCCACACAGCGATATGCCCTCGCAAGCTGGTGGCTGCACGTAGCGACGGTTCCGGTGCATTCCATGGTCTTTGAGGAAGAGGCCCATTTTCGTCTCTTGAGCTATGCTGAACAGGTTGTCATGGAGCGGATGAGCGAATTGGCAGACCAACATTTGGTCCTGCTGAACGACGCGGGTGGTCGCGCGCTAACAATATTCTCCTGGCAGAACCTCGATTTCAAAGAGACCGCGCGAAGGCTGGGTGATTCCTATGCCAAATAAAGCTCGGTCCTGGTCTCAACTTTGCCTTGTCGTTGCGCTCGGGATTTTGGTGACGCGGATCCTGCCGATAGGCCTTGTAGGCGCTATGAGCAAAACAGCCGGATCCAGCTTGTTAGCGCAAGTCGCCAAGCTGCCGCGCGCCGCCAACGTGGCACCGCCCCGGAGTCAATAATGGCACACCGTCGACTGACCTTCGTCATCTCAGCTATCTTTCTATTCGGGTCGTTCGCCTGCGCTCGAGCCACGCGCCAGAAGACTCGATTGGCTCCTCTGCAGCCCCAGATTGTCGCAGCCAAGGTCGTATGGAGCTGCGGGCGGATGATTCGGGGCGGGGGCTGCTCGCAGCGCGCGGAACAGATGCAGATAGATCCGCTGCGATTCAGCTGTCCAGATTGCCCGTTTTGGATGCTCGCTTCGATTGCCTTCGGCGACATGCACCCCGCCGAATTCAAGCCGCCGAACCCACTGTTGGCGTTCCCCGACCTCTACCAGGTCGAGGTGGTTTTCTCTGCCCCGGCATCCCATGAGCAGATGCAACACATGCTGCTACGGGTGCTGGAACAGGCATTTGGGTTCGAGTGGCACAAGGTTGAAATGCCCTCCAAGGTGTATCGCCTCGTGGTCTTCAAGGGCGGACCAAAGTTCAGCCCCGGCGCCCCGCCGCCGTTTTCGATCGCCGACGCCGAGGCTGGCATCCAGCGATTTGCCTCGGTGGCCGAGTTAATCCACATTCTCAATTCCGACTTTTACGCCGGTGTACATGGCATGAACCACCCGGTAGTGGATAACACTGGGCTCCAGGGGCAATTCAACATTGCGCTGGACCGGGGCACCGCATTGGGCGCCGAGCGGCCAGACCTCGTGCTCGTGAAAGAGCAGTTAGGCCTGGAACCGATCCTCGCCCGAGGAATGGCCGAGTACATTGCTATTGACCGCCTGAATCGCCTGACCGGAAAGTGGACACTTCCGTAGCCGTTCGCGGGGCTTTCATTTACCCAAGAGTTCGATGGGCGGCCGAAAGGGGATTGGCGAGGCGGATCGCAGCGACCGAGTTGCCGTTCACGGCAAAATCGAGGTCGAGGGGCGGGGTCCCGTCTATAACCCCGCGCCCTCTGTCAAGCAAAATTGAAACAGACCACCCCGCGTGCGCGGCCAAGCGTCCTGGGGCGAGGGCCCGAGGCTGCGTGGTTGCGCCATTTCGCTCCCTTGGGCTGTGTTGACCAAAACCCTGGACGGACCCGGAACGTTTTGCTCTCGGTGATCATCGCTTGCGGCGATGACACCAGCCATCTATGGTGAGCGTCAAGCGAACCCAGGGTTGACAGGCTGAGCTCGTCGCGGTGTATGCTATACACCATGAGGCGGACGCAATTGTATTTGGAAGAGCCGATGTGGAAGGCGCTGAGCATCCGCGCCAAGCAGCAGCAGACCACGGTTTCGGAACTCGTGCGCGAGGCGGTGCAAGAGAAATACGCCGCGACCGGCGTTGCGCGGGAAGCAGCCATGAATGCCCTGATCGGCATCTGGGCCGATCGGACCGATCTGCCGTCCACTGAGGAATACGTGCGGACCCTGCGGCGCTCCCCGCGTCGCCTGCAAAAGCTCAAATGATCTCCGTGTTGCTGGATTCTGACGTACTGATCGAGGTCAGCCGAGGCCGGGATCGGGCCACGGTCGCAGCATGGCAGAGCCTGGCGGCGATCCACGACGCCGCGATTGCCACCACGGCGGTCAATATTGCCGAACTCATGCGCGGCGTCCGCGCCGCGGAGGAACTGCAGTTAAGTCAAATCCTTGGAACCCTGACCTGCATCGAGCTCGACCGAGAGATTGGCGAGCGCGCCGGCCTCTACATGCGCCAGTACGCGCCCAGCCACGGTCTTGAAGTGCCCGATGCACTCGTCGCGGCCACGGCGGCCCTCCACCGATTCGCGCTCTGGACCCGCAACCGCAAGCACTTCCCCATGCCCGAGCTGCGCTTCTTTCAGCCCTGAACCTACTTCTGGTTCGCCGAGCCGGTGATGAAGCTGTGCACGTCGGCGTCGAGCGCCTTGCGCGCCACCGCATCCTGGTAGATCATGTGGCCCACTTGGTAATGGGTCACAGTGATGTTCTTTTGGATGTCCGGCGGCAGGAACAGGTGGTGCATGCTGTACTCGGCCTCATAGAACGGGCAGGCGAAATCGTAGTAGCCGGTGGCCAACAGCAGCTTCATGGTCGGATTCTTGGCGAAGGCGCTCTCGAGCAGCTGGCTCATGTTGTCGCTCAGATCGAACTGCCAGCCATCAATGCCGCCGCCGTAGACGTCGTCGGTCTTGTAGCCCAGTTCGTCGCGCACGTACTGCGTCCACATCTCGGTGTAGACCGGGCGCTGCACCCAGCTTGGATCGAAATCGTTGCGCTGCTGGCCGGGAACGCGGTTGAAGCCGGTCATGCGGCCATCCAGGCGGCCGATCCCCAGCTTGCGGTCGCGCAGCAGTTCGGAGTCGAACAACGACGAGCTGACGCGCAGGTTGTAGTCGTCGAGCAGCTTGTCGGGCAGGCCGGTGAATCGGGCCAGCGATGCAATCGCCTTCTGCCGCTCCGCGCCCTGCAGCGCGTCGCCCTTCTCCAGGTCGAGCAGATAGTCGGTCGAAGCCCACGCCTCCGAGGCCTTGACCGCCTGCTCGAGCGTCATTTTCTGAAGATCCGCGGGCAGCTTCTTGTGGAACCAGGCAGTTGCGGTGTAGGTGGGCAGAAATAGAACATTGGGCAGGTCGTTGTCGGGCGATTCGTCGAGCGTCTTCATGTCCAGCACGCTCGAAAGCAGGATCACGCCATTGAGCGCGATGCCGCGCTGGGTGAGATAGCCGGCCAGGCCGGCCGAGCGGAACGTCCCGTAGCTCTCGCCGGCGAGGTACAGCGGCGAGCTGTAGCGGTCGTAGCGGGTGAGGTAGCCGCGGATGAACTCTCCCAGCGATTGCAAATCCCCGTTGACGCCCGAGGTGGCGCGCAGCGCCTCCGCCGAGACCGCGCGGCTGTAGCCGGTGCCGTCCGGATCAATGAACACCATGTCGGTGTACGGCAGCCACGTCTCTTGGTTGTCCACCAGGCGATAGGGCGCCGGGGGCAGCGTGCCATCGTCGTTCAGCACGATCCGGCGCGGGCCGAAACCGCCCATATGCACCCAGATCGCCGGCTCGCCCGGGCCGCCGTTGTAGATGAACGAAAGCGGGCGCCGGTTTGGCGATTGCTGGCCATCGAGGGTGTAGGCGACGAAGAAAATGTGCGCTTCGGTCTTGCCGGTGGCATCGGCAACCGGCATGCGCCCGGTTGTGGCGGTGTAGGAAAGCGTCTGGCCGCCGACTTGGATTTGATGGTGGGTGACGATCGGCGCGGCATCGGTGCTGCTGGGATCGAACGGATGCCCCTGGGGGCCGAAGCCGCCGCGGCCGCGGCCTTGTCCCAACAATGGCAGCGCGATGAGAGCAAGCACACCGGCAAGCACACCACGAAGCAGAGCGCGAGAGTTCATGGCAAGCGATTATAGACTGAAGACCATGCCAGCGGTGGCAATCATTGGCGGCGGCATTGCCGGGCTGGCGGCAGCCTGGGAGCTGGAGCAGGCCGGCTGCCGCGACTGGATCCTGTGCGAGGCCAGCGCTCGCTTGGGCGGGGTGATCGAGTCCCGGCACCAGAACGCTTTCGTCATGGAGGGCGGCGCCGACTCCTTTCTCTCTAGCCGCCCGGCATGGCGCGAACTCTGCCGCGATGCGGGGCTTGAAGACGAACTGATCGGGACCGCCACTCCCTCCGCCGGAGCGCAAGTCTTCCATCGTGGCCGCCTGCAACCGCTGCCTGCGGGCTGGCGTCTTCTGGAGCCGACCCAGTTGCGCCCCCTGCTGCGTTCGCCCTTGCTTTCAACCTCGGAAAAGGCGGCGATCGCATTGCGCTGGCGCACGGCGCGGGGAGATTCGCGTGGCGAAGAATCGGTGGCCGGTTATCTTCGCCGGCGATTCGGGCCCCGGGCCGGCCGCGCCCTGGCCGCCAAAATCGCCGGCCCGCTGCTCGGCGGCGTCTACGGCGGCGACGCCGAGCGACTCTCTGCCGAACCGTTTCTGCGCTCGGCGCCGGCGGCCCCGCCTCAGGCGAGCATGTTCACCAGCCTGCGGGGGGGGATGGGAAGCCTGGTCGAGGCGCTGGCCGCGCGTTTGGGCCCCGAGCGGCTGCGCACCGGCATCGCCGTGACCTCCGCCCGTGCCGCCGGCAGCGGCTGGCGCATCGAATCTGCAAACGCGCCCTCGCTCGCAGCGCCCGGGTTGATCCTGGCGATCTCTGCCTTCGCGGCCGCCGCAGTGCTGCAAGCCTTCGATGCTTCATTGGCGCACGAGTTGAATGCGATTCCGTATGCGTCCTCGGTGAACGTGAATCTGGCCTACCGGCACGCGCCTGCGCTTCCTGCCGGGCACGGATTTCTAGCCGCCGCGGGCGCGCGGCCGCTTCTTGCCTGCACCTTCGCCCACCAGAAATTCGCCGGACGCGCGCCGGCAGGCGGCGCCTTGCTGCGGTGGTTTTTTTCCGACGCCGCCGCGGATTGGAGCGACGCGGAAACGGTTGCGGCAGCGCGCAAGGCTGCTCTCGAAATGCTGGGCGTCGCGGTGCCCCCGGATTTCGCCTGGGCGTGCCGCTGCGCGCGAGCGATGCCGCAGTACGTCGTCGGCCATCGCGCCCGGGTCGCGCCGATCCAAGCCGCGGTGGCGCGCCACTCCGGATTGGCGCTCGCCGGCAACGCCTACGCCGGCGTGGGCGTGCCGGATTGCATCGCCAGCGGCCGTGCCGCGGCCCGCACCGCGCTCGCGGCGGCGGCTTCGCCATGAGCGCCCGCGTGCTGGTGGCCGCCGATGTCGCCGACGCCGGGTATTTCGCCGACCTGGCCCTCGATCTGGGCGCTCCGGCGCTGAGCCTCGCCCGCTTCACCAATCCGCGGGCGGCTTGGCTGCGCGCGCTCGAAGAAACTCGCCCGCAGGTCGTGCTGGCCGAGCATTGGCGCACGGCGGCGCCGGATTTGCTGCTCGCCCTGCGCGAATGCAGTACTCCCTACGCGGTTTTTCTCTTGGAACCTCCCGCCTCGCATTTCCTGCTGCGTCCACGCAGCCGCGCTTGGCGAACCGCGCTTGCCGGCGCCGAGGCGTTGGTCGCGCCCACCGCATTCGTCCGCGAGGCCTGGATCGCGCGCGGCGCTCCGCCCGAACGCTTCGCGCTGATTCCCGCCTTGCCGCTCTCCGCGCCATCACCGTTGGGGCTGCGCCGCCAGCCGCGAACCCTCCTGCTGGATGCCAGCCACGGCTGCGCATCGGGGCTGGAGTTGATCGGCGAACCGCTAACGCTTCATGTCATCGGCGGAATGCCGCGACGCACGCCCAGACAGCATACGTTTCGCCCGCTCGCCGGGTCCGATGCCGAAGCGCTGGCAAGCTGCTCCGCCGTGCTCGTGCTGCCGACCCGCGATGTCGGATATTGCCACTGGGTGGCCGTGGCTCAGGCCAGCGGCCTGCCTGCGGTCGCGATCGCGCGCGGCGGAGTTGCCGAACAGATCATCCACGGCGTGAGTGGCTTCTTGGCTGCGCCCGGCGATCCGCCTGGGGTGGGCGAAGCCATCGCCGAGGCGCTCGGAGTCCAGACCTTTCCCCGCCACCAGCATGACGCCGAAGCAGCGTTGGCGAAGACCCTTGCGCTCGTGCGCGCTCTGACGGATGGTCGCCACCGGGAGGCCGGTCTGGCCATTGAATTCCGCGATTGGCTCGAGCAGCATCCGGACGGCGAGGCCGAATTGATTGCCTCCTTGCGCGACAACCACGTCGGCGAACCGTCGCTGCGCGCGCGCGTGCGCGCCATCACCCGCCAGCGCCGTCTCGACCTCAACCATGCCATCGCATTCCTGCGGGCCTGCAATTGCAGCCGCGTTGCGTTTGGGCCCATGAGCGGCGCTCCCGACGCCGTGGAACGATTGCGCGCCTGGGATCTGGACCCTTCCCCCACCGCCGCCATGGCCGATGCCATTGTCTGGGAGGCCGACGAGGGCCCTGATCTGGGGGTTTTGCGGCGGCAATTTCCGGGTGCCCGGGCGCTGGTCGCGCTCACGCCGGATGGGGTGGAAACCTTAGAATTGGGCTAGGCCCCCCCCCGGCGTGGATTTTGGATAAATTTGGACCCTGGGGCTGTAACTTTGCCTTCCTTTAGCCCGTTGTGAACTGGTAGGCAGGCCGGCGGACCTCTCCTTTTCCGGGGAGCGTGCGGCGGCCCCGGAGAAAGGGCCCCAGGAGATAGGCCGAACAAGGTACAAGGGCATGGAACACACCGACTACCGGGAATTTTTTTCTACGCTGGCCAACACCTCGCGTTTAGGCATTGTCCAGCTCCTGCGCCGCCGCAGCGCCACCGTCACGCAAATCGCCGAGACCCTGGGATACGAACAGAGCCGCGTGTCGCACTCGCTGGCGCGCCTGCAGCGCGCCGGCATCGTAGTCTGCCGCTGGGAAGAGAAGCGCAAGATGTTCCACCTGGTGGAAGGGGTATCGCCGCTGCTGCGCGACATCGAGGTTCATCTCGAGCACCATCCGAAACCGGCGCGCGGCAGCGTCGAGCGCGAATGGTCGGGTACTTGGGCGGCCGCTTCCTCCGAGTAGCACGGCGCCGGCTAGGCGGCCTTCGCGAACAGCGGCTGGGAAGCGTCGGTGAGCAGCTCGTCTGCCTGCCGCTCCTCATTTTCGTTCTCTGCCAATAAGCGGGCCACGCGCGACTCCCCGATGCGGTCAGCCAGCGTGCGCAGCGAGCCGTATCCCGAGATCTCGTAGTGCTCCACTTTTTGAGCTGCGATGATGACCGCCAAGTCCGAGCAGGCGGGATCCATATCCTTGCCCTCGCTGATCGATTCCTCGGCCTCCTCGATCAACCCTTCCATCCCCTTGCAGGTTTTCGCCTTGCCTTTGACCCCCAGAAGCTCGAACGCCTGTTGAAGCCGTTCGACTTGGCCGCGCGTCTGCTCGAGATGGTCCTGGAAGCATTGCCGCAGTTGGGGTGAATGCGCAGCCTTCGCCATTTTCGGAAGAGCTTTGATGAGCTGGTGCTCGGCGTGGAGCATGTCTTCCATCTCGTCCACCAAAAGCGTTTTCAACTCGGGCACGTTATCGTGGGGCATCGATTTCTCCTAAAGGCTCGTAGCCTGCAATAGCGAGTCCGATGCCGCGCAACGGGCCACCGTTGCACCGGTGGGGGCATCGAGTATCCTCGGAGCATGTCCAGCGCACCCGCCACACCGAATCCAGCCGCCATCCTGCAGCTTGGCCTTGGATTTTGGGGCTCTAAAACCCTGCTGAGCGCGATCGAGCTCGGCCTTTTCACGGCATTGAGCCAAGGGCCGCGCTCCGCCGACGATCTGCGGCAAGAGCTCGGCCTGCACGCGCGCAGCGTCAACGATTTTCTCGATGCGCTGGTGGCGTTGGGGTTGCTGCTCCGCGAGGATGGCCGCTATGCCAACACGCCAGAGACCGCGCAGTTCCTGGACCAAAGCAAGCCCGGATACGTGGGCGGTATTCTGGAGATGGCGAATACGCGGCTCTACCCCTTCTGGGGAAAACTCACCGAGGCGCTGCGCACCGGCCAGCCGCAGAACGAAATCGCCCACGGCAACGGGAATGCTTTCGAGGTACTGTACAGCGACCCGGCACGCCTGCGCGAATTCCTGCGCGCGATGACGGGCATCAGCATCGGATCTGCGCGCGCCATTGCGGCCAAGTTTCCCTGGGCGGAGCATCGCACCTTTGCCGACATTGGCGCTGCGCAAGGCGGATGCGCATGCGAGGTGGCGCGCGCGCATCCGCACCTGCGCGGCATTGGCTTCGATTTGGCGCCGGTGCAGCCCATCTTCGAAGAATACGTGGCCGCGCAGGGTCTGGCCGGCCGCGTGCGCTTCCAAGTTGGGGACTTTTGGAATGATCCGCTGCCCGAGGTCGAGGTGCTGATCATGGGGCACATCCTGCACGACTGGAACCTGGAGGAGAAGAAGGTGTTGCTGGCCAAAGCCTACGCGGCGCTGCCGCCAGGCGGAGCGTTGATCGTGCACGAGGCCATGATTGACGACGAACGGCGCAGGAACGCCTTCGGGCTGCTGATGAGCCTGAACATGCTGATCGAGACCCGCGGCGGCTTCGATTACACCGGCGCCGATTGCGTCGGTTGGATGCGGGCCGCTGGCTTCCGCGACTGCCAAATCACTCCGCTCGCCGGCCCCGACTCGATGGCCGTGGGCTGGAAGCGGTAACAGGGGCAGGCGCTGGCGTATGGCGACCGGCGGAGCGCAGCGGAGCCGTTAAATACGGAGCGCAGCGAAGCCGCTAAATGAAGCCGCCCCCGCAAGGCGTTGGCGTACGGGAACCGGCGGAGCGCAGTGTTTTCGAGCCAGCGCCGGCGTGGGGCACCGGCGGAGCGCTGCGGAGCCGTTAAATGAAGCCGCCCCCACAAGGCGCTGGCGTAACGAGAGCGGCGGAGCGCAGTGTTTTCGAGCCAGCGCCGGCGTGGGGCACCGGCGGAGCGCAGCGGAGCTGTTAAATGAAGCCGCCCCCGCAAGGCGTTGGCGTACGGGAACCGGCGGAGCGCAATGTTTTCGAGCCAGCGCCGGCGTGGGGCACCGGCGGAGCGCTGCGGAGCCGTTAAATGAAGCCGCCCCCACAAGGCGCTGGCGTAACGAGAGCGGCGGAGCGAAGCGGAGCCGTTCAATATGGTGCCGCAGAAGGGACTCGAACCCCCACTCCCTTGCGAGAACGTGGACCTGAACCACGCGCGTCTGCCAGTTCCGCCACTGCGGCACGTGCAGTAATTCTACACTATGCAATCTCGCGCTCCGGCGGCTCGGCGGCAGGCGCGCTCGGCGCGGTTGCGGCGGGAATCTCGAGAACGAAGCGCGCGCCTCGACCGGACTTGCTGGCATACCGCAAGCTGCCTTCATGAGCTTGTGCGATCTTGCGCGCGCCGAAAAGTCCAAGGCCCATGCCATGGGGCTTGGTGGTGACATACGGCTGGAAGAGCTTCTTCTCGGCATCGGCGGAGACGCCGGGACCGGTGTCTTCCACCTCGACGCATGCGGTAGCCTGGGGACCGGTCCCCGGTCGGGTGCGGATGGTGATCCGACCGGACGCCGGTCCGATGGCCTCGACTGCGTTGAACAGAAGGTTGACGAGCACGCGTTGCAGGTCGTTGGCGCTGCCGCGCACCAGCGGCACCGGCGCCAGGTCCTCGATGACCGCCAGCGAGGTGCGATTGCGCCATAGCGGACGTGTGAGCTCGACCGCATCGCGCGCGACTTCGGCGAGGTCCACCTCGGTTTGCCGGGTTGCCCCGCCGGCAAGATAGTCGCGCAGGCGGCGCACGATTTGCCCGCCTTCGATCGCGGCCCTGTCGATCATTTCCCGGTACTTGCGGCGCTCGGCTGCGGGCGCGCTCTCGATCATCTCAAGCACGGCTACCGAGCGGCGGACGATGTCGAGCACATGATTGAAATCATGGCTGAGGCCGGAGATCATCTCCGCCACCGCCAAGTGGCGGGCATTGTCGAGCGCGTGCAGTTGGACATTCTTCAGGGCCGTTACATCGGTGACCATCACGATCGCGCCCTCAACGTGATCGTCGACGCCGCGCCAGGGCGAAGTGGAAACCAGCACCTGGATGCGGCGGTCCATCTCGACATCGAGCACGGTGCCCTCCTCGCGGGCGTTGGCGCCGCTCTGCAGTAGGTCCTCGAGTTCGGGGTGGGGCCGCTCGCCGATGAACTGAAAACGCTCGCGCAATTGCGTCGCCGTCTGCCCCACCAGCGTCTGCCCCGGTCGCTGGAGCATGGCGTGAGCCGCCGGGTTCATCGAGATCACGCGCGAATTTCGGTCAAACACCAGCACCGCGTCCCCAACGTGCTCGAGCAGCGCCGCCAATTGATGCGCCCCCACCCTTGCGCGCGCGCCGCTGCGGCGCCGCAGTTCCGTCAAGACCACGACAAACAAACCCACGAGCAGCAGGATCAACTCTTCCTCCCAAGTGGAGTAAAAGGTGTCGAAGGGCTGCTGCACTTGGCTTGGGAAAAACCAAATGCGGTAGCTCGCGCTGCCGGCCACGCTGAGCAGCACGGAAAACACGCCGCCCCAGAAGCCGAACAGCGCGTCCACAATGGCGATGCCGGGCAGGTAAATCAGCAGCGTGATGGCGCGATCGGGCTGTAGAATCACCAGCAGGACGGTTGCGGCCAGCGAGATGCCAATCGCGGCCAAAGCGGAGCCGAAGATGCGCAGCAGCCGCATGCCTCATGATTAGATGCTCCGGCGGCTTCGATGCCCCGCCCCGCTCCACTCGGCTTAAGCCGAAGCCGAGCGGGCCTGCTCGTGGGCATGGTAGGAGCTACGCACCAGCGGCCCGGATTCGACATGGCGGAAGCCCATCGCCAGCGCCTTCCCGCGCAGCGCATCGAATTCCGCCGGCGTGTACAGCCGCTTGACCGGCAGATGGTCGCGCGATGGACGCAGATATTGGCCCAACGTCAGGATGTCGCAGCCGGTGGCGGCCAGCGCGCGCAGCGCATCGAGCAGCTCAGCCTCGCTCTCGCCCAGGCCCAGCATCAATCCGCTCTTGGTGCGCAACCCCGGAGCCATGCGCTTGGCGCTGCGCAGCAGCTCGAGCGAGCGCTCAAACTTGGCGCCGGGGCGGACAAAGCGGTACAGCCCAGGCACCGTCTCGGTGTTGTGGTTGAGGATTTCCGGCCGTGCCTCGACCACGATGCGCAGCGCCGCCTCGCTGCCGCGAAAATCGGGAATCAGCACCTCGACCGTGCAGTTGCAAACGCGCTCTCGAATCGCGGCGATGACTTGGGCAAAGATGCGGGCGCCTCCGAGGTTGTCGTCATCGCGGTTCACCGAGGTGATCACCGCGTGCTGAAGCTGCAGGCGCGCCACGGCCTCGCCAACGCGCCGGGGCTCGTCGAGGTCAATCGGTAGCGGCTTGCCCTTGGGCACGGCGCAGAAGCCGCAGCGCCGCGTGCAGAGATTGCCCAGGATCATGAACGTCGCGGTGCCGTGGTTCCAGCACTCGGCGATATTGGGGCAGCGGGCCGACTCGCAAACCGTATGCAGCTCGAGATCGCGGGTCATACGCCGCAGGCGCTGGAAGTTTTCGCCTCCGGGAACCCGGACCCGCAGCCACTCCGGCCGCGGCTGCCGCGCTGTCGGCGCGGGCTCGATCTGGATCAATGTGGGGGCTTGCGCAGCCAATTTGGCCTCTGATTTCATTATCCCCTATACTTCGGGGGAGGTACTCCGGTGGACGAACCCAGTTGCCGCGAGCGCGTGCGCTGGCTGGCCAGCCAGGCCGGCCTGGAGGTGTTTTTCATCGCTCCCGGCGAGCTCGAGCCGGGAAGCAGCTTGGGCGCGGTGTTCACGCTCGAGGATTTTGACTCTCCCCTGGAGATGCTGAACCTCGAATGCTTGGACGACGAGCGGATCCGCGAGGTCGTCGAGCGCGGCCGGTGCGTCCTGGTCCAGCGCTGCGGCTGCGAGATCGTGCATGACGGCGCGGGCGTTTTCCGCTGCTTGCGCCATGACGTCGAATGCGATACCGGCGAAGAGCAGGACCCGGTCATCCGTCAGACGCTGCGCTGGACGGCGGCCTGCCCGGTGGGCGGCGTGACCCAGGCCTTCTATTTGCTTGGCCATCAGCCCCCGGAAACCAAATAGCAGGATCCAAAAGGAGAACTGACATGCTGCGCAAATCCCCATCCGTGTTGGTGCTGTTGGCGGTGGCGGCGACCGTGGCGGCGTTGCCCTCGGCCGCCCGCGCCCAAAAGGCGATCGAGCGGCTGCAAGCCTCGGCCAAAGCGTTCCACGAGATCATGGGCGCGCCGGACGGCGGCATCCCCGACCTCATTCTCAAGCACACCCAATGCGTGATGGTCGTGCCCGGATACAAGAAGGCGGGCCTTGGGTTCGGCGGCGAATTGGGGCGCGGCGTGGTCACCTGCCGCACCGGCAACGGCTGGTCCGCGCCTTTGTTTGTCAGCCTTGGCGGTGCCAGCTTTGGACTCCAGATCGGGGCCCAGGAAAGCGACGTCGTCATGCTGATCATGAACCGCGAGGGCGAAGACTCGCTGCTCAAGGACAAGGTCTCGCTCGGCGGTGACATGGCCGCCACCGCCGGCCCGGTCGGCCGCGACGCCAACGCCCAAACCGATCTGATGATGCAGGCCAAGATGCTGGCCTACTCCCGCAGCAAGGGCCTGTTCGGCGGCATCACCATCAAGGGCGGCGTCATCAAGCAGGATCACGACAGCAACAAGTGGCTCTATAAGGATGCGACCGCGCAGCAGATCCTCGACGGCAAGGTGCCGCTGCCGGATGCCGCCAAGCCCCTGCTCGCCGAGCTCGGTCATCGCGCCGGCTGATTTAGGCGAGCAGCCGGCCGGGGTCGCGGCGGGCGGCCCGGCGGGCGGGCAGCAGCGCCGCCGCGAGTTCGAATCCGAGCGCAATGGCGAGCACTTGCAGCGCCTGGGAGCTATCAAATCGGGGTGCCATGCCGGCGCGAGCCTCGGACCAGCGCGACAGCGCCCAGCCGGCGCTGAGCCCCAGCGCCAGCGAGGCCGCCGCCAACAGCGCCGCCTCGGCGGCGAGCTGGCGAAACAATCCGTAGACCGAGGCACCAAGGGCCCGTTGCAGGCCGAGTTCGCGCTGGCGCGCGCCCAGGGCCAGGCTGTGCAACGCCAGCAGCGCCAAGCCGGTGGCCAGCAGCCCGCCCGCTCCCGCCGCCCAGACCAGCAGCGCGAGGTGGCGGCTGGCCGTCGTCTGGGCGGCGATCAGCGTTTGCTGGTCTTGAATTTGGAAATCATCCGGCTGGCCCGGAGCCAGATGGTGGCGGCCGCGGAGCAGCGCGGCGGCGCGGATTGCCACCGCGGGCATCGCCGCCGCCGGGGCCACTTGCAGGAACATCCCGGAATCGAAATCGCGGTTCATCAGCCGGTGCTGCGCGGTCGCGAACGGAATCAGGATTTCCTCGTCTTCGTCCACCGCGTCCAAGCGCTGGCCGCGAGCCGCGAGCACCCCCAGCACCGCGAACGGAATCCGATTGAGCAGCACGCGCTGGCCAACCGGATCGGCGCCCCCGAACAAATCCTGCGCGACGCTCGCCCCCAGCTCCGCAACCCGGGCCGCGCGCCGCTCTTCCGGCGCGCCAAACACCGTGCCCGCGGCCGCATGCCAACGCCGCATGCCAAAAAACGCGGCGCCGACGCCGACAACGGTGGCGCTGTTCTTGGCCAGGTCGCCGGCCTTGGCCAGCGCCGTCGCGCTCGAGGACTCGGCGCTGGCGACGATCTCGGGGTCGGCGCGAAGCAGCGCCTCGAGGTCGCCCGAGCGCAGCGTGGTGACGATGGTTCCGGTTCGGGTGCGCCCGCCCACGCTCCGGCTGAGCGCCGGGGCGACGGCCAGCACATCGCTGCCCATGGAGGTGAGCTGGCTCAGCAGCTGCGCGCTTCCGGCTTCGGTATAGTTCAGCGCCGCGATCACCAGCGCGGCCGAGAGGCCGCCGCAGGCCAGCGTGAGTCCGCTGCGCAGGGGAAAGCGCCAGAGATGGCGCATCGCGATCGGCCATACCGCCATGTTCTAGGAGCGCAAGGCGACGGCCGGATCAAGGCGCGACGCTTGGATTGCCGGCAGAATCCCGCAGGCCACGCCCACCGCCAACGCCGCAGCCCCCACCGCCACGGCCTCGCGCCAGGAGGCGAACACCGACCAGAGAACCGGCTCATGCTGCCAGGCAGCGGCGGCGGCAATGCCGGCCGCGCCCAGCGCCAGCCCGAGCGCCACGGCGCAGGCGCCGAGCACGCCGGCCTCGGTCAGGAATTGCCGGACAATATCGCTGCGGCTGGCGCCCGCCGCGCGCCGGACGCCGATTTCCGCGCGGCGTTCGGAAACGCCCAGCACCATCAAGGCGACAATCGCGACCGCGCCGAGCGCCAGCGCCATCAAGGCCGCGCCGCGCAGAATGGATTCCAGACGGGAACCGACCTGCGCCAACTGCTCGGCCACCGCGCTCGGATCCGTGAGCGTGAAATCGTCGAGGCCGGCGTCGGCGATGTGGTGGCGCCGGCGCAGAAGTTCGCGAATCGCTGCCAGCGCAGCCCCGTTCTCCCCCGGCGCGCGCACCTGGGCGACCGCCATGGTGAGAAAATCGCGGTTGAAGAGGCGGCGGCTGGCGGTCGTGACCGGGATCAAGATCAGATCGTCCAGGCTGAAGCCGCCCGGCCCGGCGCCACGCGCCGCGAGCACCCCTTGCACCTGGAAGGGCACGCCGCCGAGACGCACGGACTTCCCCAACGGGTCCTCGTTCGGAAACAAGGCCGCCACCACGTCCCCGCCCAGCACCGCCGCGCGCTCCTCGGCGCCCATCTGCGCGGGTGTGAAAAACTTGCCCCGCGCCAGCCGATCGCCGCGCAGGTCCAGCCAGTTGGCCGAGACCCCGAATACGGCCGGCGTGTGCTGGCGATCCCGAACCTGGGCCTCGATGTCGAAGGCGTTCTGCAGCACGGCGGTTTGACGAATCAAGGGCAGCGCGGAGATGGCATCGGCATCCGCGAAGGTCAGCGTCGGCGGGACGTTGCTGAGCGACACCATGCCCCGCGTCTTGCCCGCGCCGGGGCGGACGAGAACCGTGTCGAAGGTGCCGAGCATGTTCTTCACTTGGGCCATCGTGAGGCGGCGGGTGGCGGCGCCAACCGAATCCACCGTCAGCAGAAAGGAGATCGCGAGCGTGATGCCGGCCATCATCGTCGCGATCCGGCCGGGATGGCGGCCCAGGCCGCGCAGAATGCGGAAACGGATCAAACTCGGCATGGCGCCTCCTCGGCGATCACTCCATCGCGCAAAACGATTTGCCGTTGCGCCCGCTCCGCCACCGCAAGGTCGTGGGTCACGAGCACCACCGTGCGCCCCTCGTCGCGCAGCTCCAGCAGCAAAGCGAGCACCGCCGCGCCCGAGGCGGCATCGAGATTCCCGGTGGGCTCGTCCGCCAGCAGCAGCGGCGGGTCGTTCATCAGCGCCCGTGCGATCGCGACCCGCTGCTGCTCGCCTCCGGAAAGCTCGCTGGGATAATGGCGCAACCGATGGCCCAGCCCCACCCGTTCCAGCATGGCGGTGGCGCGCGCGCGAATCACCGCGGCCGCGGGCCTCGCGCCCAAGTACTGCGTCGGCATCTCGACGTTCTCCAGCGCGGTGGTGCGCCCCAGCAGATGAAACGACTGGAAGACAAAGCCGATGCGGCGCGCGCGCAGGCGCGAGCGCAGCCGGTCGCTGGCCAGGCCAACGTCCGCGCCTTCGAAACGGTAGCGTCCGCTGGTGGGCACATCGAGCAAGCCGAGGATGTTGAGCAGCGAGGACTTCCCCGAGCCGGAAGCGCCGCGGATGGCCACCATCTCGCCCGGCGCGACGCGCAGGCTGAGCCCGCGCAGCGCCGCGACCGGGAGACCCGAGCCGCGGCGATAGGCTTTCTCGACGCCTTCAATCTCAATCATGGTTGCCCCCTCCGTTTCCTTCCGCTCCGGGATTGAGCGCCACCCAGTCGCCGGCGCCGACGCCCGAGGTCACCTCGGTCCAGCCCCCGACCCGCAGGCCGACCGCCGCTCCGCGCCGCTGCGCGGCCGCGCCGTTGCGGACCAGCACATAGCTGCCCCCGCCATCGCGGCCCACGGCGGCGTCGGGAAGCATGAGCGCGCGCCGCGCCCCGGTCTGGATGACGAGATTCGCGGTCATGTCCGGGCGCAGAAACGCTGGCGCGCGCCCAAGTGCGGCGATGACGCCGTAATTGACCACCCCGCTGATGATGGTGGCCGCCGGATCAATGCGGGTGACGGTGGCCGTGAGCGTGCGGTCGGGATACGTCTCGACCGTGAATTGCACCGGGTCGCCGGGGCGGACCTCGCCAATATCGGTTTCGTCCACCATGCCGGCCAATTCCAGGGCGTCGCGCTCGACAATCGTGATGAAGGTGGGCGCGGCGAAGGCCGCCGCCACCGTCTCCCCCTCCTGGGTGCTGACCGAGGAGACCACGCCCGTGATCGGGGACCGAATCACGCAGTAGGAAAGATCCAACTGCGCGGCGGCAAGCTGCGCGCGGGCCGCGGCCAACTGCGCTTGCGCGCTTTGCAGTTGCCAGGCCAGGTCTTCCTCCTGCTGCCGCGGAATCAGGCCGCCCTGCAGCAGCTCCCGCCCGCGCTGATCGTCGCGCTCCGCCTTCGCGAGCGCCACTTCGTCCAGTTTCTCCTGCGACTGCGCTTCGGCCGCTTTGGCCGCGAGCGGACGCGGATCAATGCGGGCAATCACCTCGCCCGCCTTGATTTCCGTGCCCACCGAGACGTCGAGTTCGCGGACAATGCCCGAAACCTGCGATCCCACCCGCACCTGGGCGCCCGAACGCAAGCGCACCGAACCGCTGGTCGTGATCGCCGCCGGAAGCTGGCGCAGCGTTGCGCGCACCCAGGTGCGCGCCGGCGCCGGGGGCGGGCGCAACCGCGTCCGCCACCGCCAGCCGGCAATGCCCATCGCGATCGCGATCGCCACCACCAGCACGGCCCGGCCTCGCCGCCGACGGCGAGGCGCCGACTCCTCGTACCAAATCTTCCGTTCTTCCGCCACAATCCCTATCGGCGGTCAAACACCAGCATCAGCGCTTTCGGGTCGCCGGGAGCGGTCTCCGAAACCTCGAAGAGCGTCCGGCCATCCTGCGACAGGTAACGGCGCTCAGTCCGGCGATGCACGCTTCCGGCCACCGATCCCTCCGTCTCCCAGGTCGTAACCAACTGCGCACCGTCCCAGTGGCTGACCGTATGGGCGGGGTCGCCGGTCGGTGAGGTATTGGCCACGCTTTTTCCCGTCAGGTCGTAGCGCGTGACCCTCGACATCTTGCTGCCGTTCATCTCAGAATCGTCCCGCACGACCAGCGCCTCGCTGGACTGATTGATCGTGACGGTGTCGGCCATTCTCGCCATCATGCCCAGGTTGCGGCTCTTGGCTGGGTTCAGCACCCAGGTGCCGGCAAAGCTGGGGGGCGCAAGCAACGGCGCGGTCAGGAATAGAGAAAGAATTGCGGTCGTGCGAAATGACATCGGAGACTCCTTTCTCCACCAGTCTCCGGCTTATACCTGCCTATAGGGTCAAGGGGTTTTTTGCGGCATCGCCGGACATGCGTTCGCCTTGGGGTCCTCGGCGCGACGCACCAACGTGGCGATTTGGTGCTCCAGCTTCTGGAGCTCGGCGATTTTGTTCTGGAGCTGCCCCAGCCGCGCGCGCGCCAGCGCCAGGAATTGATTTCGAGCCGCGCCCGGCCTCGGGCCCGTTTTCGCTGGACTGGCTCGGGATCCCGCCTCTGGACCGAGTCCGTGCATGGCCGAGAGTTCGCGGATGTCGGCCAGCGAGAAGCCGATCGCCTGGCAGTTGCGGACGAACACCACGTGTTCGGCATCGGTCTCCGAATAGGCCCGGTACCCCGAAGCGGTGCGCGCGGCGCGGCGCAGAATGCCTTCGCGCTCGTAATAGCGCAGGGTTTGCACGCTGGTGCCGCTGCGTTGGGCCAGTTCTCCGATGCGCACAAGACGATTTTAGATGATTTCGCGCAGGTCGCCGATTCGCCGAGTCACGCGCTGGCGATCGAGAAACTCGAGCAGCGGGATGGCCGACTTGCGCGTGAGCCCAGTCCAGAGCTTGAACTCGCCCACGCTGAACGTTTGCGAGGCGGGCTTGCGACGGGCTAACTCGGATCTGAGCGCGGCGATGGCCTCGGCATGGAGATACCATCCCGGCTGGCACTCGATCAGTCGCCGCTCGCGCGCCAGCGCGGCAACTTGGCCGCGGGCCGCGGCCTGCGGAAATGCGGTCAGGAATTCGGCCAGCGGCGGAGCCGCCAGGCCGAGCTCGCGCAGCCGCGCCCCGATCGCGGCGCGCAGGGCGATCGCGGCCGCATCCGGTTCCGGGGGCGCAGGCGCGCGGCCTGCGGCGCGCACCCGTTGCGCTGCCAGCTTCAGCCAGCGCTGCGGAGTGCCCGCGGGCACCGCGCCGGCGAGCAGTGCCTGCTCGATTCCCGCCAGCGCAGGAGCGGAAATCACCTCCTCCTCGGCAAGGTGCGCGCCCGCAGCCTCCAGCACCGGCTGCAGCTGCGCGCGGCTGCGGCCCAGCGCAGCCGAAAGTGCCGCGAGCGGCATCCCTGCGGCACCCGCCCGCTCGAGGCGGAGTGCGACGCCGCCGGCGGCATCGGCCGCCGCCAGCGCCGCCAGGTGCTTCGCCGCGGCCTCGCGTTCAGTTTGCCGATGGCGCAGGGCATCGGGCTCAAGCACCCTTCCCCCGCCCAGCGTCATGGGCGGAGAGAGCTGGCGCAAAATGAAGCGGTCGCCGGCAACCGCGCACAGCGGCGCGGCAAGCCGCAGCTGGGCGAAGCGTGGCGTTTCGATCCAGATCAGCGTCGCAGGCGCGCTTCCGGCGTGCAGATGCACCTGCATCCGCGCCCGCGGATGCAGACGGATTCCGGGCAAGAGCTCGAGCACGGCATCCCATTGCTTTGAAGCCGCGAACTCTCCCGCTTCGCACAGGGTTTGGCCCCGCGCCAGCGCGGCAACTTCGATGCCCGCAAGGTTTACCGCCGTGCGCTCGCCCGCCTGCGCCGCCTCCACCGAAACTCCGTGCACCTGCACGCCGCGGATGCGCGCGCGCAAGCCGCCGGGCTCGAGTACCGCCTCGGCGCCCGCGCGAATGCGCCCCGAAAGCAGCGTCCCGGTCACGACCGCGCCGAAGCCTGGCATCGAAAATCCGCGGTCTACTGGAAGGCGGAAGGGAGCATCGGCGTCCCGCGCTGCGGCGGGCAGCGCCTCGAGCGTTCGCCGCAGCTCCGCCATGCCCTCGCCGCTTCGCGTGCTCACCTCGATCACAGCGGCGTTCTCCAGAAACGATCCCCGCACCCGCTTCGCTACTTGCTCGCGCACGGCGGCGCGCTGCTCCGGGCCGGCAAGGTCGCACTTGGTCACCGCCACCACGCCCCGCGTCATGCCCAGAAGCCGGCAAATCTCGAAATGCTCGATCGTTTGCGGCTGCACGCCGGCGTCGGCTGCGACCACGAGCAGGACCGCATCCACGCCGCCGGCGCCGGCCAGCATGGTGTGGATGAAGCGCTCATGCCCGGGGACATCCACAATCGAGCGCTCGCCGCCGTCCGCGCCCCGCCAATGGCCAAAGCCCAAGTCCAGCGTCATGCCGCGGCGCTGCTCTTCCGCCAGCCGGTCGGGATGCACGCCGGTCAGCGCCTCGACCAGGGCGCTCTTGCCGTGGTCCACGTGGCCGGCGGTCGCGAGCGTCACGGAGTGATTTCCGCGAGCACCGACGCCAAGGCGGCCTCGGGGTCGGCGGCGGCGGTGATGGCGCGGCCCAGGACCAGATAATCCGCGCCCGCGCGCACCGCCGCCGCGGGCGTCGCCACCCGCACCTGGTCGCCGAAACTCGCACCCGCCGGCCGAATGCCGGGAACGACCAGCTTGAGGAGCGGCTGCGCGGCGCGGATGGCCGCCGCTTCCTGCCCGGACGCAACTGCCCCGCCCAGCCCGGCTTCAGCGACCTGCTGCGCTAGCGCGACCACCTGCCCCGGGGCCGCTTCGAGGCTGGTGAGCACCGTCACCCCGAGCAGCAGCGGCGCATGCTCGCTCGCTCGCGCGGCCTCCACCGCGGCGGCTAGCATCGCCCCTCCTCCCGAAGCGTGAAGGGTGAGCATCTGGACATCGAGGCGCGCTGCCGAGCGCACCGCCCCCGCCACCGTGTTCGGGATGTCGTGCAGCTTGAGGTCGAGGAACACGCCCGCGCCCAGCCCCCGCACCCGGCGCACCAGCTCGGGTCCGGCGGCGACAAACAGCTCCAGACCGATCTTTACCAGCCCAACCTTGCTTCCCAGGCGCCGAACCCAGGCCACGGCCGCATCGGCATCGGGCACATCGAGGGCAAGAATGAGGCGTTCGCGGGCCTGCACGTTCCCAGAGTATCCGCTTTTAACTATGAGGTAGTACCCAGAGTTCTTCGAACTCTCCAAGAGCTGAGGCGGCTCGACCCGGAGGCCGTCCCCAAAGAAGATTAGCGTTTGAAAAGGGAATCAAACTTCGAGCGCGCGTCCTCCGCGGTGGCGCGGCCCTGGGCCCGCGGTCCCGTGGCGTTCACTACGGTGACCGGCGAAAAGTAGTCGCAGTGGTTGGAACGGTCTTTGGTGCGCACCCACTCGGCCTGATTCTCGCGGCATTCGTGGTGGCTGCCGGGATCGAAGTGGCTGCAGTTGCGGCAGACGTGCAGATCGGCGTCGCAGTGCGGACAGGTTTCGCGCATCGCCACGCGTTGACCGGCCAGCAGGGGAATCGCCCCACCGCAGCTCCAGCAGTTCATATCCGTAAAATAACGCAAAAAAGCCCGGGCGGAGAATTCCTGCGCCCGGGCTTGGTAAGGAACGGCTCGCTTGCAGGTTTATAAGGCAGGCCGGTTGCTAAGGTGGAGCGGGCGACGAATGTCCAGGCCGCCGCCTCCAATTGCCCCGCCCAGCAGGGCGACACCCAAGCCGATCAGAGCGATCCAGAACATGCCCCAGCTCAAACTGCCGGCCCCTTGCTTGACCGCCTGTCCGGCCATGGTTGCCGCCCCGGTAACCGGCGTGGTCACCTGGCCCAGGATGTCGTTGGCCCGCGTCGTGGTGATATTGGCATCACGGGCCAGCGTGCTGGCCGCGCCCGCCTTGTCGCCTGTCATCAGTTGGCTGCTGATGGCGGTGGCTTGCGCGTTGGTGATGTTGATGCCGTTGCTCTGCAGCACGCCCTGGATCGAAGCCGCGCGGTTGCCGCTGACTGCGCTCACCGCGCCGCTGGCCAAGCCGCTCGTGGCCTGCACCGCCGTGCCCGCCGCCCAGCCCACAATCAGCACGGCGGTGATGAGGACCAGGCCCCACAGCGTGACGCCGCGCATCATGCCGTGTCTCTTGGTGGTCCGGGGGGTGCGACCGGACACCCACGCGCCCAGGAAAAGCGAGATCAGCAAGGCCACGGCGCTCCACGCCGAGGTGCCGCTTCCGACCCCCGACCAGGAACTCGCTTCCAGCGGGTTCAACGAGGAGAACCCGACGCCAAATACAAAGGACAACAGCAGGACCCCTGCTCCCGCAAACGTCATGTAGCCGGTCCACACGCTGTTCCACTCCATATGGCGCGGAACTTCGCCCCCAGCCACGGCCGCCTGCGAGGCGAGATCCCGGTCCAGTTGCCGCCGAACGTAGAGCCTGCGCTCAATGCTGCGAACCGTACTCATCTCAATCCTCCTTGGAAAGACGCT
>DATNED010000094.1:0-14770 GCA_035553115.1 Terriglobales bacterium | reverse complement strand
AGACAACTCCCAGGGCCTCACCCTCAGCGGCCAAACCCTCACCCTCAAGCTCTCGTTCCGCCAAACCTGGCTCCTGCGCGAGACCCTCCCCCGCCTCATGCACCCCAATACCCCCGCCTTCAATGCCGCCGACGACCTCATCGGCGTGCTCATGTGGCGCGTCGCGCCCGACAAAAAGGCGTATCTCGAAGAAATTTGGGAGTGCCGCGATGGCCGCTACTCCCCTCCCCCGCCCCGCCCCGAGCATCTCAAGAGCATGAAGCCCCTCAAGATTCCCCTCGGCAGCCGCGGCTACGATTACACCCAGCGCAGCGACGCTCATTGATCCCGCCCGGGCGCGGGATCTAGGACCCTGCGTAGCTCGGCAAAGCCGAGCGAAGCAGGGCGCCCTCTACTCAAGGAACTCCGCAAACACCCGGTTCGACACCATCCGCCCCTTCCCCGTCAGCGCAATCCGCCCCCCGCTCCGCTGCAGCAGCCCCTGTGCGATCAGCCCCGCCACCGGCTCGGCCTCCGCCTCCGGCCAGGGTATCCCCTCGCGCCGCCGCAGCCCCAGGAAGCGCGCCTCTTCCCGCTCCTCTCGCGCCGTGAGCCATTGCACTTCGCCCCGCGGCAACCGCCCCTCGCGCAGCGGTCCCAGGTACACGCTCAGCGCGTCCGGGTTGGCAAATCTCCGCGCCCGCGGCGCGGCCAGAAAAGAATGCGCATCCAGCCCCACGCCCAGGTACGGAGCCCGCAGCCAATACCGCTCGTTGTGCCGGCTCTCGTGCCCCGCCCGCGCAAAATTCGAAATCTCGTATTGCCCCAGCCCCGCCCCCTCCAGCCGCTCGCAGGCCCACTCGTAGGCATCGGCCACCAAGTCTTCGTCGGGCACCGTGTGCGCGTGGTACCGCGCTCCGCCCGCCAGCAGTTCGTTCCCCAAGCGGCTGTCTTCATCCACCTCGAGCATGTACACCGACACGTGCGCCACGCCGGTCGCGATCGCCATCTCCACCGACTCCTGCCACGTCGCCCTTGTCTGGTGCGGCAATCCCGCGATCAGATCCAGGCTCAGCTCCTCGAATCCCGCGCCCCGCGCGCGTTCGAGGTCCGCCAGCACCGTCGCCCGATCGTGCAGCCGCCCCACCGAGCGCGCTTCGGCATCCTGGAACGACTGCACTCCTAGGCTCAGCCGCGTCACCCCCGCCGCCGCCAGCGCCCCGAGCGTCTCCGGCCGCAGCGTCCCGGGCGCGGCCTCCATCGTGTGCTCGGCGTCCGGCCGGATGGCGAAGCGGCCGCGCACCGCCGCCATCACCGCCGCAATCGCCCCAGGCGGCAGCAGCGTCGGCGTGCCCCCGCCCCAATAGATCGTGTCGAGCTCGGCCCCGCCCAGCTCGTCGGCCTCGGCCGCGAGCGCGATCTCGCGCGCCAGCAGCTCGGCGTACTCCGCCAGCAGCGCCGGCGACTGCACCGAGCTGGCGAAGTTGCAAAAACTGCATTTGCTGCGGCAGAACGGCACCGCCAGATACAGCCCGAGCGCCAAGGCGTCTACGCCAGCGCCGCCGCGCTGGCCGCGCCGTACGCGGAATACCACGGGCTCGCCGCCTCCAGGCTCCGGTTCACGGCCTCGATGTTGGCCCGCCCCTGGGTCCCCAGCCACTGCTCGAACGCCCCCAAGCCCTGCTTGGCGTAGACCGCGATGCCGTCCTTCCAGGTCGCGCGTCCGCACAGCACCCCGGAGAACTTCACCCCCGACTCGGCTGCCAAGGCCAGGCTTTCGGTGAACTCCGCATTGCTCACCCCCGCGCTCAAATAGATGAACGGCCGCCGCGCCGCCGCCGCGTTCTTGCGGAAATGCTCGAGCGCCTCCGCCTTGCTGTACGCCTTCTGCCCGCCGAACGCCGCGCATCCTTCGACGAACTTCGTGTTCACCGGGATCTCGACCTTCAGCACGTCCACCCCGTACTGCTCCTTGCTGAACTCGGCGATGCTCGCCCGCACCACCTCGGGCTTCTTGCGCGCGTACTCGAGCCCCTTTTCATCCCCCCCCGCCTCGTCATACCCCACGAACTCGAGAAAGAACGGGATGTCCGCCGCCCGGCACTCGGCCCCGACGCGCTCGATGAAAGCGTGCTTGATGTCGTTCACCGCCTCCGCCTCGAACCCGGTGTAATAGAGCAGCACCTTGATGCAATCCGCCCCGTCCGCCTGCAGCCGCCGCACCGAGCAGTGCGGCAGCAGATCCGGCAGCCGCCCCGGCTGGGTGTTGTCGTAGCCGCTCTCCTCGTACGCCAGCAGCAGCCCCGCCCTCTTGTCCCGTGCCTTCGCCGCCGGCAGCCCGTACTCGGGGTCCAGCAGGATCGCGCTGGCATGCGGCGTCAGCGCCCGGCTCACCGCGACCTTGAACTCCTCCATCATCGCCGCCGTCGCCTCTTTGCCGCTTTCCTTCGCCAGCGACTTCTGCAAGCTGCCGCGCTGGTCCATCGCCGCCGCCGCGATCACTCCGCGCGCGTTCGCCACCGCATTCATGCCCTTGAGTTTCCCCGCTGTGATCTTCATGAGGCTTATTTTAGCGTCATCGCCGCACTTGGACCGCGTAATCCTGCCCCTGCCAGCGCCCGTCGCGCGCCCAGCGGAACGTGAACTGCACCGGCGCGGTTTGCCCCGCCCCCACCGCCACGTCCACCCATTCAAAGCCCAGCCCCGCTCCCGTGGAGCGCTGCTCCTCGACCGTCGTCCAGCCGTCGCAGCTGAAATGCAGCACGAACGGCGCCTCCAGCAGCACCCGCAGCGTCGCCCCCGCCGGCACCTGCGCGATCTGGCGCGTCCATTTCCACAGCTCAAGCTTCGACCGCGCATGCGGCTTCAGGTACCGCTCCGCCACCGGCGGCAGCAGATCGAAGACCGCGCCGTCGGCGATGGACCGCAGCAGCCGCACATATTCGGCGTGCGCCCACATCAGCGGCATCGCCGAGCCGCTCGGCCGCCCGAAGTGCAGGAACTGCTGCGGCCGGTCGGGCAAATCCCAGATTTGCTCCGGCAGCAGCCCCACATGGTTCGCGAATCGCTCCAGCGCCCGCACGTGCGCCGCCGCGCTCCGCCCCGCCGCCAGCTCATAGTGGCCGCGCTCGCCGGTCAGCAGCGGCCACGCCCCGCCCCGCCCCCAGCCCAGGTACGCGCCCCCGTCCGGCCGCTGCCCGTAGCCGTCATGGTTGTACCGCCGCCAGCACGGCCCATACGGCGTCTCGACTTTCAACACCGCGTCCACCACCCGCAGCGAGTTCTCGATGATCGTGTCTCCCGCGCGCCGCACCCCGTACCGCACCAGCTCGAGAAAGCCCGCATCCACGATCTCGCGCGCCGGAAATTCGCACGCCTTTCCGGGCTCCAGGTTCGCGATCCGCAGCACCGCGGTCTCGACGTCCTCGTTGCGCCCCGAATCCAGCATGGGCGCAGGATTGATGCGCACATAATGCTCGCGCACGCCCGGCGTCAGCGTCCCCGCCCGCGTCACCGTCCACTCCTCGAGATGCGCCTCCAGGAAGTCCGCATGCTCCAGCGCCAGCCGCGCCAGCGCGGCATCGCCGTGCAGGCGCGCGAACTCGCCCGCGCACACCAGCCCCGAGATATGCGCCGCCAGGCTCGAGGGCGAGTACCCTCCCGCCTCCTCCCACCGCTCCTCCGGCGTCGCCGGCCCATGCCGCATCAGGTATCCCGCCGCCGCCGCCACCATCGGGTACGGATCCACCTCGCCCAGCGCTCCGTGCTGCCGCAGCCGCCACGCCAGCAGGATCGGAAACGCCACCTCGTCCAGTTGAATGCCCTGCCAGTAGGGCGTGCCGTTGATCCAGAAATTCTGCGCGAAGCCGCCGTCTTCGTGCTGCGCCGCCGCCAGATAGATCAGCGTCCGCCGCGCCGTGGCCGCGTCCCCGCTCGCCAGCAGCCCGCCGGCGCTGTTGACCAGGTCCCGCGTCCACACCAGATGGTAGCCGCCCAAATCCTCGTCGCCCTTGGCCTCGCCCCACGGAATCGAAAGCGAGGCGATCAGCGCCCCCGGATAGGTCTTGTCCTCATGCGCCAGCAGCAGCCCCACGCTCCGCCGATAGACCCGGCCGCCATCGCTCGCTCCGCTCTCGAGCGCCCGCCGGTGCTCCCCCGCCCGCTCCCATTGCTCCAGAAACCGCTCCCGCGCCGGCGCGAACGGCTCCTCCAGGCTTTGCAGCAGCGTGTTGATCGCCGCCTGCCGCGAGTCCCCGAACGCCAGCGCCAGCGTGAACTCCCGCCCCTTCGCCGCCCCGGCGATCTCCGCCACCACGGCCACGTTCCCGTCGCTCGCGCTGGCGAAACGGAAACTCGGCCCCAGGTGCTCGGCGATATCCGTCCAGCCGTCGCTCGATCCCACGAACCCCGCCGAGGCGTTTGTCAATTCGGCTGTCGCCCCGATCGCCATCCAGCTTCCGTTGCGGTGCCCCAACAGCACCGTGCGCCCCGACACCACCGCAATCTCGGCTTGGTTGTTCCACCCCGTGCCGTCCAGGTGGGGCGCGGCCAGCACGAACATCCGCAGGCTGCGCGCCGTGCCCGCGGCCGTGCATTCGAGTTTGCTGCGCAGCAGCACGCAGCTCAAATGCGGATCGGCAATGAGTTCCTTGTGGCACCGGTACCGCCCCTGCCGGTCCGAGCTGACAATGTGGTACCCCAGCGCGTGCGCACCCAGCGCCTCGACCGTGTGGTCCAGATCGCGCCGCTCGCCGTGGAAAAACGTCGCTCCGTCGGTGAACAGGAACTGCAGGTCGCGGATCTGCGGCCGGTCCACGGTGGGGAAATACACCTCCGTCAGCGTCCCCTGCGCCAGCGTGAACCACACCCGGCTCGAAGCCGCGTAGGCGGTGCCGATCGCGTCTTTGCCGCCCCGCGTCCACCGCGGCGGAATCCCGGGGGCGCCAAACGCTTCTCCATGTGCCGTCGCGTCCGCCATCGTCAATGCGCCAGTTGCGCGTGCAGCAGCGCCAGGATCCGGTCCCGCCGGATCACCCCCCGCACCCCGCCGTCGCTCAGGATCGGAAGCTGGGCCACGTCCTGCTCGGCCATCTTGCGCAGCGCCGAGGCCAGCCCCTCGGCCGGCTGCACCGTCGCCATCTCGGACCGCGGGCGCATGATCTCCCGCACCAGCGTCGTTCCCCACCGCGACCGCGGCACCTGCGCCAGGTCGCCGGGAGTGATGATGCCGAGCAACTGATCTTCCCCGTCCATCACCAGGCTGGCGCGGTAGTTGTGCAAGCTCGCCACCTCGGTGATGAAGCTCTCCAGGTTCCACTCCGGCGGCACGCGCGAATAGAACGGCGTCTCCAGATCGCGCACCGTGTAGTTGCCCAGCGCCGCCTGCGCCTCGGTCCGCCGCCAGCTCTGCTCCGCCGCGGTCAGCAGGAACCAGCCGATGAAGGCCAGCCAGATTCCGTCCAGGCTCTGGCCGGCGAAGAACGCGAACAGGCCGTACAGGATGAACCCCGCCGCGCAGATCTTCCCCACCTGGGTCGCCTGCCGCGTCGCCCGCGTGAAATCATGGCTCGCGTTCCACAGAATCGCGCGCAGCACCCGCCCGCCGTCCAGCGGAAACCCGGGAATCAGGTTGAACAGCGCCAGCGCCAGGTTGATCCAGCCCAGCCACAGCAGCACGGCAATCACCGGGGCATGCGGGCTTCCCAGCCGCGACAGCCCCAAGCACGCCGCCCCCAGCGCCAGGCTCATCAGCGGCCCCGCAATCGCGATCTGAAACTCCGACTTGGCGTCCTCCGGCTCGCGCGTCAGCTCGCTCACCCCGCCGAAGACGAACAGCGTGATCGCCTGCACCGGCAGCCCCTTCGCGCGCGCCACCAGGCTGTGCGCCAGCTCGTGCAGCACCACCGCCGCGAAAAATAAAACCGTCGTCGCCGCCGCCGCCCCCCACGCCACTGCCGCGGCCCAATGCGGGTTGGCCGCCTGGAAGTACTCGCCCAGCGTCAGCCCGATCAGCGCAAGAATGATGATCCAGCTCACGTGAAACTGGATGTCAATGCCGGCGATTCGCGCCAATCGTCTCTGCGCCATCTCCTTCTATTTTATGCCCGCGCGCCCCATCCCCGCCTGTCCTCTATTTGCTAGCATGTCCCCTGAGCCCGCCATGCCCGCCCCTCCCCACGCGGAACACCACTTCACCGGCAGCGCCCGGGTGCGCGACCTGGTCATCGGCATGTCCGACGGCCTCACCGTCCCCTTCGCCTTGGCCGCCGGCCTCAGCGGCGCAGCCGTTGCCACCCACATCGTCGTCACCGCCGGGCTCGCCGAAATCGCGGCCGGCTCGATCGCCATGGGCCTGGGCGGCTTTCTCGCCGCCCGCAGCGACGCCGAGCACTATGCCAGCGAGCTGGCGCGCGAGCAGCGCGAAATCGTCGAGCGCCCCGACGATGAGCGCCGCGAGGTGGCGGAAATCTTCGAATCCTACGGCCTCACCCCCGCCGAAAGCGTGGCCATGGTCGAGGGCCTGGCCCAGCGCCCGGTCGCTTGGCGCGATTTCATGATGCGCTTCGAGCTCGGCCTCGAACCCCCCGAGCCCGGCCGCGCCTGGGCCAGCGCGCTCACCATCGCCGGCGCCTACATCGCCGGCGGCATGATCCCGCTGGCGCCCTACTTCGCCACCATTCCGCTCCATTCCGCCCTGCTCGGCTCGGTCGCGGTGACCGGGGCCGCGCTGCTGGTCTTCGGCTACATCAAAGGCCGCTACACCGGCGCCCCGCCCCTGCGCGCCGCCGTCCAGACCGTCCTCATCGGCGGAGTTGCCGCCATGGCCGCGTTCTTCCTCGCCCACGCCGTATCCTAAGTGCACGTGGCTTTTCATTCTGGCTTCGTGACCCTCGTCGGCCGCCCCAACACCGGCAAGAGCACGCTGATCAACGCCCTCCTCGGCGCCCGCATCGCCGCCGTCACCCCGCATCCGCAAACCACCCGCACCCACCTGCTCGGCATCCTCGATCTGCCCGATGGCCAGATCGTCTTCGTGGATACCCCCGGCGTTCACCGCGGCCGCGGATATCTCAGCCGCGCCATGCTGCGCAGCGTCCACGCCGGCCTCGAGGGCCGCGACTTGGCCCTTCTCCTCGCCGACGTTTCCCGGCCCTTCGGCGCCGAAGACGACCTCGCCCTGAGCCTCCTTCGCCCGCCGGTGTTCCTGGTCCTCAACAAAGTGGACCTCCTCCCCAACCCCGAAGCCACCCTGCCCATCATTGCCCGCTACCGCGAACGCTTCGAGTTCCAGGAAGTGATCGCCGTCTCCGCCCTTCGCCGCTGGAACCTCGATGCGCTCATCAAGCTCGTGCTCGCCGCCCTCCCCGCCGGACCTCCCTACTTCGAGCCCGGCACCCGCACCGACCAGCCCGAGCACTTCCAGGTCAGCGAGATCATCCGCGAACAGGCCATGCTGCTCACCCGCGAGGAGGTCCCCCATACCCTCGCCGTGCGCATCGAGGCGGATGACCGCAGGCCTGGCCGCAACGGCGACCTCCGCCACCTGCAAGCCGCGCTCTACTGCGAGCGCCCCGGCCAGAAGGCCATCCTTATCGGCCAGCGCGGCGCAATGATCCGCCAGATCGGCATCGAAGCCCGCCAACGGATTGAGGCGGCCCTCGGCGAACGCATCCATCTCGAGCTCCAGGTTCTGGTGCGCCCCGACTGGCGCGAAAACCCCAAATTCGTCGCCGCCCTCGACTTCCGCCGCTGACACGATCCCCGGCCCCTGCTAGAATCGGGACCCATGCGCTGCCCCTTTTGCGGACACGCCGAAGACCGCGTCGTGGACTCGCGCGAAAGCCAATCCGGCGAGGCCATCCGCCGCCGCCGCGAGTGCCTCGCCTGCGAAAAGCGCTTCACCACCTACGAGCGCCTCGACGAAGTCCCCTTCATGGTCGTCAAGAAGGACGGCCGCCGCGAGCCCTTCGACCGCCAAAAAGTCCTCACCGGCTTGCTCCACGCCTCCGAAAAACGCGCCATCTCCACCGCCCAGCTCGAATCCATCGTCAACGCCGCGGAATCGCTCCTCACCGATGCCCCGGAACGCGAAGTCTCCACCCGCGCCATCGGCCAGTTGCTGATGGAGCGCCTGCGCCAGCTCGACAAAGTCGCCTACGTTCGCTTCGCCAGCGTCTACATGGATTTCAAGGACGTCGGCGAGTTCCTGAACGAGCTCCAGCGCCTCATGCAGCAGGCAACTCCCAGAATTTAGACCCGCATCCTACCCCTAATGAAGGAAGGTGGGGGTATGCGGAAGTGTCTAAATTTCAAGGTTGTTGGATTCGCGTGCGCCGTGGCGGTCGCCATGCCGCTCTGGCTCAGCGCCAGCAGCAATAAAGACGACGATATCGCCCGCCTCCGCGCCGCCACCGCCGTCTTCCAGCAGGTCATGGCCACCCCCGACAACGCCATCCCCGATGAAATTCTCTCCCACGCCTCCTGCATCGCCATCATTCCGGGAGAAAAGAAAGCCGCCTTCGGCGTCGGCGGCAACTACGGCAAAGGCATCGCCATGTGCCGCAATGCCGCCAATACCGCCTGGAATCCGCCCCTGTTCGTCACCATCGGCGGCGGCAGTTGGGGCTTCCAGCTCGGCGTCCAGTCCAGCGACATCATCATGGTCTTCGGCGACCGCAGCCAACTCGACAGCCTCCTCAGCAGCAAATTTCGCGTCGGCGCTGAAGCCGCCGCCGCCGCCGGTCCCGTCGGTCGCCACGTCGCCGCAGGCACCGACGTCAAACTGAACTCCCAAATCCTTACCTACGGTCGCAGCAAGGGCGCGTTCGCCGGCATCAGCATAAGTGGCGCAGTGGTGCAGCCTGACACTACGGGGAACCAGGCCATGTACGGGGAAAACACCAACGACGAGAAGATCCTCAGTGGCTCCGGCGTCGCCATGCCCGCCGCCGCCAAGCCCCTGGTCGCCCTCCTCAAAGCCCACCCCGCCACCGCTCCCAAATCCGGCTCTTAGCCGAACCGCTGCGGCGAGAACCGCGTAAGATCCAGCGCCCGCGTCAGCCGCCCGCGCACGATTCCGTCGGCGATGATCTTTGCCGTGATCGGCGCGAGCAGAATGCCGTCGCGATAGTGCCCCGCCGCAATCCAGTACCCCGGGCAGGCCGACTCGCCCAGCATCGGCAGCTCGTCCGGCGTGCACGGCCGGTACCCCGCCCAGCGCTCCACCTCTTCGGCGCTCTTCAGCCCGGGCGCAAGCGCCTCCGCCTGCGTCCGCAATTTCCGCATCGCCTCGTCCGACACTCCCGGCTCGAAGCCCACATCCTCGAGCGTCGCGCCCGCCAGCACCCGGCCTCCCGCCCGCGGAACCAGATACACCCCCGGCGCTTCGATCACGTGGTGGATCGCAAGCGCGGAGGCGAGGCATAGCATCTGCCCCTTGCGCGGCCGCACCGGCGCCGCCGCCGGCGCGGCGATCCCGCCCGCCCACGCCCCCGCGCATTGGATCACATGATGAGCACAATAGGCCGCGCCCTCGCACGCCGCCTCGAAGCCGCCTTCCACCCTCCGCACTTCGCGCACCGCGGCGTGCTCGTGCACCGCCACGCCCCGCGCTCGCACCGACGCCAGCAGCGCCGCGGTCAGCGCCCGGTTGTCCACGCTGTGGTCGTCGGCGATTCGCCAGATCGTTCCCGCCTCATCGAAGTTCACGTTCGGCTCGGCCGCTGCCGCTTGCTCCGCGCCCAGCCGCTCCCAGCCCGGCATCGGCTCGGCGCTGGCGCCGAGCAGCAGCGATCCGCTCTTGCGGTAGCCTACGTCCCGCCCGGTCTCGCGCTCGAGCTCCGCCACCCAGCTGGGGTACAGTTTCGCCCCCGCGATCGCCAGCGGCCGCATCTCCGCCCGCGTGGTCTGGTACGCCGCCAGCATTCCCGCGCCCGCCCACGAGGCCGCGCGCCCGGCCTCGCCCGCGTCCCACACCTCGACATCGAATCCGCGGCGGTGCAGCTCGCGCGCCAGCGCCAGGCCGATGAGGCCTGCGCCCACAACTCCGGCCTTGGACATCCCATTAGGGTACCGCTTGCGATGGCGCCAGCTTCGCCTGCACGATCAGCCGGTCCGGCGCCGGCCCGATCCAATACGTCGGGTAGCAGGTCACCAGCGTCAGCCGCGGCGCGGCGCTGTTGTCGAGCACCGATGTCTCGCTCGGCTTGACGATCTCGCGCCCGGTCACGGTGTACTCGAACTGCTCGCCCCCGCTCTGCACTTCGATCGCGTCGCCCGCGCGCAGGTCGGCCACGTGCCGGAAGAACGTGTCGCGATGGCCGGCGATCACGGTGTTCCCGCGGCCCGGAAGCGGCGAACCCTCGACCAGCCCCGGCGCGACCAGAAGATCCTCGTAGCTCGTGCCCCGCACCACCACGTCGTCCAGCTGAATGCTGGGAATGATCAAGCGCAGTGGCGCGGCATCGGCCGCGCGCGTCGGCGCGGCCTGGGCCGCGATCGGGGAGTTGATCCGTTGCCAGCGCCGCCGCAGTTGGTGCTGCCGCAGGATCATGTAGCCGTACTGGCCCAAGCTCACCGCCAGCAGCGCCACGCCCAGAATAAGGAGAGCGGTGCTGATCCATCGGCGGCCCATGCATCGTCAGATGCGCTACGATGAGTTGCTGAACCCATGCCGGATTCCAGTTCCATTCAGGCCACCGCGCGCCGCGTCCTCGAAGTGGAAGCCGCCGCCGTCCAGGCGCTTTCCGCCCGCGTCGGAGTGGAATTCGAGCGCGCCGTCCAGTTGGTGATGGCCTGCTCCGGCCGCGTCGTCATCACCGGCATGGGCAAGAGCGGCATCGTCGCGCGCAAGATCGCCGCCACGCTCAGCTCGACCGGCACCCCCTCCCTCTTCCTCCATCCCGCCGAAGCCCTGCACGGCGATCTCGGCATGCTCGTCCGCGGCGACGTGGTGGTTGCGCTCTCGCAGAGCGGCGAAACCGCCGAACTGCTCAACCTCCTCGGTCCGCTCAAGCGCATCGGCATCCCCATGATCGCGCTCACCGGCGCGCCCGAATCCTTGCTCGCGCGCAACGCCGAGGTGCACCTCGACGTCGGCGTTTCCTCGGAAGCCTGCCCGCTGGGCTTGGCGCCGACCGCCTCGACCACGGCGGCGCTGGCGCTGGGCGACGCGCTCGCCATGGCGGTGGCCGAACAGCGCGGCTTCACCCCGCGCGACTTCGCCGAGCTGCATCCGGGCGGCAAGCTCGGCAAACGCCTCACGCCGGTGAGCGAGCTGATGCACTCCGGCGATGCGCTTCCCCGCGTCGCGCCCGGCACGCTGTTTCCGGAAGTCGTCTACGAGATGAGCCGCAAGGGCTTCGGCGTCGCCGCCGTGGTCGAGCCCGACGGCAGCATCGCCGGCCTCATCTCCGATGGCGACATTCGCCGCTTGTTCCAAGCCCATGGCGCCGCCGCCGTCTCGCGCCCGGCGCAGGACTGCATGACCCGCAACCCGGTCCTCATCGCGCCCCACGAGCTCGCCCCCGCCGCGCTGCTCCTGATGGAAGGCCACCGCATCACCGCGCTCCTGGTCGCCGGCGCCGACCGCAAACTGCAGGGCCTTGTCCACTTGCACGATCTATGGACCACCGAACTGATCTAGGTTGCGCCGGCCGCGCCGCGCCCGATGCGGTGGCGCGCGCCCGCGCCGTGAAGCTGCTGCTCTTCGACGCCGACGGCGTCCTCACCGATGGCGTCCTCTGGTACGTGCCCGGCGCCGGCGGCGGGATGGTCGAAGTCAAGGGCTTCTCCGCCCACGATGGCATCGGCTTCGGCCTCGCCCGCCGCGCCGGCCTCAGGACCGGCATCATCACCAAGCGCCGCTCCGAGTCGCTCGCCTTGCGCGCCCGCGATCTGCGCATCGAGTTCGTTCGCCAGGGCGTGGACCGCAAGGCCGATGCGCTCGAAGCCATCTGGCGCGAGAGCGGCCTCACCGCCGAGCAGACCTGCGCCATGGGCGACGACATCGTGGACTTGCCGATGCTCCGCGCCTCCGGCTTCGCCGCCGCTCCCGCCAACGCCCGCCCCGAGCTCCTCGCCGCCGCGCATTTCGTTGCGCCGCACGCTGGCGGCCGCGGCGCGGCCCGCGACTTGGTCGAGTTCATCCTCCGCGCCCAGGGCGTCTGGGAGGCCACGCTCGAGCGCTACTTGGCCGCGCCCGAATCCGATTACGCCGAAAGCAAACCATGAGCGAAGCCGAGTACACCGAAACCCAGGTGCGCGTCCGCTACGCCGAAACCGACCAGATGGGCGTGGTCTATTACGCCAACTACCTGGTCTGGTTCGAGGTCGGCCGCGTCGAGCACCTCCGCGCCCGCGGCATTTCGTATCGCGACATGGAGCGCGAGGACGATTGCAAGATCGCGGTCGTCGAGGCCCGCTGCCGCTACAAGGCCCCCGCCCGCTTTGACGACCTCGTCACCATCCGCACCCGCGTCGCCCGCCAGCGCGCCGCCGTCGTCGCCTTCGAGTACCAGGCCGTCCGCGCCCGCGACGGCGTCCTGCTCGCAGAGGGCGAAACCGTGCACGTCTGCATTGATAAGAATTTCCAAGCCTGTCCGCTGCCGGAAAAATACCGGACTCAGGTCGGAGGAGGATCGTGAAGCCGATTGAACTTCGTGGCTCGGGCCTGACCCTCGAGCAAGTCGCCGAGGTGGCCCTCGAGCGCCGCCCCGTCCGCCTGGCCTCGTCGGCGCTGGCGAAGATGCGCGCCTCCCGCGCCGTGGTCGAGCGCGCGCTTGCCGGCGATGCTCCCGCCTACGGCATCAACACCGGCTTGGGCCGGCTGAGTGATGTCCGCATTCCCCCCGCCCGCGTGCGCGAGCTTCAGCTCAATCTGCTCCGCAGCCACGCCTGCGGCGTCGGCGAAGAGCTTCCCGAGAGCGTCGTCCGCGCCATGCTGCTGCTGCGCGCCAACTCCCTCGCCAAAGGCTTTTCCGGCGTCCGCCCCAAGCTCGTCGAAGCCCTCTGCGCCCTGCTCAACCGCGGCGTCCATCCCGTCGTGCCCTCGCAAGGATCGGTCGGCGCCAGCGGCGACCTGGCCCCGCTCGCCCATCTCGCCCTGGTGCTCATCGGCGAAGGCGAAGCCCACCTCGCCCGTCCCAACCGCGAATCTCGGCGCATGTCCGGCGCTGCCGCGCTCAAGCAGGCCGGCCTCAAGCCCCTCGTGCTCGAGGCCAAGGAAGGCCTCTCCCTCCTCAATGGCACCCAGGCCATGCTCGCCGTCGGCATCGCGGGCTTGCTCAACGCCGAGCGCTTGGTCGAGTCCGCCGAGATCGTCGGCGCGCTCTCGCTCGAAGCCCTCCGCGGCACCCCGGTCGCCTTCGACGCGCGCTTGCAGGATCTCCGCGGCCAAGCTGGCCAGAAGGTCACCGCCGCCCGGCTGCGCGCGCTCATCGCCGGCAGCGCCATCCGCCGCTCCCACCGCCACTGCGGCCGCGTGCAGGACGCCTACTCCCTGCGCTGCATGCCCCAGGTCCACGGCGCAGTCCGCGACACCCTCGCCTTCGCCCGCAACGTCTTCACCCTCGAAGCCAACGCTGCCGTGGACAATCCGCTGGTCTTCCCCGGCCCCAACGGCGGCAAACGCGGCGGCGAGGTCTTGAGCGGCGGCAACTTCCACGGCGAGCCCCTCGCCTACGCCCTCGACTACCTGGCCATCGTGATGTGCGGCCTCGCCGGCATCTCCGAGCGCCGCACCGAGCGCCTCACCAACCCCTCGCTCAATGAAGGCCTCCCCGCCTTCCTCGCCGCCAACCCCGGCCTCGACTCCGGGTTGATGATGGCCCAGGTCACCGCCGCCGCCCTTGTCGCCGAGAACCGCGTCCTCGCCCATCCCGCCTCGGTGGATTCGATCACGACCTCCGGCAACAAGGAAGACTACGTCTCCATGGGCATGGGCGCGGCCATCAAGCTCAAGCGCGTGCTCGAGAACACCGCCGCCGTCCTCGGCATCGAGTTGATCGCAGCCTCGCATGCCCTCGTCCACCTCGAACCCCTCTTGCCGTCCAAGCGGCTGCAAGCCGTCCTCGCCCGCGTCCGCCGCGAGATTCCGCCGCTCACCGCCGACCGCGAACAATCGCGCGACATCAAGATCGCCGCCCGCATCATCCGCACCGGCGCTCTCCTGAACTAGGTATCCTTTTCCCTATGCGCCTCCTGCTCTGCTGCTCGCTGCTCGCCGCCTTCGCCGCCTCCCTGCTCGCGCAGAAAAGTGAAACCGTCTGCATCACCAACGAGCAGATGCGCCACTACCAGACCGTCAGCGATCCCCAGCTCTCGCCCGACGGCCTCAAGGTCGTCTACGTCCAGCGCGACTCGACTGCCGACGGCGCAGCCTCGCACCTCTGGCTTGCGCCCAGCGACGGCTCCGCTCCGCCGCGCCAGTTGACCTTCTCACCCGCAACCGATCATGCCGGCGAATCCTCGCCCGTCTGGCTTCCCGATGGCTCGGCCATCCTCTTCGCCGCCCGCCGCGGCGACACCCGCCAAATCTTCCGCCTGCCCCTCGCCGGCGGCGAGCCCAGCCCGCTCGACATCGAGACCGCCGACCACAAGAAGCTCGGCCCGGGCAATTTCCAGGTTTCGCCCGATGGCCGCTGGATCGCCTTCAGCGCCCAGCCGCCGCAGACCGCCGCCGAAGAGAAAGACACGAAGGACAAGAAGGACGCCCGTCTCGTCAACGAGCAGGACCGCAACGCGCGCATCTGGCTCTATTCCTTCGACTCGGGCAAAGTCCAGCCCGTCACCC
>DATNED010000093.1:0-12335 GCA_035553115.1 Terriglobales bacterium | reverse complement strand
CCTGCCGGCGTGGAGGTCCTGGACGGCACCGGCAAGTACGTCATCCCCGGCATCATTGACGAGCACTCGCACACCGCGATTGATGGCGGAGTGAACGAGGGTGCGCCGTCCATCAGCGCCATGGCGCACATCAAGGACGTCATCAACCCGCACGACGTCAACCTCTACCGCCAGCTTGCCGGCGGGGTGACGATCATTCATCAACTCCACGGCTCCGCCAACGAGATCGGCGGCGAGGATGCGGTGCTGCGGCTGAAATGGGGGCTTCCGGTGGACGAAATGCTGTACCCGGGGGCGCCGCAGGGGATCAAGTTCGCCCTGGGAGAAAACCCGAAGCAGACGGCGAACCCGCACGGACGGTATCCGGCCACGCGGCAGGGCGTGAATGACGCCATCCGCACGGCATTCATGGCCGCGCAGGTCTATAAGAAGCAATGGGACGACTACCACGCTGCCGTCGCGCGCGGCGAATCGGTCTATCCGCCCCGAACCGATCTTAATCTCGAGCCCATCGTCGGAATTCTCGAAGGCAAAGTCCTGGTGCATGCCCACTCGTATGTAAGCCAGGAGATGCAGGCGCTGATTGACGACAGCGACGAGTTCCATTTCCACATCGCCTCGCTCGAGCACTGCCTCGAGGCGTACAAAATCGCCAACGAGTTGAAGTCGCACAACATCGGCTGCTCGACCTTCGCCGACGATTGGAGCTACAAGATGGAGGCAGTGGATGGCATCGCCTACAACGCCGCGCTGCTCGAGCAGAAGGGCGTGCGCGCGGCCATCAACTCCGATTCCGATGAACGCGCCCGACGGCTCTATCAAGACGCGGCGAAGGTAATCCATTACGGCAATGTGAGCGAGGAGACTGCACTCCAAACCATTACCCTGAATCCGGCCTGGATGCTGGGGATGGACAAGACCGTGGGCTCGATTGATGTGGGCAAGGACGGCGACTTCGCCATCTTCAACGGTGATCCGTTCGGGCCCAGCGCGCTGGTGGAAAAAACCATCATTGATGGACGCGTATTCTTCGACCGCGCACAAGACCTCGCTCACCGCAAGTCGGTGGCCGAATACGAAAAGATGTTCCAGCCGCTGCTCAGCCTTGGATTGGCCGATGACAGCGATGGCGGGGGAAACCAATGAGAACCACGCTGATCTTTGCCGCCGCCGCGCTCTCCGCTGCGGCGTTCGCGCAGGCGCCGCAGCCCAAACCGGTCGCCATCGTGGACGTCCGCATTGTGCCCGGCGTCGGGCCGGTTATTCCCAATGGCACGATCGCCTTCGAGAACGGCAAGATCACCGCGCTGGGCGCGCATGCCGCAGTTCCCAAGGGGGCGACCGTGGTGGCGGGGCGGGGAATGTCGGTGTATCCGGGGATGTTGGACGCCGACACCACGCTCGGCATCGCCGAAGTGACGGGCGCGGCGCCCGGCACCCTGGACACGAACGAGCTGGGCAATTTCAACCCTCAGCTCCTGGCCAGCATCGGCGTCAACCCCGCGAGCGATATCATCGGCACGGTGCGTGCCAATGGCGTGACCACCGCGCTCGTGGCCATGCGGGGCGGTCTGATTCCGTCCCAAGCCTCGGTCGTGGATCTCGGCATCTACACCAATGACGAGATGAGCGTGCGCCGCAGCGCAGCGCTGTGGATCAACCTGCCGGGCTCGGGCGGCGGCCGCGGCGGCCGCGGCGGCGCTGCTCCGGCGGCAGGCAATCCTATGCAAGAGCTGGGCGACTACCTGGACGCGGCGCGGCGCTATGCCGCGGTGCAGGGCCCGATTGCAGACCCCAACCCGGCGCTGGCGGCGATGACGCCCTATGTCAGCGGCAAACTCCCGGTGATCCTGACCGCGTCGAGCGCGGCAGATATCCGTGCCGCGATTCGGTTCGGCCAGCAGCAGCATTTGAAGTTCATCCTGGCGGGCGCTCGCGACGCCTGGCAGGCGATCCCCGAAATCAAGGCTGCCGGCGTGCCGGTGTTGTATGGGCCGCTGACCGCCATGCCGGCGAGCGAAAACGATCCCTACGACGCGATCTACACCACGCCTTCGGAATTAGCCAAGGCCGGCATTCCATTTGCGATCGTGAGCGGATCAGCTGCCGACAGCCGGAATCTGCCCTACAACGCAGCGCTGGCCGAAGCCTACGGGCTCGCGCCCGAGGACGCGCTGAAGGCCATCACGCTTGCGCCGGCGCAGATCCTGGGCCTCGACTCCGAGTTAGGCTCGCTGGCGGTCGGAAAGCGGGCGAATGTGATCCTGGCCAGCGGCGATCCCATCGATCCACGCACCCAGATTAAATCGGTGTACATTGACGGCCAACTCATGCCGCCAAGCAAGCACCAGCGCCTGTACCAGCAATGGATGGCCCGCCCCGACGGCGGACACTAGGCAGAGCGCGCGGCTATGGTGCCGCCATCTCCCGCGCCAGTGCGATCAGGGTGTAGGTGGGCGAGCCGGTTGGGCCTTTCGGCATCCAGGGCTTGTTCTCCTCGAGGTAGGCGGTGCCGGCGACGTCAAGGTGGATCCAGGGCGTGTCGCCGACGAAGGCCTCCAGGAATGCGGCGGCGAAAATCGCGCCGCCCCAGCGCCCGCCGATGTTCTGTAGATCGGCGACCGTGCCCTTGGTCTGCTCGCTGTATTCGCCGTCCAAAGGCAAGCGCCACATCTTCTCGCCGGTGCGGGCGCGCGCTTTCTCGAAGCGGGCGTAAAACTCCTCGTTGTTGGTGAAGACGCCTGCGTTGACGTTGCCGAGCGCCACTACGCACGCCCCGGTCAGTGTGGCCGAGTCAATCAAATGGGTCGCGCCCAACTGCTTGGCATAGTGCAGCGCGTCGGCAAGGATCAGCCGCCCTTCGGCGTCGGTGTTGAGCACCTCGATGGTCTTTCCCGACATCGCGGTCTGCACGTCGCCCGGCTTTTGCGCGCGCCCACCCGGCATGTTCTCGGTGGCGGGAACGATGGCCACAACGTTGATCTTCGGCTTCAGGGCGGCAATCGCCTGCATCGCGCCCACGGTGGCCGCGCCGCCCGACATATCGAACTTCATGTTCTCCATGCCCGCAGCCGGCTTGATCGAAATGCCTCCCGTGTCGAACGTCACGCCCTTGCCGATCATCCCGAGCGTAGGGCCGCCCTCGGCGCCGCGATAGCGCAGCACCATCATCACCGGCGGCTCGGCGCTGCCCAACCCCACGCTGAGGAACGAGCCCATCTTGAGCTCGCGCGCCCGCTCGACCCCGATCAGCTCGCATTCCAGCCCGGCAGCGCGCGCCATGGCCTGGGCTCGCTCGCCCATCATGGTGGGGGTGAGCCGGTTGCTGGGCTCATTCGCCAGCTCGCGGGCGAAACGCTGCGCGTTGGCGATGATCGCACCCTCGCGCACCGCCTTCTCCGCAGCCGCTCGATCGGTGGAAGGCTCGAGTACGAGCTTGAGGGACTCAATCTGCCGCTCGGGCTTGCGGTCGCTCTTGTACTGATCCGTATCGAAATTGCCGCTTTCGATGCCGGTGATGAGCGCGATCAGATTCGGCTCGGATGCCAAATCTGAAGGCACCTTGAGCGTGATCGAGCGGACGTTCTTCCCTTTGAGCGCGCGCGCGACCACGCCAGCCAAGCGCCAGGCGTCCAGCGGCGGCGCGAACTTGTCGCCGCGTCCGGCAAGCACCAGGCGCTTGGCTTTAAAGCCCGAAGGGGCGTGCAGCACGGTGAGCTCAAGTGCCTTGCCGGTGAACTCTTCGGACTGGTACAGGGCGGCAACTGCGGCGCTCCAGCGCGGTGGCTCCTTGTCCATAAGAAGGATCAGGGCATTCGCTTCCAAATCAGGGAGCTGTTCGTCGGGGAGAAACAAGAGTTCGGTGTTCATGGGTAGCTTCAGCGGCGCGTGCGTTCTTTGAGGGCCTGGCGGGCGGAGCGATCAGCCTCGCGCTGCCGCTCGGTCTCGCGCTTGTCATAGAGCTGTTTGCCCTTGGCCAAGGCCACCTCGCATTTTACCTTGCCCGTTTTCCAATAGAGGCGCAGGGGAATGAGGGTCAGGCCTTTTTCGCGCGTTTTGCCTTCGATGCGCTCGATCTCCGCCTTGTGGAGCAGCAAGCGGCGCGTGCGGTCGGGCTCGTGGGTGGCGTAACCCGCGTTCTTGTAGGGGCTGATGTGGCAATTCAGCAGCACGGCCTGGCCGTCGCGAACCAACGCGTAGCTGTCTTTGAGTTGGGCCTGGCCGTCGCGCAGCGACTTCACCTCGCCCCCGGTCAGCGCGATGCCCGCTTCCCAATGCTCCAGGATGTGGTAATTGTGCCGCGCCTGCCGATTTTCGGCAATATTCTTGTGCTCGGCAATGCGGTCGGACTGGGCCATGCCTATTCATTATGAACGGCAAAAATACATGAACAGACGCCGGCGAGCGCCGCTCTTCAACTAGAGAGGGGTGTGTTAGACTTGCCAAAACGTCCAGAGCTGAAAGGCTCGCGGAAATCCGTGTCTTTTCATTCCATTCCCAAGCTGCTCGTGTGCCTAGGTCTGTGCGCCGCCGGTGTTTGGGCGCAAGCGCCGGCCTCCGGGTACTACCGCCATGGGCAGATTTCGATGGCGGCCCAGAACTACGATCAGGCCTACGTGGACTTCAAAAAAGCACTCGAGATGAAGCCCGACGACGTGGAATACGAGCTGGCCACGCAGAAGGCCCAGTTTGCCTCCGCGAACGCCCACATCCAGAAGGGCGAGCAGCTCAAAGCCGACAAGAAATATGCCGACGCCGAGGCCGAGATGCAGCGCGCCGCGGCGATTGATCCCGGCAACTTCATCGCGGGCCAGGAAGCTCAAACCATTGAAGCATTGCTGCATCCGCCCGCTCCGACGCCGGGCGTGGCGGTGGGCGCTGATGCCGAGCATGCCTTGACCGAACGACTTGCCCGCGCCGCCGGGCCGGTCGAGCTGGGCGCAGTTGCCAACACCATGCTTAAGGATTTCACCGCCAACGGCGACGTGCGCAATGCCTACCTTTCGGCGGGCAAGATGGCCGGCATCAATGTCATCTTCGACGCCTCGAGCCAAGGCGGCTTCTCGAATTCGGCCCGTGTGAATCTCGAACTGCACGACGTCACCCTGCTTCAGGTGCTGCAGATTCTTGATATCCAGACCGGCAGCTTCTACACCCCGATCACGCCGAATACCATTCTGGTTGCCAACGACACCACCACCAAGCACCAGGCGGTGGACCAGACCGTGCTGAAGGTGTTCTACGTGAAGAACGTGCAGGCCCCGACCGACCTGACCGAACTTGCGCAGGCTATTCGCGGGCTGATGCAGCCGCAGCCGCACTTGATGCCGGTGGCAAGCATCAACGCGCTGGTGATGCGCGACACCCCCGACAAAGTTGCGATGGTGCAGAAGCTGCTCGATGATCTCGACAAAGCGCCTCCCGAAGTGGTCGTGGACGTGCGCATCTTGCAGGTTAACCGCGACCGGGCCCAGGATTTGGGCTTGTTGCCGCCGAACAGCTTCAGCATCGGGCTGCAGGCGCCGCAGTCGAGCACCACCACCAACAACAACACGAACAACACCAACGGGACCACGACCCCGACCTCAACCACCAACTCGCCTACGCTGAACGAGCTGACGCACCTGAACAGCCACAATTTCTCGGTCACAATCCCCAACGCGACCCTGAACGCTATCCTCGGCGACAACAACACGCACGAGATCCAGGAGCCGCAGTTGCGCGCCATTCAAGGCCAAAAGGCGACGCTGCAGATCGGCCAGAAAATACCCACCGCAACCGGGAGCTTCCAGCCCGGCATCGGAGGCGTGGGCATCAACCCGCTGGTGAACACCCAGTTCACCTATCAGCCGGTCGGCGTCAACATTGATATGACGCCGCAGATCCACGCCGACGGCTCGGTGCTGCTGAAGAACCGCATCGAGATCTCCGAAGTGGATGGCTTCAACAACATCGGCGGCATCCAGCAGCCGGTGCTCGGCAACCGCGTTATTGACCACACCATCGAACTGCGCAACGGCGAGAGCACGGTGCTGGGCGGCATGATGATCAACACCGTCACCCACAACGTGAGCGGGTTGCCGGGGCTGAGTGAGATTCCGTTGTTCCGGTACCTGTTCTCGTCCACCCACGACGAAACCCAGCACACCGAGATCCTGGTGGTGATGACGCCGCATATCGTGCGCACCCTCGACATCACCCCGGAGGACACGCGGGCATTGGACACTGGCACCCAAGACGATGTCCAGCTGCGCGAGCTTCCGCCGGCGCAGATTGCGACGGCCTCCGGCAGCGGCGGCGCCCCGGCCGCCCCGGCGGCAAGCGTGCCGCCGGCTGCGACCGCGCCCGCCCCGGCGCCCGTTCCCGTCGAGCCTCGGCTCGAATTCACTCCATCCGCGATCGTGGCGCGCGCGGGCCAGACGGTTCAAGTTGCGCTTGCGCTCGCGAATGCGCACGATGCGTACGCGATGAGCTTCCAGCTGAATTACGACCCGGCCCTGCTCGAGGTGAAGACGATGGCGCTCGGCAAGTTCCTGGCCCAGGACGGGCAGGCGCCAGCGCTGGTGCACCGCGAAGAGGCGCCATCGGGCACCGCGCAGGTGAGCGTGAGCCGGCCGCCCAACACTCCCGGCGTGGCCGGCGGCGGAGTCGTGCTCACCATCACCTTCCTGGCCAAGGCCGCGGGCCAATCCGCGCTCACCCTCACCCGCCTCAGCGGCCGCAATCCCCAGGGCGCTCCGGTGGCGCTGCAGGCCGCGCCCGCCATGGTGAGGATCCAGTGAACTCGCGGCAGCAGCGCTGCGCCGGGATGACGCTCATCGAGCTTGTGGTAGCGACCAGCATCCTGGTGGTGCTGACCTCGATGGCGCTGCCGCTGGCGCGCGTGACGGTGGAACGGCAAAAGGAGCACCAGTTGCGCGTGGCGCTCGATGAAATCCGCGCGGCGATTGACCGCTACAAGGATGCCGCCGACCGCGGCCTGATCCAGATTCAGACCGATTCGCAGGGATATCCGCCAGATCTGGACACGCTGGTGAACGGCGTGCCGATGGGAACCGAGAAGATTCGCTTCCTGCGCGCGATTCCGAAAGATCCCATGACCAATTCCTTCGACTGGGGGCTGCGCTCGGTCCAGGACGACGCTGATTCCACCAGCTGGGGCGGCCAGGACGTCTTCGACGTCTACACCACCAGCCCCGGCACCGCCCTCGACGGCACCCAATTCAGCAAATGGTGAAGCGGCGCAGTTCGGGGTTCACCTTGATCGAGCTCATTATCGCGCTCGCGATCATGGGAATTCTGCTGGCGCTGGCGGTGCCGAATTACCGCTCGACCTTGCAGGCCTCCAAAGAAGCCGTGCTGCGCGACGATCTGTTCCAGCTGCGCTCGCTGATCAGCCAGTACACACTCGACAAGCAGGAAGCGCCGCAGTCGCTGGACGATTTGGTCTCGGCGGGATATTTGCGCGAAATTCCGAAGGACCCGATCACCAACTCGAGCACCACGTGGCAAGCCGAAAGCGACGACACCATCATGTCGCCGGATCAAACCCTCAGCGGCATCACGAACGTGCACAGCGGCGCCGGCGGCTCGGGACGGGACGGAACGCCGTACAGCACATGGTGAGCGGCTGCTACTCACATGCAGCCTAGCCGGGGCGGACCGCCTCTTACACTTTGGTCCCCGCCCTTATGCGCATTGCCCTTGTTGTCCCTCCGTTCATCGCCGTGCCGCCCGAGCGATACGGCGGCACCGAGCTTTTCGTCGCGCATTTGGCTGAGGGGCTGCGCGACGTCGGGCACGACCCGGTGGTGTACACCATCGGCGCATCGACGGTGAGCTGCGAGACGCGCTGGCGCACACGCCGCGGGCAGTGGCCGATTGAATCCGCGCTTGAAAGCAGCCTCGAAGACCTCGACCATTCGAGCTGGGCCTGCCAAGACGCCGGCGATTGCGACTTGATTCATCTGAACAACGCGCCAGGGCTGCATTTGGCGCGCTTCGTCCGCCAGCCGATGGTCTACACCCTGCACCACCCCCACGATCCGGCGCTCAGCCGCCACTACGCGCGGTTCCCCCGCGTTCATTATGTTGCCATCAGCCGTGATCAAGCCCAGCGCGAGCGGCTGCCCCGACTCTCGGTGGTGCATCACGGCTTGCAGCTGGACCGATACAAGCTCGGCACGGGAAAGCGGGAGTACTTGTGTTTCATCGGCAGAATCGCGCCCATCAAAGGTACCCACACCGCCATTGCCGTGGCCCGCGCCGCCGGCCTGCCACTCAAGATTGCGGGCGAGATCCAGCCCACGTACCAGGAGTACTGGAAAAACGAGATCCGCCCGCAGCTTGGCGGTGAAATCGAGTACGTCGGCGAGGTGAATCTCAGAGAAAAGAATCAGTTGCTCGGCGGCGCGCGCGCGCTGCTGTTCCCGATCCATTGGGAGGAGCCGTTCGGGCTGGTGATGATCGAAGCCATGGCCTGCGGCGCTCCCGTGCTAGCGTTCCCCCGCGGCGCGGTGCCCGAGGTGGTGGTCCATGGCGCATCCGGCTGGATATGCCGCGACCAGGACGAAATGTCCAGGCGCGCCGCGGGGCAATTGCCGTCGCCGGCGCAGTGCAGGAATCACGCAATCGCGCATTTCGGCACCGCTACCATGGTGCAGCGATACGTGAGTTTGTACGCCGAATGCCTGCACACTTCCTCCTCCGTGCCGGCGCGGCACCAACAGGCACTCCTACCCGAACGGCTGCCGTTGGCTTCCTAGGCGGCATCCTTGGGGTTGATGGGGGACGAACTCTCGCCACAAGAATTGCGCGCAGTGGATTATTGTCCCCCGCAGCCTCGCACCGCGCGGAGCGGCGAGCCGCGCCGGGTCAACAACCTGACCCTTATCGATGGCAAGACATTTCTGGCGACCGCGCTGGCTGGAGACATTTCGCCGCCCAGCTCCACCGATGTCGGCCTCTTCCATCACGACACTCGCTTTCTCAGCCATTGGGAGTTGGTCATCAACTCCCACCGCACCGTGGTGCTTTCGGCCGCCAGCCAGCAGAACATCTTGGCCCAAATCGAGCTCACGACGACCAATCTGGCAACGCGCGACAACTTGGATTTGCCCGAGAATACCGTCCACATCCGCCGCGAGCAATTGCTGGCCGGACACTTCTTCGACCGCTTGACCTTTCACAATTTCAGCCTGCAAACGGTGACACTGGCGGTCGAGCTGTGCTTCGATGCGGACTTCATGGACGTTTTCCAGGTGCGCGGAATGTTGCGCTCCGTTGCAGGCACGTATTTTGCTCCGGTGCCGCGGCCGGACGGAATCATCTACGCCTACTTGGGGCGCGACGAGCTGTTCCGTAGCACCCGAATCCGCTTCGAGCCCGCGCCGATGGAAATCGCCGCCGGAAAGGCCCGCTTCGAGATCGAGTTGCCGCCAGGCGGCCGACGCGAGCTGGCCGCTCAGGTGAGCGCCGCCGCCGGTCCCCGTCCGTCGGCCGATGCCAGCGACGCCGCAGCCTCAGCCGCGGCCGAGTTCTCCCAGTGCCTCGCCCGCCGCCGCGAAAACTACGCCGATTGGGCCCAAGCCACGACCGTGTTTCACTCCTCCGACGAGTTGTTCGATCGCTGCCTCGAGACCGCGATGAGCGACTTTTTCTCCTTGCGCGTGCCGTTCGAGCGCGGCGGCCTCGATGCGGAGACGAACTGCGGCATCCCGCCGCCGCGTTCGGGCGAGATTGTCGCCGCCGGCATTCCCTGGTTTGCCACCGTCTTTGGCCGCGACTCGCTCATTGCCGGCTATCAATCCCTGATGCTGCATCCGCACCTGGCCAAGGAGACGTTGCGCTTTCTAGCGCACCGCCAAGGCACCAAGCGCGACGATTGGCGCGACGAGGAACCGGGAAAAGTCCTGCACGAAATGCGCGAAGGGGAAATGACGCGGGCCGGCGAAATGCCGCATTCCCCCTACTTCGGCTCGGTGGACGCGACCCCGCTCTTCTTGATCGTCCTCGATGAGACCTACAACTGGACCGGCGACAACGAGCTCTTGGAGGAGCTGCTCCCGGCCGCGCGCCTGGCCCTGGAGTGGATCGAGCATTGGGGCGACAGCGACGGCGACGGATTCGTCGAGTACCAGCGCCGCTCGCCGCAAGGGCTCGCCAATCAAGGCTGGAAGGACTCTTGGGACGCCTATCTGCACGCCGACGGCACGCTTCCCGAGGCGCCCATGGCGTTGTGCGAAGTGCAAGGCTACTGCTATGACGCGCGCTACCGTCTTTCGCGCCTGCTGCGTACCGTGCACGACACCGCTGGCGCGGACCGCCTGAAGCGGCAGGCCACGGAGCTGGCGCACCGCTTCGAGCGGCGATTCTGGCTTCCCGAACGCAGCTTCTATGCCGCCGCGCTCGATGGCAGCAAGCAGCCCCAAAGCGCCATCACCTCGAATGCCGGGCACCTCCTCTGGAGCCGCATCATAAGCCGCGAACGCGCCCGCCAAGTCGCGCGCCGCCTCATGGCGGCGGATATGTACAGCGGCTGGGGCGTGCGAACCCTCTCGGCCGCAGAGCCCACGTTCAACCCCTTGAGCTACCACCGCGGCTCGATTTGGCCGCACGACAATTCCCTCATCGCCCAAGGTTTTGCCTTCTACGATCTGAAGCAGCCGCTGATGCGCCTGCTCACCGGCGTGTTCCAAGCCGCGAACTACTTCCGGGATCAGCGCCTTCCCGAGCTGTTCGTCGGCGTGCAGCGGGGGGCATTCGATCAGCCGGTCAATTATCCGGTCTCGTGCTCGCCCCAGGCCTGGGCCTCGGGCGCTTGGTTCCTGCTGCTGACCGCTGCGCTCGGCTTGCGACCCAATGCCGGCCGACGCGAGCTGCGGGTCGTCAACCCGACGCTGCCGGAGTGGCTGCAATGGCTCCGCATCGAGCGCCTGCGCATCGGCGGCAGCGAGGTCTCCCTCGAGTTCAGCCGGCGCGGCGAGCGCACCTTCTGCAATCTGCTCGAGCTGCGGGGCGAACGCCTGGCCGTGTCGGTGGACTTCCGCGGCAAGTAGCCGAGCCGCGGGGATCGCGACGTATGATAGACCCATATGACCCGTCGTGATGCTCTTGCCTCTACCGCCGCCGGATTGCTCGGCGCCGCCGCCGCGCTTCGCCTTCAGGCCCAGGCCGGTCCCGGCCGTGGGCCGGTCTTCGTGCACGACTTGCCGGACGTGGCCATGAAGGACTGGCAGGTGCATGTCAGCTACGTGGACATGGCACCGGGCCGCGTGGGCAAGCCCCACAAGCACCCCGGCTTCGTCCTGGCGTACGTGCTTGAGGGAGCGGTGATCACCAAGATCTCCGGGCAGGAGGAGAAGACCTACCAGACCGGCGAGATGTTCTATGAGCCGCCGGGGTCGGTGCACCAGGTGTCGCGCAACGCCAGCGCCACCCGGCCGGCGCGCCTGCTGGCCATGATCCTGGCGCCCAAAGGCGTGCCCCTCACCGTGCCCGTGAATTCCAATTAGTTTGTGGTCTTGGCGACGTAAATGCCGGTGCCGGGGTGAAACTCCGACCAGGCAAACCAGAACTCCGGCTCGAGGATCAGCGTCGCCAGCCGCGCGCCCTTCAAGCGCCCTGCGGTGCACACCCCGTACGCGTTCCAGCGAGAGCGGGTCTCGCGGTCTTCCAACTCCGTGCCAGAGGCGTTCGCCGGCTGGAAATTAAGCTTCCGGCCCTGCCACTGGCGGACGAAAGCTGTGGTCGTATCTGAGCCGGCCTGGTAAACGATCAGGACCGCTTCCCCGCCCTGCGTCCCGTTCACCACGCGCGCGGCCTGCAACGCCGGCAGCGGGTAGGCCATGGAAGCGCCGTTCACCTCCAAGCCCAGGACCGGCGTGTGCGGCGGCAGGCGATCATCCAGGGACAGCGCACCCTTGGGAGCGGCGGCCGACGCGGCTACCCCGCGATTGAGGACCTCGTTCATCTGCGCGACGCGATCGGCGTATCCCGGCAGCGGTTGCAGCACCACGGTTGCCGGATGCTCCCGCCGCCACTCGCCCCACGTGGTCAAGAGAAAGGGATAAAGCTCGAGGTGCTTGCCCCGCAGCGGCCCGGCAATCGCTTCCGTGGTGGACTGCTGCCAGGAGCTTCCGGTGCCGCGGTCGCGGAACAGTTCGTTCCCGCCGCGCACCCCGCCGGTGTCAAACGCGAGCCGCTTGCCGTCCAGTGCGGCCCTGAACACGAGGGCCGTGCCACAGTAGCTTCACCAAGTGATTGCGATCGGCCCGTCCGGCATCATGTCGTTGACCACGCCATGCTGCGCCAGGATCGCCGCCGGGTAGGCGCGC
>DATNED010000092.1:0-50410 GCA_035553115.1 Terriglobales bacterium | reverse complement strand
CTTCGCCAGCACCTTGGTGATCGCCGCCGTCAGCGTCGTCTTCCCATGGTCAATGTGGCCGATGGTGCCCACGTTCACGTGCGGTTTGGAACGATCAAATTTTTCTTTCGCCATATCAGCTCTCAGCTATCAGCACTCGGCTTGGGTTTCACCGACGCGGTTGCCGCGGGCGGCAAGGCCCGAGCGCAGGCGCTCGCGCAGGTCGTTGGAGGCTTCAGGTTGTCCGCTGGCTACGGCATCGGCCAGCGAAGCGGGGATTGAAATCTCGCGCACGGCGAACTCGGAATCGATGCGCAAGCGGACGAACTTGCCGCTGCTGCCGGGGCGGGCGGCCACGCTCGAGGCCTCGAGCAGGCGGGAGCGGGGGGCCACCTCGGAAAGGAGCGCCTGGGCGACGGATTGGAAGTCGGCGGCCATGGCGCGCTAGCGCTTGACCTCCTTGCCCTGGACGCGGGCCATGATCTCTTCGGCGAGCGCCTTGGGCACTTCCTCATAGTGGGCAAAGTGCATGGTGTAGGAGGCGCGGCCCTGGGTGGCCGAGCGCATCTCGGTGGCGTAGCCGAACATGTCGCTGAGCGGGACCAGGGCGCGGATGATCTGGCTGCCGGCGCGGGGCTCGGTGTTCTCGATGCGGCCGCGGCGGCGGTAGAGATCGCCGGTGATTGCGCCGATGTAGTTCTGCTCGTCGGGGACGACGACCTCGACCTTCATGGTGGGTTCGAGCAGGGCCGGCTTGGCGCGCTTGGCGGCTTCCTTGAAGGCCATGGAGCCGGCGATCTTGAAGGCCATTTCGCTGGAGTCCACCTCGTGGAAGGAACCGTCGAAGAGCGAGACCTTGATATCGCTCATGGGGTAGCCGGCGAGCACGCCGCTTTCGAGCGCCTCTTCGATGCCCTTCTCGACCGGCTTGATGAACTCCTTGGGGATGGAACCGCCGACGATGTCGTTCTCGAAGACGAACCCGGAACCGGGCGCGCCGGGCTCGATGGTGATCTTGACGTGGCCGTACTGGCCGCGGCCGCCGGTCTGACGGATGTACTTGCCCTCGGCTTCGGCCTTCGCCCGAATGGTTTCGCGGTAGGCGACCTGGGGCTTGCCGACATTGGCCTCGACGCCGAACTCGCGCATCATGCGGTCCACCAGGATTTCCAGGTGGAGCTCGCCCATGCCGCTGATGATGGTCTGGCCGGTCTCCGAGTCGGTGTGGACGCGGAAGGTGGGGTCTTCCTGGGCGAGCTTGGCGAGGGCTTGGCCCATCTTCTCCTGATCGCCTTTGGTCTTGGGCTCGACCGCGACATCAATGACGGGGGTGGGGAACTCGATGGATTCGAGCAGGATGGGGTGGTTCTCGTCGCAGACGGTGTCACCGGTGGAGACGGTCTTGAGGCCGACGCAGGCCGCAATGTCCCCGGCCCAGACCTCGCTGATCTCCTCGCGCTTGTTGGCGTGCATCTGGAGCAGGCGCCCGATGCGCTCGCGCCTCTGCTTGGTGGAATTCCAGACCGAACCGCCGGATTCCAATCGTCCGCTGTAAACGCGGATGAAGGCGAGCTGACCGACGAAGGGGTCGGTCATGATCTTGAAGACCAGGCCGGAGAAGGGAGCGGTGTCGTTGGCTTCGCGGGTCAGCTCGGGGATCTCCCCCTCGGCGTTGGGGGCGGCCTTCGGGTCGAGGCCCTTCACGCTGGGGACATCGAGGGGCGAGGGGAGGAAGGCGACGACGGCATCGAGCAGGGGCTGGACGCCCTTGTTCTTGAACGAGGAGCCGCACATCACCGGGAACAGCTTCATGGCGATGACGGAGCGGCGGAGCGAGGCTCGCAGCTCGTCGGCGGAGAAGGTCTCGCCGTTCATGTATTTTCCGAGCAAGGTGTCGTCGCACTCGACGATCTTCTCGACCATCTGCTCGCGGTAGTCGTGGGCGAGCTCGGCCATCTCGGGCGGCACCGGTGCGGTGTCGTAGGCTGCGCCGAGGGTTTCGTCGCGGTAGGTGATGGCCTGCATGGCCATGAGGTCCACGACGCCGCGGAAGCCGTCCTCGTGGCCGATGGGAATCTGGATGGCGACTGCCGGGGCGTGGAGGCGGGCGCGGATCGTGCCCAAGGCGTGGGCGAAGTCGGCGCCGGCGCGGTCCATCTTGTTGACGAAGCAGATGCGGGGAACGCCGTACTTGTCGGCCTGGCGCCAGACGGTCTCCGACTGGGGCTCGACGCCGTGGACGCCATCGAAGAGCGCGACCGCGCCATCGAGGACGCGGAGCGAGCGCTCGACCTCCGCGGTGAAGTCCACGTGGCCCGGAGTATCGATGATATTGATGCGGATGTCGTTCCAGAAGCAGGTGGTGGCGGCGCTGGTGATGGTGATGCCGCGCTCCTGCTCCTGCTCCATCCAGTCCATGATGGCGGTGCCTTCGTGGACCTCGCCCAGGCGGTGGGTCTTGCCGGTGTAATAGAGGATGCGCTCGGTGGTGGTGGTCTTGCCGGCATCAATGTGGGCCATGATGCCGATGTTCCGAGTGCGCGCGAGTGGAGTGCTTCTAGGCATTAGGGGCCAGGGCCAGGAGAGTTACCAGCGGTAGTGGGCGAAGGCCTTGTTGGCGTCGGCCATGCGGTGGACGTCTTCGCGCTTCTTGACTGCGCCGCCGCGGTTGTTGGCGGCGTCGAGGATTTCGTTGGCGAGTTTTTCGATCATGCCCTTTTCGCCGCGGGTGCGGGCGTAGAGGATGAGCCAGCGAACGGCGAGCGAGACGCGTCGGGTCGGATTGACTTCGATCGGGACCTGGTAGTTGGCGCCGCCGACGCGGCGGGTCTTCACCTCGACCACCGGCTTCACGTTCTCGATGGCGCGCTTGAAGATCTTCAGCGCCTCGTTTTCGTTGGCGGGAGCCGCGTCCGCAGGCGGGGGCGCGGCGCCTTCGGCGGGCGCCGCCACCTTGGGAGCGCGCTCGGCGACCTTGTCGAGGGCGGCGTAGAAGATGCCTTGGGCGGTGGACTTCTTGCCGCCCCACATCATGGAGTTGATGAACTTCTCGACCAACTTGGAGTCGTGGATGGCATCGGGGGCGACGTCCCGCTTTTCGATATATCCCTTGCGCGGCATAAATTAGGCCTTGGGGCGCTTGGCGCCGTACTTGGAGCGGGCTTGCTTGCGGTTGGCGACGCCAACGGCGTCCATGGCGCCGCGGACGACGTGGTAGCGGACGCCGGGAAGATCCTTGACGCGTCCGCCGCGGATGAGAACGATGGAGTGCTCTTGGAGGTTGTGTCCGATGCCGGGGATGTAGGTGGTCACCTCGACGCCGTTGGTGAGGCGCACGCGCGCAACCTTGCGCAAGGCGGAGTTGGGCTTCTTCGGCGTCTGGGTGTAGACGCGGGTGCAGACGCCGCGCTTTTGCGGGCAGGACTGCAGCGCGGGCGAAGCCGTCTTGTAACGGTTCTTCTCGCGGCCGGCGCGGACGAGTTGGTGAAAGGTGGGCACTCGTGATCCTCCAGCAAACAACAGGCACCGCAGGCACTGCCGGCAAAGCCGACACTGCCGCGGCCTCGAAACCAACACGAATTCACGACCCAAAGGGTCCCGCGGCGACGTGATGCCTGCGCAGATCGAGCGCGGCAAGCTCCGTATCGCTGCGGCGTCCGCTGTATAGGCCCGCGAGAGCGGGATGGCACAGGGGACAGAGCGAGGGGAGAGACGGGGGCGGTGCGGCAGCCTCCCGAATCGGTACAGCCAAACTCCTCGTGAAAACCTTTCGATCTTAACACAAGGCAAGCGGACAGGGAAGTGGATACTCCACTCCTGAAAGGCAACCTCTGGGCAAGATCGACGCGAGCAGGCCGCCCGCGTTTCTCCAGCGGCTCGGCCGCATAAGCAGGACGGGCGGCGCACCGGCCCGGCGCAGCCACAGCCGTGGCCGGCTCGCCGCGCCGGGGCCCGCGCCAACGCCGCCTTTCAGCTCGCGCCCAGGCGAAGTGTCTTATGGACACTTTAAAGTCTTTGTTTTCTGCTTGCTATGACTGTAGCTGCGGATGAGATCGTAGGCCGTGGAGTCAGCATTGGCGCGGGCGTGCCTGAGGTTGATGCGGGACTTTGAGGAAGCGCGGCCAGCGGACGGATTTGTAGGTACGGGTGACGCCATACCCACTTTGGAAGGGGGCACGGGGTTGACAGAGCATGACCTCTTCGTGACCGAATCCCTCATTGGGACTGTGGCGGGAATTGCGTATGATGGGGGCCATGAAAATCATGGTGCGGGTGGTGGTTGCCGCGGGGGCGATGATCGGCCTGGCGGCGGGGCAAGGGCTGACGGGACTGCAATTCCGCTTCGTGGGACCGCAGGGGAACCGCGACATCTCGGTTGCCAGCTCGCCGGGCGATCCGATGGTGGATTATTTCGGCGCGGCCTCGGGCGGCATTTGGAAGACCGCAAACGGCGGCGTGAGCTTCCGGCCGGTCTTCGACCACGAGGACGTCTCCGCCATTGGCGCGCTGGCGGTGGCACCGTCGGCGCCGAATATTGTCTGGGCCGGAACCGGAGAGCCGTGGATCATCCGGCAGCCGACCTCGCCCGGCGATGGCGTCTATCTTTCAACCGACAGCGGCGACCACTGGCAGCACATGGGCCTGGAGCAGACCGGGCATATCGCCGGCATCGTGATCAACCCGAAGAACCCGGAGAACGTTTATGTCTGCGCGGTGGGGCAAGGCTATCGCGCCAACCCGGAGCGGGGCGTCTATCGCACCGAGAACGGCGGCAAGAGCTGGTCGCTGGTGCTGAAGGTGGACGATCAAACCGGGTGCTCGGGGCTGAGCATGGACGCGTACGACCCGAATACGCTGTTTGCCGGCATGTGGCAATTGATGATCCGCCCCTGGAACGAGAACAGCGGGGGACCGGGCAGCGGCATCTTCGTTACCCACGACGGAGGCACGAATTGGACGCGGGTGCGCGGCCATGGCCTGCCGGCGGAGATGGGCAAGGTGGCGGTGCGGGTGGCGCCCAGCGATTCCCGCCGCGTGTACGCGCTCGTGCAGGAAGCGCAAGCGCCGGGGTTCTACCGTTCGGACGATTCCGGCGCAAGCTGGCGGCTGATGAACCGGAACAACCGCATGACCGGGCGGGCCCCCTACTTCACCAATTTCGACGTATCGCCAGGAGACGAGAACCTGATCTACTTCGTGGCGCAGTACTGGAGCGTGTCGCGGGACGGCGGCGCGACCTTCGCCACGGACGCGGGGCGCGCTGGCGGCGACTTGCACAGCATCTGGATTGACCCAACCAACCCCAAACGGATGCTGGTGGCCGACGACAGCGGCGGGGGCATCAGCCTCGACCAAGGCCAGACCTGGGAGCGGGTGAAGCTGCCGATCGCGCAGATGTACCACGTCTACACCGACAGCCGGATACCCTACAACGTCATCGGCAACCGCCAGGACGACGACGGCGAAGAGGGGCCGAGCCGGTCCCTTTTTGGCGGCGGCGGGTTTGGCGGCGGCGGCGGCGCGATCTCGTCGGCCGAATGGCATGGCTATGCCGGCTGCGAAAGCGGCTTCACGGTGCCCGATCCGGTGGATCCGGATATCCTCTGGACCGGCTGCTATAACGGCGACTTGACGCGGGTGGACATGAAGACGGGGCAGGCGCGCAACGTCTCGGTGTGGCCGGAGGATTCCTTCGGCGGGCCGCCGAGCGAGTACCGCGACCGCTGGAACTGGACCTTCCCGATCGCAATCTCGCCGCAAGACCACAATCGCGTTTACGTGGGCAGCCAGTACGTGTACGAGACCGAGAATGCAGGGCAGAGCTGGACCCGCATCAGCCCGGACTTGACCCGCGACGACAAGAGCAAGGAAGGCAGCTCCGGAGGCATCGCCGGCGACAACCTGATGACGTTCTCGAGCGAGACGCTGTCGAACATTTCGATTTCGCCGGTGCAAGAAGGCGTGATCTGGGCGGGGAGCTACGACGGCGAGGTGCATGTCACGCAAGACGGCGGCAAGACCTGGACCGACGCGACGCCGAATCTCGAAGGGCTGCCGCCCTGGGGCGAGATCACCCGCATCGAGCCTTCGCGCTTCGCCGCCGGCACGGCGTACGTGAGCGACGACCTCATGCTCATGGGCGACTACAACCCCTACATCTACAAGACGACGGATTTCGGCAAGACCTGGACCAACATCTCGGGGGACATTCCCCATGGGTTGTTCAGCTACGTGCACGTGGTGCGCGAGGACCCGGTGCGGCGCGGCATGCTGTACGCCGGCACCGAGAACTCGATTTACTTCACCCTCGACGACGGGGCGCACTGGCGGCTGCTGAAGAACAACATGCCGGCGGCGCCGATGAATTGGCTGACGATCGAGCCGCGCTTCAGCGACCTTGTGGTCGGGACCTATGGGCGCGGGATTTGGATCGCGGATGATGTCACGCCGTTGCGCACCTGGGATGAGGTGACGCAGGCGGGGGCTGCGCATTTGTTCAAGCCGCGGGACGCCTACCGCTTCCGGCGTTCGGTGCTGGTGCCGCAGAGCGGGCCGAATGACCCGGTCTCGGGACAGAACCCGCCCTACGGCGCTGACCTCAATTACTATTTGCCGGCGGCGGCAAAGCGGGTATCGCTGACCATTCGCGGCAGCGACGGCGCGGTCATCGGCACCGTGGCCGGAACGAACCACGCCGGATTGAACCGCGCTTGGTGGAACCTGCGCTATCCCGCGCCGGCCGAGGTGCGATTGCTGACGCCGCCACCGAGCCAGCCGTGGATCACAACCGGTCCGGAGGGATGGCGGCCGCTGGTGGCCTGGGGCGCGAATCCGGGCTCGCCGCGGGTGGTGCCGGGCACCTACCAAGTCGAGCTGACGGTGGACGGAAAAGCGGCTGGAACCGAGCCGCTGACCGTGCTCAAGGATCCGGCGGCGTCGGGAACCCAGACCACAATGGCAGCGCAATTGAAATTCGCCCTGCAGATGTCGAGCGAAATCAGCGATGTCGCGGCGATGATCAACGGCGTCGAGAGCACGCGCAAGCAATTGGAAGATGCCGCCCGGGTGCTGGGGCAGCATAGCGGCGCGGCGGCGGCAATCGAGAGCGATCATGCGCTCGAGGCCAAGTACATCGCGCTCGAGGGCAAGCTCTACGACGTCGACCTCAGCAGCCAGAGCAGCGAGGAGTCGTTCCTCACCAGCGTGCAGCTCTACGCCAAACTCTGCAGCCTGGCCGCCGACTTCAACGGCACCGGCCGGTACGGCGGCGGGGCCGATCTGGGGCCGACCGAGCAGGCCGTCGCGGTCAACCAAAAACTGGTCGGCGAGATGGACCAGGTGCGGTCGGGCCTGGCAGCGTTGAATACTGGCGAAGGCGCGGCCTTTAACGCGCAACTGCGGTCGCTGGGGCTGAGCTTGGGGATTGAGTTCGCGAAGCCGTAGGGCCGACCGCAACCGGAAGGTGCCCGGATTGAGTGGCTAGAGGCCGCCGGAGGGGCGGGCCCAGATGACGTCGGAGGGCAGATTGAGGTCCAGGGCCTTGTGCAGGCCCTGGATCTCGTCGGGCGAGAAGCGCTGCTGGAAGCCGGGCTGAGACATGCGCAAATCGCGCTGCTCGGGCGGGAGCTGGCGCAAATTGTTGTAGGCCTGGCGGAAGGCGCGACGGCGATCGGGGGTCATGCCCTGGAATTGGTTGAAGACGCTTTCGAGGCCGGCGCGCTGATCCGGGTTGAGCTTGCCCAAGTCGCGCATGCGCTGGATGGTACGCTGCTGCTGTTCGGGGGTCATCGCATTGAGGCGGTTGAGGCTCTTGATGACCTGCTGCTGGCGTTCGGGCGGGAGCTTCTGGAAATCGGGATTACTGCGCAGGGCCTGCTCGCGCTGGGAGGGCGGAAGCTGGCTGAGCCGCTCGAGGCCGGTGCCCAGCGGAGGACGTGCGGCGGGGCGCGACACCGGCGGCGCGTTGCGCCCGACGCGGCCGCCACCCCGTGGAAAACGCGCACCGCGCTGTGCGCCTGCACCCGGGGGCAGGGCCAGCAGGACGGCGAGCGCGAGATACATCTTCATGGGGTCAATCTTTTACGGTGCGAGCCGGAACGTCGGAGATGGGCACGCTGAGGAAATCGAGATGGTCGAGCAGGTCGTGATCGCGGCTGAGGACCTGGAGATCCCGCATCATGGGGTCCACCGTTTGGGCGACCTGAACGCGAGCTGGCGCAGCCGGCCGAACCGGGGAGGAGCCGTTGAACAGGAACAGCCCCAATCCCAGCAGCAAGGCCAAGGTGGCGGCGACGGGGGCCCAGACGAATTTGAGCGTGAAGCGACCGCGCCACGCCGGTGCATGGGCATCGGCGATGCGATGATGGAGACGGGCCTCGAAGCCGAGCGCGGGCTCGGGGCGCTCGCGCCATTCATCGAGGAGCGAGAGCAGGTTCTCAAGGTCCTTGGGGGGTTCGATGTGCTTCATAGCAAGTCCTCTAAATCGCGGCGCAGGCTTTCGTAGGCGCGGAACAGCAGCGACTTGGTAGCACTCTCGGAAAGGCCAAGAATGCCACCGATCTCCGAATAGTTCAACCCTTGATACTTGTGCAGCACGACCGCGGTGCGCTGGCGCTCGGGAAGGGCGGTGATGGCGGCGCGGATGCGCGCGGTGCGCTGATCGCTGATGGATCGGGCCAGCAGCGCCTGCTCGACAGTGGGGCGATGGTCGGGGAGCTCGCGCGGCGCGGCGTCCGCGTGCACACCCACGGCGGGGGCATCGAGGGAATCGCTGAGCTTGTCGCGGCGGTGGTCGCGGATGTAGTTGAGCGCCAAATGCTGGGCGATCTGGTAGATCCAGGTACTGAAGCGGGCTTGGGGCTGGTAACGGGCGCGGTGGAGGTAGACGCGGAGGAACGCTTCCTGCAAGAGCTCTTCGCAGGCGGCAAGATCGCGCACCATACGGTAGAGGAAGCCCAGGAGGGGTTTGCGGTAGCGGGCAACCAAGTCATCGAAGCAGGCGGCGTCGCCGGCCTGAAAGCGCAGCATCAGCTCGGTGTCCGCGTCGAGGACGCGGACGGCTGCAGCGTCAAGCACGAATGTGAGCTCCGCACCCATAGGTCTCCCCAGTGGATGAACCCCTGTGGTTACGGGAAGTTGCGGGGGTGGAGGGAATAGGGAACTGGGGATGGGGGATAGGGGAACGCCGCAAGCAATTGTTTGGCGCGGGCCCCAGCGCGGCTACCCGGCCACGGCTGTGACTGCGCCGGCCCGGTACGCCGCGCGTCCTGCTTATGCGGCCGCACCGCTGGGGAAGCGCGGGCGGCCTGCTCGCGCCGGGGCCGCGCCTGCGTTGCCCGCTGGCGCGTCCCGCCCATTCCGAATTTCGCAGCCCTTCGCGCCGATTTTGCCCACAGGGCCAAGCGGCGCAACCCCCGCGGCGAGAGGACGAAAGCATCATTGCGGGAAGGAGACTTTGGGGGGGGCCTGGCGGTTTGTTTCGGAGGTCTGGAAGTACTGATCGTTGTAGGGCATTCCGCCGAAATGGGCGACCACATTGTTGGGGAAGGTGCCAATGTAGGCGTCGTAGTTCTGGATAGCCAAATTGTACTGGCGGCGGGAGACGGCGATGCGGTTCTCGGTGCCGGTAAGCTCGTCTTGCAAGGCCAGGAAGTTCTGGTTGCTCTTGAGCTGGGGGTAGTTCTCGACAATCACCAGCAGGCGGCTCAGGGCGCCATCGAGCTGGTTGTTGGCCGACATGGTTTGCTGCGGGGTGCGTGCGCCGCCGAGAGCGGCGCGGGCGGAAGTGACCTCGCCGATCACCTTCTGTTCCTGCTTGGCGAAGCCCTGCACGGTCGCGACCAGGTTGGGGATGAGGTCGGCGCGGCGCTGGATGTTGACGTCCACCTCGGACCAGTTCTGCTTGATGGCCTCGCGCATGCGGACCATGTTGTTGTAGCGGCCGGTGAAGCTGCTGCCGAGTCCGAGGACGACGAGCACGATGACAATGATGGCGATCAGCCAGGGGCGGGCGGAACCACGAGTGCGGGAGTCAGGCATTGGATTTCTTGGAGACCTCGAGGGCTCGCTCGACCAGGATAATGGCGGCGAGGTATTGGGCGAATAACGGGCGCAGACGGTCGAGCTTGCCGCCCTCGAGGCGGGACCTCGAACGGCGGGCGGCAAGGATGGCCTCGAAGGGAGCGGGGGAGAAACCGAAGCGCGCAGCGGCGGCGGCGAGGACTTCGTCCTTGGAAATGATCAAGGCCTCGCCGGGAGCGGCAAGGGCGTGGCGGAAGAGCGTGAGGAAGCTCGAGACCGAGTCGAGCAGGAGCGCTTCGAGCGGCTTGGCCTGATGGCCGCGCTGCATGTAGGCGGCACGCAGGCGGAGGAGCTTGGAGCGCACATCATGCAATAGCTGGCGGCGGTGGAGTTCCGGAAACGCGGGGACGGCAGAGAAGCAATCTTCGCCCCGCAGCACGAGGTGGTGGGCCTGGATGTCGCGGTACTCGATGGGGAAAGTGTCGGCGGAGTCGTCCTGCTCGTCGCGCGAGAGCATCACCGGTGCGGGATAGCCTTGCTCGACCCACCAGCGCACCGCAGGCGCGCCAAGATCGAGCGTGGCGGCGTCGAGGCGGTCGAGAACGGCAAGCAGGTTGATGTCGCTGCGGTGGGGATCGTGGTTTCCGCCGCCGTTTGCGAATGAACCATAGACCACCAGCGATTGCAAGCGCTCGCGATAAAGATCGGTGAGCCAAGCGGCGATGCGGTCCAATGCGGACTGATGAGACATGGGAATTGGGGATGGGGGATAGGTTGGATGCCGAGAACAGAATAATATTAGCGGAATGAAAACCAGATGGCTGCTGGGGGTGCCATTCGAGGCGCTGCTGTGGGTACCGCTGTATGCGCGGCCAGGGCTGACGCGCAGCGCCGATTCGGGGATCGAGGGCCCCCGAGTCGGCGCGAGCAAGAGCGGGTCGCGAGGCGCAGCCACGCGGGGTCCCGCGCCGGAAAATGCCCGCAGCCGCAGGGTGGGGCGATGAACAGGACGCGGGCACTGCTGGGGGTACCATTCGTGGCACTGATGTGGGTACCGCTGTACGCGCGGCTGCGGCCGGAGTGGCTGGGAATTCCCTTTTTTTACTGGTATCTATTCGGCTGGGTGGGGGTGACCGCGGCGATCAACGCCTGGGTCTATTCCAGGGCGAGGGATCCGCGGTGACGGCGGTTTTCATCGCGCTGTTGGTGCTGGTGGCCGCCGTGGGCATGATCGCGGGGCGTCGCGGGGGCAAGCTCGACAACATCGAAGAGTGGGGGCTGGCGGGGCGGCGGTTCGGGACGCTCCTCACCTGGTTCCTGATCGGCGGCGATGCCTACACCGCCTATACCCTGCTGGCCGTGCCCGGCCTGGTGTACGCGACCGGAGCCAACGGATTCTTCGCGGTGGTGTACGTGATCCTGGCGTACCCGCTGTTCTATCTGTTCATGCCGAAGCTGTGGGAGGCGGCCAAGCGGCATGGGCATGTCACGCTGGCGGATTTCGCGCAAGCCCACTTCGCCAGCCGCGAGCTGGGAGCTGCCGTGGCCTTCACCGGCGTGCTGGCGACGGTTCCCTATATCGCGCTGCAACTGGTCGGAATCGAAGTCGCAATCAGCGCGCTGGGATTCGGGCATTCGAGCTGGCCGCTGGTGGGGGCGTTCGTGCTGCTGGCCGGTTGGGATTACTCGAGCGGGCTGCGCGCGCCGGCGAGCGTGGCGGTGATCAAGGACCTGATGGTGTTCACGGTGGTGATCGCAGCGGTGGCGTGGATTCCGCACCGGCTGGGCGGGTTCGCGCATGTGCTGGCAGCAGTGCCGCCGAAGATGCTGGTACTGCAGCCAGGGCAGTATTTCGGATTCGCCACGCTGGCGCTGGGGTCGGCGCTGGCGCTCCTGCTTTACCCGCACATCACCATCAGCGTGCTGAGCGCTTCGAGCAAGAGGTCGGTCGAGCGGAATGCGGTGTACCTGCAGGCCTACAACCTTGTGCTGGGCCTGATCGCGGCGCTGGGGTTCATGGCGATCGCGGCGGGCGTGCACGCGAGCTCGAGCAACAACGCGGTGCCGATGCTGCTGACGCAGATGATGCCGGGGTGGTTCGCCGGCTTCTGCCTGGCGGCGATTGCGATCGGGGGATTGGTGCCGGCGGCGGTGATGTCGATCGCGGCGGCGAGCTTGTGCACGAGGAACCTGCTGCCGGGACACGCGGGCGGCGCGGGGGCGGCGAAACTGATCTCGCTGGCGCTGAAGTTCTGCGCGCTGGCGTTTGTGCTTTGGGGCCGGCCCGGGTTCATGATCAACTTCCAACTGCTGGGCGGCATTTGGATTTTGCAGACGCTGCCGACGGTGGCGCTCGGATTGTGGAACCAGCGCGTGCGCGCGAACGCCTTGCTGGCGGGATGGGCGGCGGGGATGATCACCGGCACTGCGATGGCGTGGTCGCAGGGGATGGGGGCGTTGTTTCCAGTGCTGGGATGGAAGGGGTACGCGGCGCTGTGGGCCCTGGCAGTGAACGGGTTGGTGGTTGGAATCGCCATGGCGGCGAAGCAGACCCTTCCGGCAGGTGCGGCGAAGCAGGCCCTGATGACGGATTGAGGTGGCGCGGGCCCAGCGCGGCTACGCCGCGCGTCCCGCTTATGCTCGCGCCAGTTTGGGGGCCCCGGGCCCCAAACCGGCGCGACCCCCGCGAGACGGATTGAGGCGGGCTACCAACTGCCGCCGGCACCGCCGCCGCCGAAGCCACCGCCGCCAAATCCGCCAAAGCCGCCGCCTCCTCCGAAACCGCCGCCGCCGAAGCCCCCGCCCCATCCTCCACCGCTGCCACCGCGATAGCCGCCGCCGCCCATATTCATAAACAGGAGCGGCCAGAAGCATCCGCTGCCGCGGCTGCCGCGACCGAAGAGGCCGCCCAGAACGAGAAAAATTACGATGATGCCGAAAATGATCTGGGCCGCATTGTTGTTGCCGCCAACGTTATTGCTGCGGCGTGCCCGGGCTGGAACGGCGGGCAGGGACTGCAGGGCGGCCGAAGCGCCGGGCATACGAGCGGCAAGTATGGATTGAATCTCGTCGAGCATGCCGCCGAAGACCGCGGCGTAGTCGGAGGCGCGAAGCTGGGGGCGGAATCCGCGCATCCAAGTGCCGGCGTCGGCGTCGGTGATGTACGGCTCGAGGCCATAGCCGATCTGGACTTGGTAGGTGTGGTCGCGGACGGCGAGGAGAACGAGCAGGCCGGTGTCCTTCTTGGACCCGACGCCCCAGCGTTGGGCGAGCTGAAGGGAATAGTCGAATGCGCCGAGGCCATTGGTGGAGTCCACGGTGACGAAGGCGACCTGGACCTTGATGGCGTTGTCGAGGGTTTGGGCGCGCTGCTCGAGGGCAGAGGCGTCAGCAGCGGAGAGGACGTGGGCGAAGTCGCTAATGTAGCCTGACGGCTTGAGCGTGCCCGGGGCTTGGGCGACGGCGGCAGCAAGGAGGAGAACGGAGACCCAGAGTGGTTTCATAGGGAGAGGGAGTGGAAGGTGAATTCGAGGGCGGCAAGGATGGCGACGCCAAGGAAAACGCACATCGCCATGCGGACGCCAGGCTCGCGGTTGACCTCGGGGATGAGATCAGAAGTGGCGACATAGAGGGTGACGCCGGCGGCGAAGGGCAAGGCCTCGGGCAGGCCGACCGGAAAGACAAGCATGGTGGCCACGCCCAGAACCGAAGCCGCACCCAGCACCACGGTGGCGGCCACCGCGGCGCGGTTGCCCCTTCCTGCAGCGAGCACGACCGAGGCCATGGTGAAACCCTCGGGAATTTTGTGCAGGAAGACGGCGAGAAAAATGATCCAGCCGAGCCAGGACGATACCAGAAAGCCGCTGCCGATGGCCACGCCATCAAAAAAGGTATGGATGGCGAGGCCGGCCATCACCGACCAAGGCAGATGACCGTGGGCGAGGTGGGAGGCGTGGGTCTCTTCGCCGAAGTGGAAGTGGGCAACCAGCGCGTGCTCGACCAAGTGGACGAGGAGGTATCCAGCGAGCAACAAGAGCGGCGCGGAGGCAGGGCAAAGGGCCATGCTTTGGGGGAGCATCTCGAGCAAGACTGCCGCGAGCATGAAGCCGGCGCCGAGGGCGATGAAGTAGCGGAGGTAGCGGCGCTCCCAGTCGCGTCCGGTGAGGACCAAGCCGCCGAACACGTTGGCCATGGCGGCGAGGACGCCGAGCGCGAGGGGTATGGCTAGGTTGGGCAACATGTGCAGGCTGGTGCGGTTCTAAGAGCGGGGAGCACGGGGAGAGAAATCATTATGAGCCGAACTATGGAGAATTTGTTGACCTGGGCGCCGCTGGGTGCGGCGGTGGCGCTGATGATGAGCGACCACAAGCGCTTGGGGCTGGCGGTGGGCGTGGTATCGCCGGTGACGGCGGCGGTGCAACATCCGAGAGCGATGCGGAGGGCGCTGGGTAAGGTGCCGCGCGCGCTGGGAACGATGGGCGGCGCGGTGGCCAAATCGGTCGGCCGCAGCGCGAAGCACGCAGGGTACGGGGTGCGGTGGATGGCGTCGTAGGGCGAGCGGCAGCAATTGGCAATTAGCGATTAGCAATTACCTGCAGGTGGCGGGAGGTCGGGGTGGGGGCGAAGAACTCGAGGCGGAGGTAGGGCTTGGGGAGGTAAGACTCGAGGCGCTCGCCCCATTCGATGGCGATGACCTTCTTGCTGCCGGGAGGGGGCGGGACAAACAGGTCTTCGAGGCCGAGGGTGGCGAATTGCTGGGTTGTCTCGACGCGGTAGAGGTCGAGGTGGTAGAAGCTCACGCCGGGGCGGTGATACTCGTGGATCAGCGTGTAGGTAGGACTCGCAACCTCGAGTTCGCTCGCCACGCCGAGGCCGGCGGCGAGACCCTGGGCGAAGGTTGTCTTGCCCGCGCCGAGTTCGCCGACCAGCACCAAGATCGCGAAGTCGGGAAGCGATGCCGCGAGAGCGCGGCCAGCGGCTTGGAGATCCTCGGGGGAATGGAAATCAGCCACGAAGCACCTCCCGAATGGCATCGGGGAGCGCAGCGGTGATATCGCTGGCGATCATGCTCATCTCTCCGAGACGGCGAGCAGCGAGCGAACCTGCGAGGCCGTGGAGATAAACGGCGGCGGCGACGACTGCGAGGCGCGGTGCTGCTGGGTGCTGGGCCAGGAGGCCGGCGATGAAGCCGGTCAGGACATCGCCCGAGCCGGCCGTCGCCATGCCGGGCGAGTCGCAAGGGTTGACGAACGTCGAGCAGTCGGCGGCGGAGATGAGGGAGAAATGTCCCTTGAGGACGACGATTGCGCCGGCTTCGGCCGCGAGACGCTGAGCGAAATAAAGGCGGCGGGACTGGACCTCAGCGGTCGAGACCTCGAAGAGGCGGGCCATTTCGCCAGGATGGGGGGTGAGCACGCCGTCGGCGAGGCGGAGTTCGGCGCGGCGGCCGTGGAAGGCGTTGAGGCCGTCGGCGTCGAGAACGCAAGGAATCCGGACAGTAGCGACAAGATGCCGCACGACGGCGGAGACGGCGGGGGACTGGCCGAGGCCGGGACCGATGGCAAGGACGGTGGCGGGGTCGAGCAAGGCCGCGGCGGCTGCGGGGGATCCGGGCAGGATCTCGGTCATGAGTTCCGGGAGCGCAGCGGCAACGATGGGCTGCACGGGCTCGGGAACGGCGGCGGTAACGAGGCCGGCGCCCATGCGCAAGGCGGCAGTCGAGGCCAAAATCGCGGCGCCGGATTTTCCGCCCGAACCGGCGAGGACGAAGACGTGGCCGTAGCGACCCTTGTGGGAGTCGGCGGGGCGGGGCGCCAGGAAGGGGGCGACGTCGCCGGAGCCGGTGACGCGCAAATGGGCGGGGGCGGCGGCAAGGATGGATTCGGGGATGCCGATGGGGGCGACGGTGAGGCGGCCGACGCTGGCGGCGTGGCGGGAGAGGTAGAGTCCACGCTTGGGGACAGCGAAGGTGACGGTGGCGGTGGCGCGAAGGACGACCGCGTCGCCCGCGTCGACTGGACCTTCGCCGTCGGCACCGAGGCCGCTGGGGAGATCGGCGGCGAGGACGGGGCCGGTGAAATGCTGGTTCAGGTCGAGGATGATTTCGCGGACGGAACCGCGGAGGGGACGGAGAAGGCCAGTGCCGAAAACGGCGTCCACGAGGAGGTCGCAGGCGAGGACGTTGGCGCGCAGCGCCTGCCAAGCGGCGGCGTCGAGGCCGGCGGCTTCGACGACGAGGGCGGGGACGCGTCGCGCTTCAAGCTTTTTCGCGAGGACCTTGCCGTCGCCGCCGTTGTTGCCCGGACCGCACAGAATGGCGATGCGGCCCGAGAGCGCGCGCGGGAAATCGCGCACGATGGCGGCTTCCAGCGCCGCGGCGGCATGATCCATGAGCGATGCGGAAGGAACGCCCGCGGCCATGGCGGCGCGGTCAAGCTCGCGCGACTGGACTGCGGAGAGGAGCCTCAAACTACAACTACTTTACGAGATTCTTGAGGAGGAAGAGCAGGTTTGCAGGACGTTCGGCGAGGCGGCGCATGAAGTACGGGTACCACTCCGGGCCGAAGGGGATGTAGACGCGCGTGCGCCAGCCCTCGCGGGTGAGCTTCTGCTGCAGGTCGCGGCGGATGCCATAGAGCATCTGGAACTCGAATCGGTCGGAGGCGATGCCGCGGGAGCGCGCATAGGCGAGGGTTGCATCAATGATGCGCTCGTCGTGGGTGGCGATGGCGTGGTAAAGGCCGCTGTCGAGGAGGCGCTTCATGAGGGCGATGTAGTTGGCGTCCACGGCGGATTTTTCTTGCAGCGCGAGGGAGGCTGGCTCGCGGTAGGCGCCCTTGACCAGACGCATGCGGATGCCGGCGCTAATGAGCGCCTCGACATCGGCGGCAGTGCGATGGAGATAGGCCTGGACCACGGTGCCGACGTTGGCGCCTGCGGCGTGGAACTGCTGGACCAGTTCGAGGGTGGCTTGAGTGTAGTCGGAGCCCTCCATATCCACGCGGATGAAGGTGTTCAGGGCAGCGGCGCGGTCGAGGATGCGGCCCAACTGGCGGCGGGCCAGATCGCCGGGGAGATCGAGGCCGAGTTGGGTAAGCTTGACGGAGAGGTTCGAGTCCACTTTGTCGCGGTGGATGGCGTCGAGAATGGCGCAGGCGGCCGCGGCGGCGGCCTCGGCAGCGCCCTCGGAAGTGACGTTTTCGCCGAGCGGATCGAGGCTGGCGGTCATGCCCAGCTGATTGACGGCGGCCACGGCGGCGATGGCGTCGTCGAGGTTGAGGCCGGCCACGAAGCGGCGGGAAATGCGCTTGCCGAGCGAACTGTGCTCGGTGAACTTCCGCATGGAAGGGTTGCGGGAAAGAGCCAGGAGGACGGAGCGCACGGGATATCGTAGCAGGGACCGGGGAACAGGAAACAGGGGATGAACGAAACGCAAAGACGGCATCTACAGGAAGGGCTGGCGCACCTGGAGCGGCAGCTTGGAGCGATCGAGGCGATCCTCGAGGGTGCAGGCAAAGGGCGGATGTTTTCACGCTGGAGCGACGACCTCGACCCCGAGGAGCGGGCGCGGCAATCGGCTGCGGTGGCGCGGGTGCGGGCTGCGATGCGGGAGGTGATGCGCTCGGAAGGGATCGAGGAAGAATCGGCAACGCTGGGTGCGCGGCAGGCGCTGCAGTCACAGTGGGCGCTGGCCGAGATCGGTCTCGAAGAGCTGGGGCCGCGCGGAATGCGCGGGTTCGGCGAGCTCGAGGAAAGCGACAAGCGCAAGCTCGAAGCCGTCGTCGCCCAGATGCATGCCGCGCTGCCCCAAGGTCGCGGCGAGGCGCAGCCGCATGACGCGCTTGCGGACGCGCTGGCCGCGGCCACCGAGGCCGCGATGCACGCCATGGCGGCAGCGCTGGTCGAGGCATCGCAGACGCGGCGGCGGAAAAGCGAGCTGCCGTTGATCGCCGGCGACGCGCTGCAGCGCGAGGCCGAGCGGGTATGCCGGGAGCAGGGCGTAGACGGCGCGCTGCCGGCGATTGACATTGACACGATTCCCTGGCGGCTCGACCCCTCCATTATTCCGGGGCTGGCGCGTCCGTTCCTGATGGGCCGCTACCGCGGGCAACTGAAGCCGCTGGAGGGTTCCATTCGCGACGCTTTACGGGCCTATGGGGCGCGAGTATCGATTGGCTTGCGCGGAACCCCGCGCGACTGAGGGGCGCGGCCCCGCTTCCGCTCAGCGCGCCACCAAGCTGCCGCGGTAGGAGCGGGCGAAGTTGATGCGCTGCTGCTGGCTGGGGTGGGTGAAGTACCAGAAGACGATCCAGCCGGGCGGATCGGGGTAGATTAGGTCGGTGCGCTCTTCGCGTTCGAAGCCGGAAATAGCGGCTGCGGCTTGGCCGCTGAGCTGAAGCCCGAATGCGTCGGCTCGGTGCTCTTCCCAGCGGGAAAAGCCGTTGGTGGCGGGAGACGCGAGAAAGAGCAGAACCATCAGGATCAGCAGCGTGAGCGGAAGCGTGGTGAGGTCGGCGGGCGAGCGCCCGCCGGAGAACTTGGGGAAGAGCCACCCCAGGATCGCGAAAAATGCAAAGAGCAGCGCCACAGTGAAGGCCACGCCCTTCCAGAGATGATGCAGAACGTAGTGGCCAATCTCGTGGCCGACGGTGAACTCGATTTCCGCGGGTGTCTGCGAAGCCAGCAAGGTGTCGTAGACGACGATGCGTTGGGAGCCGAGGATGCCGACGACGTAGGCGTTGGTGTGGGCGGATTGGCGGCTGGCATTCACTTCGAGGATGCTGGCGTGCGGGATGCCGGCGCGGGTGGCAAGTTGCTGGAGATCAGCGCGAATCTCCGGATTGCGCACCGGCGTGAAATGGTTGAATAGGGGAGCGATGAAGACCGGTTGGAAGGCGACCGCAAAGACCACGCCGGCGGAAACCACCGTCCAAAGCCGAACCCACCAAGCGGGGCCGCGACGGCGCGCAAGCCAGGCGCACGCGAGCGTCACGACCACGAGGGCGGCAACGAGGTCGAGGAGGGCGGCGAGGGACCACTGGCCGAGCCAGGCGGGGAAGCCGAGGTGCTGGAAGCCATAGGCGCGCTCACGGAAGAAGCCGAGGAAGACATCAAAAGGAAAGAGGCCAAGCAGGAGGAAAGCAAAAAAGCGAACGGCGAAGCCGCGGACAGCCGGGCGGCGGCGGGAGTAGAGCCAAGCGAAGAACAGGAGGGCGAGGAGCCAGAGTTGGGCGAGGGTGCCCCAGAAGAGGCCGCCGTAGAGGTAGCGGCGTGCAACAGCCAACTCCGCGGGCGCCATCTGGGAAAAGACCATGGCTGAAGATGGAGAAGCGCGGTCGGCCGCCTTCGCCTTTCAACACTACACCCGCGCCGATTTTGCCCACAGGGCAAAGCGGCGCAACCCCCGCGAAAAGTTGGCGCGGGCCCCGCGAGTCGCTGCCGCGGCGGGGGTATACTGAAGGGAATTCGGTATCTTCTATGACGCGAAAGTCAGGCCTTGTAGTGCTGGTATTTTCCTTGGTGCTGGTGGCTTCGCTGATGGCGGGCGCGGTCTGGCGGCGCTCGGGGCCCGATCCGGACGGGCCGGTGAAGCAGATGGGCATCATGGTTGAGGTGTACCAGCACATCTACGACGAGTACGTCACCACGCCGAACCTGCCCAAGGTCAGCGACGGGGCGCTGCATGGCCTGCTGGAGTCGCTTGACTCGGATTCGAGCTACCTGAACGCGAGCGAGTACAAGACCTATGAGGCCGAGCAGGCCCATCCGCCGGCGGGCGGCATTGAGGCGGTGGTCTCGAAGCGGGTGGGATACGCCGATGTGGTGGACGTGCAGCCGGGCGGCGATGCCGCCAAGGCAGGATTGCAGCGCGGCGACTTCATCGAGGCGATTGACGACGCCGGGACGCGGGAGCTGTCGCTCGAGGAGATCCACCGGCGGCTGCGCGGGACGGTGGGCAGCAGCGTGACGTTGAGCGTGGTACACCTGCACGAATCGGACCCCGTGAAGGTCGTGATTCCGCGGGTGGCTCCGACTACGGCGGCGCTGGGGAGCAGAGTCGAGAACGGGATCGGGATCATCACCGTGCCGGGATTTGAAAGAGGGCGCACGGCGCAGATCGCCGCGGCGGTGAAGTCGCTCGAGGGCCAGGGCGCGAAGGCGATTGTGCTGGATTTGCGCAACTGCGGCGCGGGAACGTATGCCGAAGGCGAAGCCACCGCGAATTTGTTCTTGCCGCAAGGGACGATCACCTATCTGGAAGGGCAAAAGTTTCCGCGGCTGACCACCAGCGCCGAAGCCGGCAAGGCGGTGGATGCGAGCGGAAAGCTGGAAGTGCTCGTAAATTTCGGCACGTCGGGGCCGGCCGAAGTGACGGCGGCGGCACTGCAAGGCAACGGCAGGGCGCAACTGATCGGCGACCGGACCTTCGGCGAGGGCTCGGCACAGAAGATGATTCCGGTGGGCGATGGCTCTGCCGTATGGCTTTCGGTGGCGCGGTACTACACGCCGAAGGGCAAGCTGGTGCAGGACGGACTCACGCCGGACGTGATGCAGGTGCAATACGCTGGAGCGCTGCCGGACTTCGATTACCCGCCGCTGGGGGTGACCGGGCCGCAAGCGGACCTGCAAATGGCCAAAGCGGTGGCGCTCGCCGGGGGCGGAGCTAGTTGACAGTAGGCAGCCGGTAGTTGACAGTTAAGGGATGATACTCCGAACCTTCGGGACACTCCTTTTGGCGGCGGGGCTATGGGCCCAGGCACCGGTGCCGGCAACGATCGCGCAATCCATCAATCGGCAACTGGACTCGACCGCGCGTGAAGTGATCGGCGCAGCGCAGGCAATGCCGGAGGCGAAGTACGACTTCGCGCCGTCGGCCGGCATGGGCAATTTCAATGGCGTGCGCACGTTCGCGCAAGAGGTGAAGCACGTTGCGGTGAGCAATTACGCCTATGGCGCGGCGATCTTGGGCGAGAAGGCACCGGTGGCACTAGGTCCGAACGAGAACGGGCCGGAGAGCATCCAGGGCAAGGCGGCGATTGTGAAGCTATTGCAGGATTCGTTCACGTACGCGCGCAACGCGGTGGAGCGGGTGACCGGGCCGGGCAAGCAACTGGGCGTGGCGGTGCAGATTGCGCCGCATTGCATGGATCACTATGGGCAGATGGTCGAGTACCTGCGCATGAACGGATTGACGCCGCCGGCGAGTGCGAACAATCCGCCCGCGAACCCCAAAGGTCGAGGATAGCGTGCGTCTGGCGCTGGTGCAGCTCGAACCCGAGTTGCTGCGGGTGGAGGCGAACCTTGCCGCTGCCTTGGCGGCGATGCAACCGCTTGAGGCCGATCTGTATTTGCTTCCGGAGCTGTTCCCTTCCGGGTACACGTTCACCGCGGCGGCGGAGGTCGAGCGTGCGGCCGAGCCGGCCGACGCGGGGCCGAGCTACGCGGCCATGGCCGCATTCGCGCGCGAGCGCGGCGCGCATGTGGCCTACGGCTTCGCCGAACGCGGAGGGGACCGCAAGCTCTACAATTCGGCCAACTTGGTGGGGCCGACAGGGCTGATCGGGACGTACCGGAAGATCCACTTGTTCGGGCGCGAGACACTGTTTTTCCAGCCGGGAGGCGAAGCCGCACCGGTGTGGGAGCTGCCGTTCGGTCGGGTGGGGATGATGGTGTGTTTCGATTGGTATTTCCCCGAGATGACGAGGTCGCTGGCGCTGCGAGGAGCGGAGCTGGTGCTGCAGCCGGCGAACCTGGTGCTGCCGCATTGCCCTCAAGCGATGATTACGCGGTCGCTCGAAAACCGGGTGTTCACGGCCACGTGCGACCGGGTGGGCCGGGAGGTGAACGGCGCTGTCGAGCACCGCTTCATCGGGCAGAGCCAAGCGGTGAGCCCACGGGGCGAAGTGCTGGTGCGGCTCTCTGGCGAGCGGGCGGAAACAGCGGTGGTAGAGATGGATTTGGCGGCGGCGCGGTCGAAGCGGGTGGGGGATTACAACGATCTGTTTGGTCAACGCCGGGAAGAGCTTTATCCGAGCGTGGGCGTCTGAATTGGTTGGCGCGGGCCCCAGCGCGGCTACCCGGCCACGGCTGTGACTGCGCTGGTACGCCGCGCGTCCCGCTTATGCGGCCGCACCGCTGGAGAAGCGCGGGCGGCCTGCTCGCGGCGCTGCGCTTCGCCGGGGCCGCGCCTGCGTTGCCGGGGGCGTGAAAGCGCCACCGACGCTTTCACCCCTTCCGAATTTCGCAGCCCCTCGCGCCGATTTTGCCCACAGGGCAAAGCGGCGCGACCCCCGCGACCGGTCGCCTAGTCCGTGAGCAAGCCGAATGTGCGCAAGGAGGTTAGCAGAGCCGCGTCCAGGCGCCAATTCATTTCGAATAGATCCGCGGTAAGGCGGCTGAGGTCCAACTCGAGCAGGGCGGAGACCACGGCATCGAAGATGACGCGGCGCAGGAAGCTGACCTCGCGGGCGATCCATTCGGCCTTGTAGTGCTGGGCGCGGCGCTCGCGGCCATGGGCCTCGGCGTGGCTGGGCGGGGCAGGAATATCGCGGGTCAGATCGTGGAGGATCGCTTCGATGTGGTCGAGGCGCTCGGAGGCAGAGAGGGACAGGGAGCCAATGACATCGTCGGCTTGGACCAGCTTGAGCCACGCGGACAGGATTGCGGTGCGACGATTGTCCAAGAGGCTCCACAGATTGTGCTTGCCAGTCTCGTGCGAGGCCTTCGCCGCCGCGGATTCGGCGAGTTGCGGAAGCGAACGGAGTTGATCCACGCCGACGGGCTTGACGATGACGAGATCGAGGGTGGATTGCATTGCCTGCAGGGCGCGAGCGAAGTCGGGATAGCCAGTGATGAGGACGTTGCGGGCGCGGGGATGGAGCGAACGCATGGCGCCGGAGAGCATGAGGCCGTCACCACCGCCCTGCATATTGAGGTCGGTGACGAGCAGGTCGTACGTCTCCGCAGCCATTAAGCGGAGGGCTTGGGCGGGGATGCTGGCGCAGTCCACCTGGGCCGATTGAGCCAGGATGGCGCCAGTGAGCTCAAGCAGGGTCTTGTCGTCCTCGGCCACGAGGATGCGCATGCGCCGATTGGATGCCTGAGTTAATGCTCGCGCGCATTGTGGGCGGCTATGGCTAGGGCTTCATATAGCGGGGCCATGCCGGGCTGATAGGCGGAATCCAGCATTTCTATACGTTCGAGGTCCAAACGGGCGGCGAGGGCAATGGCGGCGGCATCGAGGCGGGCGGCGACGGTGCCGGGCGCGCCACGGAACTGGACGCCCAGGGCGCGGCGGGAGGCGATGTCGTAAATGAGTCGCACTGTGACGGGAAGAGGGTCGAGATACGAAGCTTGAGAGGCGGCGGCGACCTCCTCGGCGGCGGCCGAGTATCCCGCAGCACGGGCCTGGTCCAGGCTGAGGCCGGTGCGGCCCCATTCCAGGCCGGCGAGGGGGACGGCAAGCGTGGCGAGGGTTCCGGGAAAGCGGGCGGGCGCGCCGTGGAGGGTGAGGCCGGAGGCATTGATGCCGGCGATTCGGCCCTGGTGGTTGGCGGGGAGGGCGAGGGGCATCCAAAGGGGGGCGGCGGTGAGGAGGTGGCGGGTCTCGGCGCAGTCGCCGGCGGCGAAGATGGCGGGATGACTGGTTTGCTGGCGGTCGTCCACCCGGATGGCCTCGGAGGCGCCGAGCGCGAGGCCGGCGGCGCGGGCGAGATCGGAGTTGGGGCGGAGGCCGGCGCAGTTGAGCACGGCGTCGGCGGGAATGAGGCCATCGGAGGTTTCAACTCCAAGCACCCGGCCGCCTTCGGCACCACTCAGGCCTAGCACGCGGATGTTGAGGCGGACCTCGATGCCGAGGGCGGCGAGGCGGTCGGGAAGCGAGGCGGTGAGTTCGGGATCGAAGGTGCGGAGGAGCGAGGCGTGGGCATCCACCAAGGTGACAGCGAGGCCGCGGCGGCGGAGCGCCTCGGCAGTTTCAAGGCCGATGTAGCCGCCGCCGACGATGGCCACGCGTCGGATTTCGCCGCTGCGCAGCGCGGCTTCGAGCGCGGCGACATCGGACCAGGTGTTGGCGGCAAAAAGATTGCGGAGGGGCCGCGGACGCCAGCGCGGAACTGCGCCGGTCGCAAGCACCAGATTTTCGAAATGGAGCCAGGACTCTGCTCCGGCGGCGTCGCGGACAAGGACGCGGCCGCGGGCGGGTTCGAGCTCGAGGGCCTCGTGGCCAAGGCGCAAGTCCAGACCGCGGCGGTCGCGGAAATAATCGGGCGGATGGGTGAGAAGGGCGTCGAGCGAGGCGAGGCGCCCGGAGAGGACATAGGGAAGGCCGCAAGCGCTGTAGCTGGCGGCCGGGCCGCGGTCGAGGACGGTGATGGGCAGGCGCGGGGCGAGCTTGCGGGCGCGGCTGGCAGCGCTGAGGCCAGCGGCATTGGCGCCGAGGATGAGCAGTTCCGTATTCACCGACCGCGGTTCCGGATGGGGGGATTGTACACTGAGGGGGATGGCGGGCCGCGCGGACAAGCTCGACGAAGAGGGGCTGTACGCCAAGGCCGTGGGGGCGCTGGCACGGCGGGAGCGAAGCACGGCGGAAGTGAGAAAACTGCTGCGGCCGCGGGCGGCGAGCAGTGACGGCGTGGAGGCGGCGCTGGCGCGGCTGCGCGATCATGGCTACCTCGACGACGCGCGGATGGCCGCGGGACGGGCGTGGCACCAGCATGAAGTCGAGCATCACGGACGAGTGCGGGCGATGCGCGACCTGCGGGCGCGCGGTGTAAGCGAAGGCGTGGCGAAGAGCGCCCTCGACGCCGTGTACGGGGCGCGCCCCGAGGCCGCGCGCGAAGACCGGCTGCTGCGGGCCTACGTGAACAAGAAAAAGGTGAAGGCGCCAACGGATTTGAAGGGCGCGGCGAGCCTGTACCGCAAACTGGTGATGGCGGGATTCAGCGGCGAGGCAAGCCGACGGTTCTTGAAAAAATGGGATTGGGAGGAGTGATGGACGAAAACGACGATGTCGAGATGACGTTCGTGCCACCGGAAGAACGGGAGGCGGTGCGGAACTGCGAGGATGAGTCGGAGGCGGAGCTGGCGGCGGGGTACCTGCGCTCGGCCGGCATCGCGTGCGAAGTGGGGAAGATGATGATTCCCGGACTGCCGTACGAACTGGCGCTATGGGTCCGAAGGAAGAACGCAGTGGAGGCGAAGGAGCTGCTGGAGGCGGCGGATGCGGCGGCTCGGGGTCCCCGGCCGGTCGAGGATTAGCGCGAGAGGGATTTGAGGATGTCGTGGTTCCAGGCGAGCTTGAGCGGCGGTCGGTCGAGGGCGAGCTTGCGCTGGAATGCGTAGCCGGCGAGCAGGGGAAGCGAAACCGAAGGCTCGACGAAGCACATGGCGGTGGTGGCCATGGTTTGGATCTTGCCCCAGCTCATGGCTTCCTTGAGGGTCGAGCCGGAGAGGCCGCCCCAATGGGGCACATCGGCGGTGAGCTGAAGGGCGTAGCTGTGGCCCTTCTCCTGTTCGAAGATGTACGCCATCACGACGGAATCGTTGATGTAGTTCTTGGGCACGCCGCCGGCGATGTAAAGGGCCGCAGTCTTGTGGGACTTCACGACGATTTGGGTGAGCTCGTAGTTGTCGCGGATCGAGTCAATCGCAATCTTGGGGCGTCCGGCAAGGGTGGCGCGGTGGTAGTGGTGAGTAAGGCCGATGCCGATCGAGCTGTCGTTGAGGGCGGGGGCGAACATGGGCACGCCGCGGAGGTGGGCTGCGCGGACGATGGAGTTCGCGTCGTCGAGCTTGCTGCCGACGAAATCGAGGTAGGCACGGGACGAGTAGTTGCCGGGCGGGAGCTCGTCCGCCAGGTAGCCGAGCCAGGTGTCGGTCTCCATGAACTTTTCCTCATCCACGTAGGTGTCGTAGATGCGGTCAATGAGGAGGTCTCGGAGGGCGGCGTCGTCGGCGTTGGGATCGCCGACGTAATGGCCGAAACCGCGGGCCTGGTAAATATCCTGATAGAGGATGGCGCCGGTGGAGACGATGACGTCCACGAAACCGCCGGAGACGAGATCGTGGAGCACCTTGCGGAGGCCGGCGGCGATGAGCGGGCCGGCGAGGCCGAGCATGATGGTGGGGCGATCCTGGTCGGCATAGAGGTTGTCGAGGACCTCGGCGCAGAGGCCGAGGTTGCGCGCCTGGATCGAAGCCCCGCGCATCGCGCCGACCAGATCGGCTACCGAGGAGATGCGGTCGAAGTCAATGGGCTTGATGCGGTCGCGGAGGTACTTTGCTTTGGCGCGGGCGTCCACCTCGCCGGCGCCGGGAACGTGGATGTTCTTGGACATGGGGAACTATTTTAGCGCCCGGCGGCGGGGCGGCGGCGGCGGGGTCGCTCGCGGACGAGCTGGAGGCTGTAGCCGCGGTTGGGCGGATACAGGCGCTCGATGGCGCGGAGGCGCTCGGTGAGCTGCTCGGGAGAGAGCGGAGGGAAGCTGGACTCGGGCTCGAAAAGATCCTCATAGAAGACGTCGGTGTAGAGCGAGGCCATGTAGAGGCCGAGTGTGTCGGTCTCGGCGGCGCGGCGATAGTTCTCCCAAATCTCGTCGCGCTTCGCGTCCGAGGCTGCCGGCAGCGCGCCGCGGTACTCCCAGGCTTCGGGGGTGAGCTCGCCGGCGTCTTTGCCGGTCTTGGCGTCGAACTGGCGGCGGAGGAGGGACTCAAAGTCGGAGTCGGGCACCACGTCGAGGGCACCGAGATAGGCGATCTTGTCGAAGAACTCCATCGCCAAGCCGTAGGCATCGTGTTCATAGAACTGCAGACTGATGAGCAGCAAATTGCCGCTGGGCTTGATGTCGAGGTGATGGCAGAGCTCTTTGCGAGTCTCGCCCTCGGGGGCAGGCTCGGTCGCCACCGCAACGCTGCGGCGGACCTTGACCAGCCAGGGCACGAAATAGGTCGCGGTGCGGCCCAGGCGCGAAGCCAGGCCGCGGGGAACGGCCGATACCATGCGCTCGAGGCCGCGCTCGTCGCTGCCGGCGCCGGGCGGAAGAGAGAAGACGACGCCGTTTTCGGCGGTGCGCACGGCGGCGGTGCGCAGAAGTTCGTCGAGGGTCATCTCTACGAGTGTACTCATTGGCTGGCGCGGGGCGGCTTTCGCGGCCTTTTCGCGCCGCCTTTGCCCACTGTGCGAACGACGCGGCCTCCGCCAGGTGAGGGTGGTACCATCGCCGGATGAAGCAGCTCGCTTTTTGTCTCTTGTTGGCAGCGGGAAGTGCGTGGGCGCAGGCGCCGATGGAGCATGCGATGACGCAGCCGGCGCTGTCCCCCGATGGCGAAACGATAGCGTTTGCCTCGGGCGGCGCAATCTGGACGGTGGCGGCGCAAGGCGGCGCCGCGCATCTGCTGATCGCCGACTCCGCAACCAATGCGCACCCGATGTACTCGCCCGACGGCAAGTGGATGGCGTTCGAATCGCAGCGGACCGGGAACGGCGACATCTACCTGTTCGACCGGGCGAGCGCGCAACTGCGGAGGCTGACCTGGGACGACGGCACCGATGCGTTGGACGGATTTTCGCCCGACAGCCAGTGGGTGTATTTCTCGTCCACGAGCCACAACATCGGCGGCATGAACGACGTATACCGGGTGCGGATCGGCGGCGGCACGCCGCTGGCGGTAACCAGCGAACGGTACGTCAACGAATTCTTCGCCGCGCCCGCGCTGGATGGCTCGCTCGCCTTCGCGGCGCGCGGGCTGGCGTCGGCGCAATGGTGGCGGAACGGACACGCGCATATTGACGAGACCGAGATTTGGCGAGTGATGCCGGCGAGCACGCCGGGCGGAAAGAACCAGTACACGCGGATATTGACCAGCGGCGGCGGCAAGAACCTGTGGCCGATGTGGGGCGCGGACGGCAAGACGCTGTACTTCATGTCGGATCGAAGCGGGGCGGAGAATCTATGGGAGCTGGCGCCAGACGCGGCTGCGCCCAAGGCGCTGACCCGGTTCGCCAGCGGACGGGTGCTGTGGCCGACGATCGGTGCGCGAGGAAAAGAAGTCGTATTCGAGCGCGATTTCGGTATTTGGAAGATGAACACCGGCAACGGGAAGGCGGCGGCAGTGGCCATCACGCTCGAGGGCGCGCCGGGTGCGCCCAGCGTGACGCAGGAGACGGTCACGAACGTGACCGAGATGGCGGTGTCGCGCGACGGCAAAAAAGTGGCTTTCGTGGCGCACGGGGAGGTGTTCGCCACCGGGACCGAGAGCGGCGGCGAGGCGATTCGGGTGACGCACACCGGGCGGCTGCAATTCGATCTGCAATGGTCGCCGGACAACCATCACTTGGCATATGTGTCGGACCGGGACGGGCGCAACCACATTTATCAGTACGACTTTGACAAGAAACAGGAGAGCGCGCTGACGCGAGGCGACAGCGACGAGAACCACCTTGTGTATTCGCCCGACGGCAAGAAGCTCGTATTCCAGCGGGGCGAGACGCAGGCGGTGATCTTGGATTTGGCGAGCGGACAAGAGAGCGTGGCAGCGCAGGGGTACTTCGGCAGCCTGCCGCCGCTGGGCGGGCGGCAGCCGTTCGCATGGTCGGCGGACAGCAAGTACCTGGCCTACCTCGATGCCGCCGACGGCTGGTTCCCGAACGCCGACATCGTGCTGGCGAGCGGAGGGAAGCCGCAGCAGGTGAGCTTCCTGGCGAACGAGAACAGCTCGGACCCGGTGTGGAGCCCGAACGGAAAATTCCTGCTGCTGCAGACCAGTCAGCGGACGGAATCCACGAGGATCGCGCGCGTGGACCTGCAGCCGCGGCCGCCAGTGTTCCGCGAAGACCTGTTCCAGAAGCTCTTCGAGAACGAGCCGACGGGCGGACGGCGGGGCGGACGGGGAGGAGCGGGCACGGCAGGGGAGCCGGCGGCGACACCGACGCCGGATCCGGTGTACACCGGGATTTCGCAGCGCATGAGCCTGCTGCCGATGCTGGATGCGCGCGAGCCGGTGATTTCGCCCGACGGGAAATGGCTGGCCTACGTCAGCTCGGAGGGTGGACGCGGCGGGAACATCTACGTCGAATCGCTGGACGAAGAGGCCGCGGCGTCCGGCGGCGGCGGACGGGGAGGACGGGGAGGCGGCGAGAACCAGGGGCCGCGGCAGTTGACGTCCACGACCAGCGGCAAACGCTCGCTGCAGTTCACGGCGGACTCGAAGGAAATCTACTATCTCGACGGCGGACGCATCAGCCACATCGCCGTGACCGGCGGACAGGCGCGGGCGGTGGACGTGAGCGCGCAACTCGACGTGGACTTCAACCAGGAGAAGGGCGAAATCTTCGCCGAAGCGTGGCGGTACCTGCGCGACAACTACATGAACGCGGCGATGAATGGAACCGACTGGAACGCGGTGCGGGCGCGGTATGCGCCGGAAGTCGCCGGGGCGCGGACGCCGGACGATCTGCGCTGGGTGCTATCGGAGATGATCGGGGATTTGAATTCGTCGCACTCGGGCATCAATGCGCCGGCAGGCGGGCGCCGGAGCTCGACCGGGCACATCGGGCTGATGTTCGACCGGGTCGAATTTGAAACCGCAGGCAAGCTGTGCGCGACCGAAGTGGTGCCGCTGGGACCGGCGGCGCTGGCGGGGGTGCGGGTGGGCGACTGCCTGGACGCCGTGGATGGCACCGCGATCGGTCCGCAGACGAACCTGGACCAGATATTGGACAGCACGATCGGGCGGAAGCTCAACGTGAAGCTGAGCGGGACCGGCGGCGAGCGCACCGTGGCAATCAAGCCCGTCGCGTCTGCGGCGGGCAAGAACATGATCTATGCCGCCTGGGTGGAGCACAATCGCGAAGCGGTGGAGAAGCTGAGCGCGGGAGCGCTGGGGTACATCCACATGATCGACATGTCGCAGGCGGCGCTGGACAAGCTGTATGTGGACTTGGACTCGACCGACTTCGCCAAGAAGGGCGTGGTAGTGGACGTGCGCAACAACAACGGCGGGTTCGTGAACGCGTATGCGCTGGATGTGCTGACGCGGCATCCGTACCTGACGATGATTCCGCGCGGATTTCCGCAGGGGCCGGCGCGGGTGGCGCTGGGGCAGCGGGCTCTGGAGAAGCCGACGGTGCTGATCACCAACCAGAACTCGCTCTCGGACTCGGAGGATTTCACCGAAGGCTACGAGGCAATGCACCTGGGCAAAGTGGTGGGAGTGCCGACGGCGGGCTGGATCATCTTCACCTCGAATGTGAACCTGATTGACGGCTCGAGCCTGCGGCTGCCCTCCACCAGGATCCTCGACCACAACGGAAAAGACATGGAATTGCATCCGCGGCCGGTGGATGTCGAGGTGCAGAACCCGATCGGAAGCTGGCAGGCGGGCGAAGATGCGCAGCTGGCGGCGGCAGTGAAAACGCTGCTCGCCCAGGTGGATTCGAAGGCGGGGACTGCGGCTCAGAGCGGCAAAAGGAAATAGGGGCGGGGGCCCGGCCGCGATAAGATTGATGGATGCCCGGACTGGCGGATCAAATTCTTTCGGAAGTGGCGTGGAGCGAGAACCTGCCGCCGGCGGGATTGCCGCGACAGGAACGGCTGCGGCGCATCCGGCACTCGGCATCGCACGTGATGGCGCAGGCGGTGCGGGAGATCTTCCCGGACGCGAAGCTCGCCATCGGGCCGCCGATCGAGAACGGCTTCTACTACGACATGGAGCTATCGCGCAGCCTTTCCGAGGAGGATCTGCCGGAGATCGAGAAGCGGATGCGCAAGATCGTGGGGCGCAACCCGCAGTTCTACCGGGCCGAGCTGCCGCGGCCGCGTGCGATGGAACTATTCCAGGAATGGGCGCAGCCGTACAAGCTCGAGCTGCTGGCCGGGATCGCCGACGCCAACGTCTCGCTGTATAAGCAAGACCGATTCATTGACTTGTGCGCGGGTCCGCATGTGGCGGATGGCGGGGTGTGCGGGCACGTGAAGCTGCTGTCGGTGGCGGGAGCGTACTGGCGCGGGGACGAGAAGCGGCCGATGCTGCAGCGCATCTACGGCACGGCGTGGGAGACCGAGGCCGAGCTGGCGGAGTATCTGCAGTTCCTCGAGGACTCGAAGGCGCGGGACCACCGGAAATTGGGTCTGCAGCTGGATCTGTTCAGCTTCCATCCCTGGTCGGCGGGGTGTCCGTTCTGGCATCCGCGGGGGGTCGAGGTGCGGGAGCAACTGCGGAAGCTGTGGCGGGAGACGCACAAGAAGGCCGGGTACATCGAGATCATGAACCCGGTGATCTACCGCAAGGAGCTGTTCGAGACCTCGGGGCATTGGGAGCACTTCCGCGAGGACATGTTCCTGATTCACGAGCGCGGCGAGGCCGAGGCGACCATGGCGCTGAAGCCGATGAACTGTCCGGACACGATGCTGTACTACAAGTCGCGGCAGCACTCCTACCGCGAGCTGCCTCTGCGCATCAGCGAGGGTCAACTGCTGCACCGAAACGAAGACGCCGGGGCGCTGCACGGGCTGATGCGGGTGCGGGTGTTCAGCCAGGACGACGCACACATCTATCTGCACGAGGACCAGGTGCAGGACGAGATTGTGCGGGTGATGGAATTGATGGATCAGGTGTACTCGTTCTTCGGTTTGAAGTACTCGGCAACGCTCTCGACCAAACCGGAGAAGGCGATGGGCGGGGCCGTACTGTGGGAGAAGGCCGAGGAGGCGCTGCGGCTTGCGCTGGCGCAGATGAAGCTCGCCTACAAGGTGGACGCCGGCGGCGGGGCGTTCTACGGACCGAAGATTGACGTGATGATCCACGACTCGATGGGGCGGCAGTGGCAGTGCGGGACGGTGCAGCTCGACTTCAACCAGCCGCGGCGGTTCGAGCTCGAGTTCACCGACCGCGACAACCTGCCGAAGACACCGGTGGTGATCCACCGGGTGCTGTTCGGATCAGTGGAGCGGTTCCTAGGAATCCTAATTGAGCATTTCGCCGGAGCGCTGCCGACGTGGCTTGCGCCAGTGCAGGCCGTAGTGCTGCCGATCGCCGAGGGGCAGGACGCAGCGGCGCGGCAGGTGGCTGAGCGATGCGAGGCGGCGGGCGTGCGGACGGAGATGATGGCGGCAGAGAGCAAAATCGGCTACCGCATCCGGGAGGCGGAGCTGCGCAAGATTCCCTACATGCTGGTCGTCGGGAAGCGCGAGGCCGAGAGCGGAATGGTCTCGGTGCGGACGTACCAGGAGAAGGACCGCGGGGCGATGGCGCTGGAGGCGGTGCTGGCCGAGATCACCGAAAAGACCAAGGCCCGGAAGCTCGATGTGACGGTGAAGGACTACAGCGCGCTGTTCCGCAGCGACGCCGCCGAAGTGGCCGAAGCGAGCTACTGAAGAGGGCGCAGCCAGGCGGCCATGGCCTCGGCGACAGCGGGGTCGGATTCTTCAGAGATGGCCATGGACTCTTGCTGCGAGAGGCCTGCGGGAGAGCGCTTATAGAAATGCGAGAGCTCCGGGAAGCGGGCGATTTCGGCGCGGGGCTGGGCCTGCCGGAGCAGATCGGCGTTGGCATCAATAACCGAGAGGTCGCGTCCGCCTTGCACGATGAGCACGGGCTGGGTGACGCGGGCAAGCTCGGCGCAGGGATCCACGCACTCGAGACTGTGCAGGTAGGGGCGATTGCCGGGCTGGGTCCAAAAGCCGATCATCGAGGCAAGCGGGTTGGCGGACATGTCTGATGGCAAGGGGCGATCGGCGGCATAGTCGCGCGCCCAGGCCGCGGCTTCGGCGAACTGAGCTTCGGTTCCCTCGCCGGCGACCCGGCGCTGCCAGATCATGAGCTGAAGCAGGGGCTTGCTCGGGCCCGAGAGCAGGACGAGACGCTGGACTTCTGGACGGCGCTGAGCGAGGAGGGTGGCGACGACCGAGCCTTCGCTGTGGCCGGCGATCGCGATGGTGCGCCCTGGGGCGCGGCGGAGGAGCTCGTCGAGGAAGGCCGAGGCGACGGTGACGCGCTGGAGGAAATTGCTGTATTTCGCCTTGAATAGCTCGGGATTGCGCAGCACGGCCTTGGTGCCAGGGCCGGATTTCGAGAAGCGCAGGACCGCGATGCCGCGAGCGGCGAGGTGCTCGGCGAGATTCTTGTAAACCCAGGTGTGCATGGCCGGCTGGCCGGGGAACATGGGGGCGAAGTTGCCATCCGCATCGGAGTTGAGCGAGCCGGGGATGAGCAAGAGTGCGGAGGAAGCGGCATCGGGCGCAGTAAAGACGGCGGGAAGCTCGAGGCCATCCACTTCGAGGGTGAGGGAGAGGGGGCGCATTAACTTTGCAGGAGGCGGGCGAGGAGGGCGGGGGGCGAGGGGGGAGTAGCGGCCGCGCGGAGGGCGTGGGCAACATGGTCGGGGTTGGACATGCCGACGAGGGCGGCGGCCACGCTTGAGGTCGAGCGGACGAATTGGAGGGCGAGCTCGGCGTCGGACGCCGAGGGCGGGAGGAACTGGGCAAGGTGGGCGCGGGCCTCGTCGGGGAGGCGCGCGAGGCGGCCGTTCATCAGGCTGGCCGAGGCGATGACCTGGAGGCCGAGGCGGAAGGCGGCGTTGAGGGTCGAGACGTAGGGCGGCTTCTCGACGGTTTGATTGAGCAGGGTGTAGGCCTCGGGCATGGCCAGATTGTAGGGCATCTGCACAAAGCGAAAATGATGGGCGTCGCCGGCGAGTTCGCGGGCGAGGAGCACCATGCGGTTGAGGTCGAGGTAGTCGCGGGCGTCCGGCGGGACGCGAAGTCCACTCCACGTGGCGATTCCGTAAGCGCGGATGCGACCGGCGGCGACTTGCTTTTCGAGCATCTCGAAGGCAAGGCGAAGGCGGCGGTAGAATTCCTCGCGGCTGAGCTGGCCCTGCTGCTCCTCGGGATTGTGGAGATAGAAGACGTCAACGACATCGAGCTGAAGATTGGCCAGGCTCTGCTCGAACTGCTGGGCAAGCGAGACGGGTGCGAGGGAGTGGCCGCCGTCGGGAAGGTAGCCGGCCTTGGTGCAGACGACCAACTGCTCGCGCGGAACGATGGTTTCGGCAAGCACGCGGCCGATAACGCGCTCGCTGCGCTGTTGGCGGTAGACGATGGCGGTATCCACAAGGTTGATGCCCCCGGCAATGGCCGCGCGGAGCGCGGCGGCATAGCCTTCGTCGGTGGCGGCATCGGGGGCACCCAAATAGGTGCCGATGCCGACCGAAGAGACGGTCAGCGGGAGGCCGAAGCGGAGCTTCCGGAAGTGATGGGATTTGGCGAATTGGGGGTGGGCGGAAGCGTACGCGGCCGTCGCTTCAGCTTGTTGTTCCGGTTGCACTCCCCATGCTAACGTAAACAATTCACCTGGAGCGTCCGTGAGCGAGATGACCACCCCTGCACCGGCACCGATCCGCCGCACTGCCCTCAACGCCGCGCACCGGCGCTTGGGGGGGAAGATGGTCGAATTCGGGGGATGGGACATGCCGGTGGAGTATTCGGGAATCATCCCCGAGCACAAGGCGGTGCGGCAGCGGGCCGGGCTGTTCGATGTCAGCCACATGGGCGAGCTCTCGGTGCAGGGACCCGAGGCGCTGGCGCTGGTGCAGCACGTGACCTCGAACGACGCCAGCAAACTGAATCTCGACCAGGCCCAGTACAGCGGGCTGATGACTGCGCAGGGCACGTTCGTGGACGACCTGCTGGTGCACAAATTCACCGACCGGCAGTTCTGGCTGGTGGTGAATGCGTCCAATTGCGACAAGGACTTCGAGTACATCTGCCAGCAGAACCGCTTCGACGCGCAGGTGGTGAACGTCAGCGACGGATACACGCAACTGGCGATCCAGGGGCCGCGGGCGGTGGCGATTCTGCAGCCGCTGACCTCGATTGCGCTATCGCCGATCAAGTACTACTGGTTCACGACCGGAAAGGTGCTGGGGGTGGATTGCATCATTTCCAGGACGGGCTACACCGGCGAAGACGGCTTCGAGCTGTACTTCGACCCCGAGCACAGCGAGAAGGTCTGGGACGGATTGCTCGAGGCCGGTCGCGGCGAGGGATTGATTCCGTGCGGGCTGGGGGCGCGCAACACGCTTCGCATGGAAGCCGGCATGGCGCTCTACGGGCACGAGATTGACGACACCACCACGCCGATCGAGGCCGGGCTGGCGTGGATCACGAAGCTGGGCAAGCCGGAGTTTCTGGGCAAGCGGGCCATCGAAGAGCAATCGGCACGCGGACTGCAGCGGCAACTGGTGGGCTTCGAGATGATCGAGGCCGGAATCGGGCGCGACGGGTATCCGGTGCTGCATGGCGGCAAACGGGTGGGACAGGTGACGAGCGGCGGTCCGGCGCCGTTTCTGGGCAAGAATCTGGGCATGGCGTATGTGCCGGTGGCGCTGGCGCAGCCGGGGACCGAAATCGAGATCCAAATCCGCGCGCGGACGGCGAAGGCACGGATCGTGCCGCTGCCGTTTTACAAGCGGACGAAATAGAGGTCAGGGAAACAGACATGGGATATCCGCAAGGGTTTCGATTCACGAAAGAGCATGAATGGGTCGCGGTGGACGGGAAAACCGCCAAGATCGGAATCAGCGATTTTGCGCAGAACCAACTGGGCGACATCGTGTTCGTCGAGCTGCCGCCGGTGGGCGCGGAGCTGACCGCCGGGGCGGCGTTCGGCACGGTGGAGTCGGTGAAGGCGGTGTCGGAGGTGTTTGCGCCGATCAGCGGCAGAGTGACCGCGATCAACGAGGCGCTGGCGAAGTCGCCCGAGCTGCTGAACCAGGATCCGCACGGAGCGGCATGGCTGATCCAGGCCGAGGTCAGCGACCCCGCGCAGGCATCGAAGCTGATGGACACGGCGGCGTATGAGAAGTTCGTGTCCGAGCAAGAGGCGTCGCACTAGTGCGGTATTTGCCGACCGCAGATCCGCTTCGTCGGCGCATGCTCGACGAGCTGGGATTGGAGTCCATTGACGAGCTCTTCTCCCATATCCCTGAATACTGCCGGCTGGCGCGGCCGCTGAATATTCCCAAGGGCAAGGCCGAGGCGGACATCATCGGATATTTCCGCGAGGCTGCGGCCGAGTGCGCGCCGGGCTTCACCTCCTTCCTGGGAGCGGGGGCCTACCACCACTTCCGGCCGACCCACCTGGACAACCTCATCGGCCGCGGGGAATGGTTCACGGCGTACACCCCGTACCAGCCGGAGATCAGCCAGGGCACGCTGCAGTCTATTTTTGAATTCCAGACGATGATCTGCCAGCTCACGGGGCAGGAGGTCGCGAACGCCGGGATGTACGACGGCTCGACCGCGCTGCAGGAAGCGTGCATGATGGCGGCCCGAGTTACGGGGCGGAGCGGGTTCGTGCTGGCGAAGAGCATCCACCCGCAGTACCGGCAGGTGCTTCAGACGCTGACGCGGTGCCGGGATTTTCCGCAGCAAGAAGTCGCCTACCTGCCGGGCGGGCAGGTGGAGATGGCGGCGCTGAAGAAGGCGGTGACGGCGGAGACGGCGGCGGTGGCGATCCAGTCGCCAAACTTCTTCGGCACCATCGAAGACTGGGAAGCGGCGGCCGCGATTGCGCACGCGGCGGGCGCGCTGCTGGTGGCGGTGATTTCGGATCCGGTTTCGCTGGGCGTGCTGCCGCCGCCGGAAGCCGCGGACATCGTAGCCATGGAACTGCAAGGCTTTGGAATTCCGGTGGGGTTCGGCGGGCCGTACGCCGGGATCCTGGCGTGCCGGGAGAAATTCGTGCGCGCCATGCCGGGGCGGCTGGTGGGCGAGGCGCGGGACGGCGAAGGGCGGCGCGGGTTCGTGCTGACGCTCTCGACGCGGGAGCAGCACATCCGGCGCGAGAAAGCGACCTCGAATATCTGCACCAACCAGGCGCTGTGCGCGCTGATGGCCTCCATGTTCATGGCCACCTACGGCAAGCAGGGGCTGCGCGAGCTTGCCGAGCAAAATGCCGCAAAGACGGCGTATGCGGCGGGCGCGGCGGCCAAGGCGGGACTCGAGGTGCTGTTCCCTGCCCCGAGGTTCCATGAGTTCGTGGTGCGGCTGAAACGGCCGCTGGCGGAGATCGAGGCGGGCCTGTGGAAGGAAAAGATCATCCCGGGGCTGAGCCTGAAGCGCGATTACCCGGAGTTGGGGAATGCGCTGCTGGTGTGCGCGACCGAAATCATTCCGCGGGCGAAGCTGGATGCGCTCGCGAAGCTGCTGGGGGCCTCCGCATGAAACCGACACGGGCCTCGCGCCACATTGTTCAAAACGAGGACTTGCTGTTCGAGATCTCCTCGCCGGGGAAGAAAGGGTACCAGCTTCCCGAGCTGGACGTGCCGGCGGCCAAGCTGGCGGCGACGCGCAAGGAGATTCCCGATTTCCCGGAGCTGAGCGAGCTCGAAGTGATCCGCCATTACACGCGCCTGAGCACGTGGAACTACGGCGTGGATACGGGGATCTATCCGCTCGGCTCGTGCACGATGAAGTACAACGCGCGGGTGAACGAGCACGTGACGCGGATCGAGGGTCTGGGCGACGGGCATCCGCTGCAGCCGGAGGCGCTGTCGGGCGGAGCGCTGCGGATCATGCAGCTGCTTTCGCAGTACCTGCTCGAGATCACCGGCATGGATGCGATCACGCTGCAGCCGGCGGCGGGCGCGCAGGGAGAGCTGACGGGCATCCTGCTGGTGCGGGAGGCGCTGCGCGCGCGCGGGGACGCGCGCAAGAAGGTGCTGATCCCCGACTCGGCGCACGGGACCAACCCGGCGACCGCGGCGATCGCCGGCTACCAGGTCGAGAACCTGAAGTCGAACGCGACGGGCACCGTGGACATGGCCAGCCTGGAGCGCCAAATGACCGGCGAGGTCGCCGCGCTCATGCTGACCAACCCCAACACGCTGGGGATTTTCGAGGAGGACATTCATCGCATCGCCGACCTGGTGCACGAGCGCGGCGGCATGCTCTATATGGACGGCGCCAACATGAATGCGTTGGTGGGGCGGTCGCGGCCGGGCGATTTCGGCGTGGACGTGATGCACCTGAACCTGCACAAGACGTTTTCGACGCCGCACGGCGGCGGCGGACCGGGAGCGGGGCCGGTGGCGGTCAAGCGCGAGCTTGAGCCCTTCCTGCCGATTCCGGTGCTGACGACGCGCGACGGAAAGCCCACCCTGGAATATGACCGGCCGAGGAGCATCGGGCGGGTGCGGGCGTTCTACGGGAATTTCGGGATGTTCACGCGCGCGCTGGCCTACATCATGGCCAACGGCTGCGACGGGCTGCTGCAAACCACAGAAGACGCGGTGCTGAACGCGAATTATATCCGCAAGAAGCTCGAGGGGAGCTATGCGCTGCCCTATCCCACGCCTTCGATGCACGAGGTCATATTCAGCGATGCGCTGCAAGCGCCCAAGGGAGTGCACACGGGCGACATCGCGAAACGGCTGATTGATTACGGCTTCCATCCGTATACGGTTTCGTTTCCGCTGGTGGTGCGGGGCGCGCTCATGATCGAGCCCACCGAGAGCGCCAACCTGCCGGAGCTGGACGAGTTCATCGCCGCCATGAAGGCGATCGCCGAAGAGGCGCAGACCGAGCCCGCCACCGTGACCAACGCGCCACATACGACGAAAATCAGCCGGCTGGACGAAGTGGCGGCGGCGCGGTCTCCTGTCCTGCGGTGGAAAAAGTAGCGAAATCGGGACGGCTTTTCGTCGGAGTCCCAGTGCTTGGAGAGGCGCTGGCACGGCTGCAAGAGGCGATCGAGGGGTGGAGGCGGGAGTATCCGCGAGTGAAGTGGGAGCGGGCGGACGACCTGCATATCACGCTGCAATTTCTGGGAAATGTTGGGCCGGAGCAGCTGCCGGGGTTGGTTGCGGCGCTGGGCGAGATCCGCGTGCCGCGGTTCAGCGTCAACGTGACTGGATTTCGGCGCAAGGGCGTGCTGTGGGCTGAGGTTGAGAGGAACGCGGATTTGGAACGGTTGGCGGAAGAGGTGATGGGGCGCAGCGGCGTTCCGCGAGAGACGCGGCCGTACCGACCGCACGTGACCGTGGCGCGGCCGAAGGAGGATGTTGAGACGCCGCGCGAGGGTGGGACGTGGGGCAGGTGTCCGGTGGAGGGATTCCATCTTTACGCGACGTCCAGCGCGATTGCGGCAGTTTCACGGCCGCGGTATCGGGTCGTGCACCGCTTCGACTAGCCAGTCGGCGTAATCGGAACTGATTTCGGCTGCCGCAAAGGCGACGATTTCGGGCGTAGTGTACGAGTGGAGCGAACGGACGACGGATTCGACGGCGGCAAAGTTGGCACGGATTGTCTTCAGCGTAAGCGGCACCTCTTGGGCCTCGTCGAGCTTGCTCTCCCACCAGTAGCGTGAGGCGACGGGCGCGCCGATGGAGGCGCAGGCGACAAGGCGGCGTTCGAGGAGGGCGTCGGCGACGCGGGTGGCCTCTTCGCGGGTCGAGCAATGGACATGGACGAAGATCGGATCGGTGTTCACGGTTGAGATACTCCCCTTGCCGCGCGGGAGGCGTCCTTCATAGAGTAGAACTGTGAAGCGAGCATTGCGATACCTGATGATGGCATCCGTGGCAGCGCTGGTGCTGTGGGCGGCGGGCGAGGCCGGCATGGGCTTCGTGGCGCTGCGCCAGCAAGAGGCGGCGAACGCGCAGGAGCAAGCGCGGGTGAAGGCGCTTGAGGCGCAGAACCGCGAGCTGAACCAGCAGGTGCACGCGCTGCAGACCGATCCGAATGCCATCGAAGACATCGCGCGAAAGCAGCTTCATCTGACCCGGCCAGGGGAAGTGATTTACACCTATTCGGCGGCGCCGGCGGCGGGTGCCGCGGCGAGAGCTTCGCGCTAGGCGAGGGTTCCTTCCACCGGGGACGAAGCGGAGGCGTAGAGCTTGGCCGGCATGCGGCCGGCTTCGAAGCTGCGGCGGCCGGCTTCGACGGCGAACTTCATCGCGACCGCCATCTCTTCGGGCTTGGTAGCGGCGGCGATGGCCGTGTTCATGAGGATGCCGTCGGCGCCGAGTTCCATGGCGCGGACGGCGTCGGAGGCGCAGCCCACGCCTGCATCCACGATCAGCGGCACCGAGGTGATGCGCTGGCGCAGGATGCGCAGGTTTGCCGGGTTCTGAATGCCAAGGCCGGAGCCGATGGGCGCAGCTAGGGGCATGACCGCGGCTGCGCCAGCATCCACCAGGCGCTGCGCGACGATGACATCGTCATTGGTGTAAGGGAGAACGATGAAGCCCTCGGCGACGAGGGTGCGGGTGGCCTCAAGCAGCGCGTGGGTGTCGGGGAAGAGCGTGTCCTTGTCGCCAATGACTTCGAGCTTGATCCAGGGATTGTCGAGGGCCTCACGGGCCAACCGGGCAGTGCGGACGGCGTCTTCGGCGCTGTAGCATCCAGCGGTGTTGGGAAGGATCGCGACCTGGCTGAGGTCGAGGAAGTCGAGGAGGTTCTCGCGGCCGCGGTCGGTTATGTTGACGCGGCGGACGGCGACGGTGACCATGGCGGCGCCGCTAAGGGCGACGCAGCGGGCGGTCTGCTCCATGCTGGCGTATTTGCCGGTGCCTACCAGAAGGCGGGAGGAAAAGGCGCGGTTGGCGATGGTGAGTAGGGCGCCCACGCTCCTATTTTACTTTTTTGCCGGGCCTTTGGCGCTTTCGAGCAAGGCGACGAGGGCGTTCAGTTGCGCGGGGGAGAGGTGGTCGAAGGCCGGCATCATGGAGTCCTTCGAAAAGGCGGGAGGATTCTTGAAGTGGCCCGCAAGCCAGGCGGGAGTGCGACCGCGGGTGCCTTCGCGGGTGAGGTCGGGGCCGACGTCTTGCCCCTCGCCATTGAACTTGTGGCACATCAGGCAGCCCTCTTGGTGGATGAGGCGCCGGCCGAGGGCGATCTGCTGCTCCTGGTTGGCGGCGGGAGCGGCGGGAGCGGGCATTTCAGGGGCGAGCGGGGCGACGAGGGCGTCGAGCTGGGCCAGCTTTTGCGGCGTCATTTTCGGCAGCGCGTGGATGTAGCGGGCCACCTTCCAGGTGTCGTCGGGGGTGAGGATGCCCTGCCAGCTGGGCATGCCGGTGAGCCGGATGCCGTTCTGGATGATCCAGTCGAGATCCTGGTCTTTCCAGCTCTGGACATGCGGCGAGGTCAAATCCATCGCAGGGGGATACATCGCGAGGCCCAACTGGTTTTGCGACTTGCCGTCGGTGCTGTGGCACATCGCGCAATGGGCGACGAAGACCTGGCGGCCCTGGGCGATGGAGAGGTCGGTGTTGGGGGTGGGGTTGGCCGCGCTTTCGGCCTCGAAGGGAATCACCACGTCCTTGGCGGCGTTGGCAATCTTGGTCTCGATGGACGAAGGCTTGGAATGGGCGCTGCAGGCACCGGCTGCGAGGGCGAGGAACAGCACGGCAGAAAGGGCACCGAGGCGACGGAGCATAGGGTATTCTTCCAAGCATATGAGATTCGGGAAGCTTGCCGCGCTATTCATTATTTTGGGGATCGGGGCCGCGGCCCAAGAGGCGGGGTTCATTCCGTTCCAATGGAACGCGAAGGCCGACGTGCTCGAGTTCACGCTGACGCCGGAGCGGATGAGCCAGGAGTTTCTGCGCTTCACCGGGTTTGATGGCGGCGTGGGATCGCTGCAAGGCGGCGGCGACCGGGGGACGGTGGGACCCACCTCGCTGTGCCGGTTCGAGCGCGCGGGAAACAAGGTGCTGGTGATCGAGGAGAACTCCAGCTTCCGCGCCAGCGACGGCACGGCGGAGCTGCAGCACTCGGTGGAAGACAGCTTCCCGAGCGCAGTGCTGGCGGCGCTGCCGATTATTTCAGAGGCGAACGGCACGCTCACCGTGAACGCCAACCCGCTGGTGTTGACCGACACCACCGGCACCGGGCGGCAACTGCGCGCGCCGGCGCCTGGGCTGCCGCCGAACCCCGGCGCAGCCGGACGGGGCGGGGCGCCGCAGGCGACCTGGAGGCTCGACCCGGCGCGGAGCACGCTCGAGCTCGAGCACACGCATGCGTTTCCGAAGAACACCGAGACCGAAGCGCTGCTGACATTCGTGGCTGAGGGCGCGCGGGTCTCGACCGGCGCCGATGAAGGCATCGTGACGGTGAAGATCCACCAGTCGTTCGTCGAGCTGCCGCCGCCGGGATACACGCCGCGGGAATTCGATCCGCGTGTGGGGTATTTCACCCAGACATTCGAAGATTTTTCGCGGCCTTTCGATCGCACGCTGGTGCGTCAGGTCATTAACCGCTGGCGCCTTGTCAAGAAGGACCCGGCGGCAGCGGTGAGCGATCCGGTCGAGCCGATCACGTTCTACCTGGATCAGGCGATTCCGGAGCCGCTGCGGAGCGCGATCCGGCGCGGGGCGCTGTGGTGGAATGACGCGTTTCTGCAGGCCGGCTTCCGCAATGCGCTGGTGATCAAGGATCTGCCGCTGGGGGCGGACCCGAACGATTTCCGCTACTCGACCATCCAATGGACGAACCGCGAGGGGCGGGGCTGGTCGGTGGGACAGGGACAGTCGGACCCGAGGACGGGCGAGCTGCTGCACGCGGTGGTGCAGCTCGACAGCCATCGCATGCGGACTGTTCACAACTACTGGGACGCGCTGCTGCCCGGCGCGGCGGCGACCGGCGGCGGCGACGACCTCGAAGACGGCGTGCGCGACGCCGGACTCGACAGCTTTGCCGGGCTCGACGGCATGGATCCCCAACTGAGCGAAGAACAGTCCATGACCGACCGGATTGCACTGCTCGCGTGCCACGAAATGGGGCACGTGCTGGGGCTCGAGCACAACTTCCTGGCCTCGACCTATGGCCGGGGCTCGGTGATGGACTATTTCGCGCCGCGCGTGCATATCCGTGCGGACGGCACCGCGGATTTGTCGGATGCCTACATGCAGGGCGTGGGCAGCTACGACAAGATCGCAATTCAGTGGGGCTATGGACCGGCGTCGAGCGAAGCCGCGACCGTGCAGGAGATGATCTCGAAGGGAATCGTGTGGGGCAGCGGACAAGACGCGCGCTGGAACTCGTATGACGACGGCACCGATCCGGTGAGCTGGCTGCGGGAAGTGGTGCCGGTGCGGGACGCGCTCATGAAGCAGTATGGGCCGCGGATGCTACAAGCCGGCGAGCCGGCGAGCGATTTGGCGAACCGCTTTGCGCTGGTGTACTTGTTCCACCAGTACGGACTGCTGGCGGGAATGAACGTGATCGGTGGAGCGCAGATTCCGCCGGCGCTGGCCGGGGACGGGCAGAAGGTCATCCAGGTGTGGCCCGAGGCCGGGCAACGCGAAGCGCTGCGCATGGAGTTGGCCGCGTTGCGGCCGAGCGAGATGGCGATTCCGCCGGGGCTGTGGGCGGAGCTGGCGCCGCTCGAGACGCAGAACCGGGTGGAGCGCACCGAGCGGTTCCGGTCCTCCTCCGGGTACCTGTTCGATCCATTTGACGGGGCACGCGCCATCACCGACATCGTGGTGGACGGGCTGTTGAATCCGGCGCGGCTGCAACGGCTGGAAACCATTCGCTTGGAGTCGGCGCCAGGGACCCAAGATCTTTCGGCGAGCGATGTGATCAACGCGCTGCTGGGGCAGGCGTTTCCGGCGACGCCGGTTTCCAGCCCGCTGCAGGGCGTGGTGCAGACCGAAGTCGCCGAGGCGCTGATGGACCTGGCGGCAAACGAGAACGCTCCGGCAGAGGTGAGAGCGGCTGCGTGGGCGGGGTTCGCCTCGCTGCAGCGGATGCTGGGGACACAGACGAAGACCGCCACGGTGGTAAGGCTGCAGCAGGAAGCGACGCGCTTCGCGCGCGACCCGCGGCAGTTCGCGCCGCGGCGACAGCCGACTCCGGCGCCGACCGGGCCACCGGTGGGCAGCGGGCAATAGGGAATCGGGACCAGCGACGATGAGATTTCTCGCGCTGCTGCTGCTGGTACCGGCGCTATTGGGCGGGCAGACGGTGGAGTTGCATGCGGGCTGGATGATTCAGTCGTCGGCAAAGGTGGCCACGGATGGCGCGGAAATTTCGACGCCGGGATACGCCGCGTCGGGATGGATTCCTGCGGCGGTGCCTTCCACCGTGTTCAACGCGCTGGTCGAGAACAAACTCGCGCCCGACCCGGACTATGGCATGAACCTGCGGCAGGCCGCCGGGGTGAGCTATAAGATCGGCGCCAATTTTTCGCACGAGGAGATCCCGAGCGACAGCCCATACGCGGTGCCGTGGTGGTTCCGGACCGAATTCCAGCTTCCCTCCGGATTCGCCGGCAAGACAGTTTGGCTCGACTTCAAGGGCATCAACTACCGCGCCAACATCTGGCTGAACGGGCATCAACTCGCAAGCGCCGGGGAGGCGCAGGGCACGTTCCGGCGCTTCGAGTACGAGGTGACCTCCGCGGTGCAGGCGGGCGCGAATGCGCTGGCGGTCGAGGTGTTTGCGCCGCGGGTCCAAGATCTGGCCATCACGTTCGTGGACTGGAACCCGATGCCGCCGGACAAGGACATGGGATTGTGGGGGAAGGTCGAGCTGCGGGCGAGCGGGCCGGTGGCGATCCGCAATCCGTGGGTGCGGACGAGGCTGCCGCTGCCGAGCGTGGCGAGCGCAGCGCTGACGGTCGCGGCAACGCTGGTGAACGCCAGCGGCAGCGAGCAGCGCGGAACGCTGCGCGGCCGGATCGGGGGGCATGCGTTCGTGAAACGGGTCGCGATCGAAGCGCATGGATCGCAGACGATCGAAGTGCCGGTGCGCATCACGCACCCGCGCTTGTGGTGGCCGCATGGCATGGGCGCGCCGGCGCTGTATGCGCTCGATCTGCGCTTCGTGGATAGCTCGGGAAAAGTGAGCGATCGCAGCGACACGGAATTCGGAATAGACCAGATTGAAGCGCACAAGAACGAGCAGGGCTCGGAGCAATTCACCATCAACGGCCGGCCGCTGTACGTGCGCGGAGGCGGATGGACGCCGGACATGCTGCTGCGAGACGACTCCGCCCACGGGCCACCGCGGTGGGCGCTCGACTTCCGCTACGCCAAAGAACTGAACCTGAACACGCTGCGGCTCGAGGGCAAGCTGATGGACGACGCCTTCTTCGATCTGGCCGACCGGAACGGAATCCTGATCATGGCGGGTTGGTGCTGCTGCGACCACTGGGAGGAGTGGCCGAAGTGGATGGGCGACGAGGGGAAGGTGGCGACGGCGTCGCTGCGCGACCAGGCCACGCGGCTGCGCGGACACCCGAGCCTTCTGGTGTGGCTGAACGGCAGCGATAATCCGCCGCCGGCGCAAGTCGAGCAGGCGTACCTGGAGGTGCTGAAGGAGGTGCAGTGGCCGAAGCCGATTCTGTCGTCGGCGTCGGCGAAGAAGACCGAAATCACGGAGGCTTCAGGGGTGAAGATGACCGGACCCTACGATTACGTGCCGCCGGTGTACTGGCTGGAGGAACCGCAACTGGGCGGCGCGCGCGGCTTCAACACCGAGACCAGCCCGGGAGCGGCAATACCCCCGATCGAGAGCCTGAAGGAGTTCATCCCGGAGGACCATTTATGGACCGGGACGGGGCCCGGACAAGGCGCGGACGATCCCTATTGGAATTTCCATGCCGGCAGCGGCCAGTTCTTGAATTTGCACCGCTACGAGGCGGCGCTCGCGGCTCGATACGGGGCGTCGGAGACGCTCGCGGATTTCGACTGGAAATCGCAGGCGAGCGCGTACGAGGGCGAGCGGGCGATGTTCGAGGCGTTCGGGCGACGGCAGGGCGAGGCGACCGGGGTCATCCAATGGATGTTCAACAACGGCTGGCCGTCGCTGATTTGGCACCTCTACGACTACTACCTGCGGCCGGGGGGCGGGTACTATGGCGTGGAGCGGGCGAACGAACCGCTGCATATTCAATACTCGGATTTCGACCGCGAGATCACGCTGGTGAACCACACACTGCGGCCGAGCGCGGCGCTGCGGGCGGCGGCAGCGGTCTACGACCTGAGCGGCAAGCGCCTGTATTCGCATCGCGCGAGCCTGGAGTCAGGGGCGCAGTCAAGTCGGGATGGCTGGACGCTGCCGGAGTTTCCTGGCACCACGCTACTGCGACTGACGCTGACCAATGCCGCAGGCGCGCGGGTGAGCACGAACACGTATTGGCTCTCGGAGAAGCCCGATGTGCTGGATCTGAAGAACGCCAACTGGTTCTACGCGCCGGAATCGAGCGCGGCGGACTTCTCGGCATTGGCGAGCATGCCGGCGGCGCAAATCGAGGCGAGCGGGACATTTGCGACCTCGGGTGAAGAGGAAGCCGGCCGGGTGCGGGTGGTGAACCGCGGCAGCACGCCGGCGCTGCTGGTGCGGCTGCGTGTGACCAAGGGCGAAAGCGGAGACGAGGTGCTGCCGGTCTGGTGGAGCGACAACTACCTGCTGCTGCTGCCAGGCGAGGCGCGGACGCTGACGGTGCGGATCCGCAGGCAGGACCTCGGCGGCGCCAGGCCGCGCGTCGCCGTGGACGGATGGAACGTGGCGGCGCACCGCTAATTGACTTCGAAGGCGACGGAGACGGACAGGCTGGATTTGTTGTAGCCAGCGGGAAGCGGGAAGCGCTCGGCACCGGCCATCTGCTGAACGCTGGCGAGCGCCATGCCGTTGATTTCGAGCGAGCCGGAGCGGCTGAGGTAGCCGATGCGATCCACCTGGCCGTTTTGGTGGACGGTGAGCGTGACGACGACTTTGGTGCCGGCCGGGAGGCCGGGGCCGCGGGGCTGGAGGCTCCAATAATATTGCAGGCGGTCGCGGAGGTGGTTGACCCAATCGGTGTAGAGATTGCCGAAGTTGGCGTCGCCAAAGGACATGCCGCCGTTGCCGCCAAGGCCCTGGGCTGTGGAGGTGGCGTTGATCGAGGTCTTGCCGCCGGCACCGTAGGCGACCCGATCATCGTTTTTTTCGCGGTCGGCCTGGGCGATTTTGCGCAGGTCTTTGAGCGCCTCTTTGCGGGCCAGGGACTCGGGGTTGTATGCGGGCAGCGCAATCGAATGGCGGTCGGCGGCAGCCGCGTGCGGACGGCTGATGCCCTCGGCCTCGAGATCGTTGGCAAGCCGGTTTTTGGTGGGCGCGACCACCGGCGACGGCATCGGGATTGCGCCGCCGGGCAAAGTGCTCACCATGTGCGCCTCGATTGTGCCGGCGGAGGCGGTGCCGGGGTGCGCGCCGCCCAGGGGAAGCAGTTTGCCAATCCAGGCGCCGTAGACAACCAGCCCTACCAAGCCGAGGTGGAGCGCGAGCGAGCCCAGCAGGCTGCCGATACCGCCGGTGGCAGCGCGTTCGCCTCGCATCAGCCGCCGCCTCCGGTGGGCGCCTGATCATACGGCTGGGTGACCATGGTCACGGTGGACATGCCGCCGGACTTGATGGCGTCCATTACAACGGCCAGCGTGCCCCACGACACGTGCTCGTCGGCACGGACATAAATCTCTTTGTCGGTGGGGTTGGGCAGGTGCTTCTGCAAATCGCGGGCGATGGTCTTGATGTTGGTACGCTGCTCGCCGATGTAGATGTTGCTGAAGCGATCCACGGTGACGATCAGGCGGTTCTGCGTCAACTGCTCGGTATTGTGGGTCTTGGGGACCGAGACCTGAATGCCGCTCTGGATCGCAGGGACGGTGATGAGGAAAATCACCAGCAGAACGAGCATGACGTCCACCAGCGGGGTGACGTTGATTTCGGCGAGTGAGGTGCCGGGGCCGCGTTGGAGGGAGCTAGGCATGATGGCTAGTGGCTCGTGGCGACGGGTTCGCGGGAGGCGGTGGCGGCCTCTTCGGCGCGGCTGGCGAAGACGAGCGCGCACTCCTCGGTGGCGGTGGAAAGTTCCTTGATCTGGTGGACGAATTGGTTGTACGCGATGAGGGCGGGGATGGCCGCGAATAGGCCGGCGGCGGTGGTGATGAGGGCTTCGGCCACGCCCGGAGCAACCGCGCGAATGGTGGCAGTGCCGGCGTTGCCGAGGTCGAGAAAGGCATCCATTATGCCCCAGACGGTGCCGAAGAGCCCGATAAACGGGCTGGCCGAAGCGATGGTCGCGAGCCAGCCCATGCGAGATTCGAGCAAGCTCACTTGGTCGCCGGTTTCGGCGCGCAGTGCGCGCTCGACGCTGGGCAGGCTATGCGCGCCGCCGGGGCGGAACTGGCGCTCGAATTCATCGTAGCCGGCTTCGAAGACTTCCGCGGCGGGGGAGGGGCGGAACGAATCCACCGCGGCGTGCAGCTCGCCCGGGCGCGAAGCCTTGTAGAGCGCGCGGAGAAACCGCCGGGTGTTGCGCTTGCGAGCCTTGAGCGCGCTCCACTTGCCGAAGATGATGGCCCAGGAGTAAACCGAGAGTAGCAACAGGATCGCGAGCACCACTTTGGCCACGATGCCGGTGTTGGCCACCAGGCTGGTGATCGCGTCGGCGGGCGAAATCCAGGCAAAGTACGGGACAAATTGAGGCAAGAACGCTCCTTCCCGCCGCATGCCGCGGGAATCGTGGATTTGTGCTCAGGATAACAGAGAGCGGGCAGTGGACAGTAGAGAGTGGACAGGGGATAGTGGACAAGAACCATGCTCGATACGCTCCAGATCGAGAACTATGCGCTGATCGAGCAGCTGACGATCGAATTCGCGCCGGGGTTCAACGTGCTGACCGGCGAAACCGGGTCGGGCAAGAGCATCATTGTGGACGCGCTCGGGCTGTTGCTGGGGGAACGGGCCGAAGCCGGAGCGGTGCGCGCGGGTGCAAGCCAGGCCACCGTGACCGGAAGCTTCGCGACGCCGTTCGCCCGCGCCGCGGAGGCGGCGGCGTGGTGCGAGGAGAACGGCCTGGCCGCGGTGGAAGACCCGCTCATGCTGCGGCGTGAGGTTTCCCCCGGGCGCAGCAGGGCGTTTGTGGACCACCAGTTGGCCTCGCTGGCGCTGCTGCGACAACTGGCGCGGCGGCTGGGGGAAATCCATTCGCAGAACGAGGCGCTGGCGGCCTTCACGCCGGCAGCGCAATTGGCGCTGCTCGATCGCTTTGCCGGGCTCGAGACCGGCGCTGTGGGCACGGCATTCCAAAGCTGGCGGGCGGCGAGTGAGGGACTGGCCGAACTGCAATCGCAGGAGCGGGCGCGGCTGCAGCAGGCCGACCTGTGGCGCTTCCAGGCACAGGAGATTGACGCGGTGCGCCCGCGGGCAGGCGAGGACGCCGCGCTCGAACAGGAGCGCCTCGTGCTGGCGCATGCCGAGCGGATCGTAAACGCGGCCCAGGCCGCCTATGCGGCGCTCTACGATTCCGAGCAGGCCGCGGCGACGCAGATCAAGGCCGCGCTGCGGCAGGTGCAGGAGTGGGAGCGGTACCAGCCCGAGGTGGGCGAGTTGGGGAAGCGGCTGGAGGGATTGCGGGCCGAGGCCAGCGATGTCGCCGAGCAGATTCGCGACCTTTCGGAGAAGATCGAGGCGTCGCCGGCGCGGCTGGCGCAGGTCGAGGAGCGGCTGGCGGCTCTGGAGCGGCTGCGGCGGAAGTACGGAACGTCGCTGGAGGCGGTGATCGCGCACCGTGCCTCCGTCGGCGAGCAGCTCGAGGCACTCGAAGGCGCGACATTGCAGGCGGCAGAAGCCGCGGCCGAGGCGGCGGCCTCCGAGTACCAGAGTGCGGCCGCGGAGCTGGGAAAGGCGCGCCGCGGCGCCGCCCGGCGCCTCGCCAAAGCCCTGACGCACGAGGTCGCCGAGCTGGCGATGACGCTGCGGTTCGAAGTCGAGTTCGCCGATGCCTGCGCGTGGGGCGCGAGCGGCTGCGACCAGATTCGGTTCCTGGCGTCGCTGAATGCCGGGGAACCGCTGCGGCCGCTGGCCGACATCGCCTCTGGCGGCGAGCTTTCGCGGCTGCTGTTGGGCCTGCATCTGGTGGTCGAGAAGCAGGCGAAGACCGGCGGGCGCGGCGCGCCCGCGCGGACGCTGGTGCTGGACGAGATTGACGCCGGCATCGGCGGGCGCGCGGCCGAGGCGGTGGGACGGAAGCTGAAGCAACTCGGGACGCATTTTCAGGTGCTGTGCGTGACGCATTTGGCGCAGATCGCCAGCTTCGCCGATCACCACCTGCAGGTCGAAAAGTCCACCGAGCGGGGGCGCACGCGGACCGCGGTGGCTGCGCTCGGCGGCGCGGAGCGGGCGGCCGAGATCGCCCGCATGTTGGCGGGAAAAAGCGAAGACCCGACCGCGCTGCAGCACGCGCGCGCGCTGCTGGCGCAGAGCGCCGGGGGCAGGGGCTAGGAGTCCGCGTCGCGGTGCACGGTGGAGGGCGTGAAGGCCGGGATGCAGACGGCGATGTACTCGGCGCCGTTCGGGGTCGAGTAGCGCACCCACTCGCCCTTGGGGGCGAAGACGGCCTGCCCGGCGGCGACCTCGATCGC
>DATNED010000091.1:0-2427 GCA_035553115.1 Terriglobales bacterium | reverse complement strand
AGGGCGCCTTGATCACGAGGCATTGGCCGTTGAGCATGGGGAAGAGGCGTTCCGGCCGGCCGCGGAAAAAGAAATCCACCGCGGCGCGCGCTCCCGCGCACTCCGCCAAGCCATAGTCGTCAAACACCATGATGCCGTTCGCTACCAGGCGCGGATAGACGAAATCGCAGCAATCCAGGATTGATTGGTACAGATCCACGTCAATATGCGCGAGGCGGACCTGCGAGGCTTCGAGGCCGGCGAATGTGGTTGGAATCCAGCCCTGGTGAAATTGAATCCAATCCTCTGCGCCCACCGCGGCTTGGACCTCCGCGAGCGCGGTATTGGCAAAATCGCCGGGCGAGTGTTGGTCGAGGCCCGGCGTGGTTGCCGGCATGCCTTCGAAGCTGTCGAAGAGGCGGATGGTGGTGGGTGCTCCGCCGAGTTCCACCTGTTCGAGCGCCAAACACTTCAATAAGTAGGAAGACGCGCCTTGAAACACCCCCGCTTCCCAAACCTCGCCGGCGAGATTGCGGGTCTGACGAAAGGCCCACATCAACGTCCAGGCGCGGTGGCCGTCCACCAGCGCCACGTAGCCCCGGGACATGATCCGATCCCGCATTTCGAGGATCATGGGATCGAGATTCCAAGGGGCGAATGTGGCCCAGCCCTCCAGGTGCGGCTGATACAAATGGTTGCCGGGAATACCCTTGGTTGGCCATTTCACCTGGACCGCCGCGATACCCAAATCACCCAGTTCTTTGAGAATCGGCTCGAGCGTGTCCGCGGTCACGAGTTTCTCCGGCATTACTCGATGGTATCCGTGGGCAGCGCGCGCCGGAAGTGTTCAAGGATGTCCCTGGGGGGGCTGGGAGCGGGGCGGCGCTTTCGAAATGACGCACGGCGATACAATGACGGCATGCTGCTCGAAGATCTGGCGTACGGGACGCATCCGCGGCAAGTGCTGGATCTTTTCCTGCCGGAGCGGCCCCATCCCAGGCTATTTGTTTTTATTCATGGCGGAGGCTGGCGGGGCGGGGACAAGCGCAAATACCGGGCGCTGGGGGAGCTGCTGAGCGGGTTCGGCTATGCGGTCGCGCTTCCCAACCATCGGCTGGCGCCCGAGCATCCGTTCCCTGCGGCCGCCGAGGATGTTGCGGCGGCGATCGCGTGCGTGCATCGCTACAGCGGCGAGAGCGGCGTGCGGCGCGAAGGGATGTTCCTCGGGGGCCACAGCTCGGGGGCGCATTTGGCGGCGCTGCTGGCGGTGCAGCCAAGTTTGCTGCCGGGCTTGCTGCCGGAGGCGGAGATCGCCGGCGTGATCGCAATCAGCGGCGTCTACGACCTGGGGGCGTACGAGGATGCGGGTGAGTACCTCGAACCCGTCTTCGGTGCCGATTGTTCGCGCTGGGCCGAGGCTTCGCCGATCACGTTCGTTGAGAACGGGCGCGGGCTGCCGCCGTTCTTCCTGGCCCACGCCGAGTTCGACTACCCCGGCGCCGGCGAGCAAGCCGAGCGCATGGCCGCGCGGGTCGAAGCCGCCGGCGGCGATGCCCAGGTGGTGTATGTGCCCGGGCGCGATCACGTGACGATCCTCAGCGGGGTTCAGTCGTTGCTCGATCCGCTGGCGCTCGGGCTGGCGCTCTTCTTGCGAGCGGCCGCGAGCTGAGATGGCGCGGCCACCTAGGCAGCGAGGTTGCGCTTGACGTATTCGGAGTCTTCGCGGATGCGGCGCGAGGTGTGGCCGAAGTTCAGCAGGCCGTGGCGGAGGGCATGGGCAACCGGGAGCAGCAGTAGCAGGCCGAGGATGCCCCAGCCCACGCCTACGATGAACAGCGCCCAACGCCAGCTCGCGAGCCCATAGGCGATCGCCCCGACCAGCGCGACCGTGAGCAGGCCGAAGCTGAAAAGCAGCAGCACGGCGGCCGCCCCGGCGAGCGTGCCGAGCATTCCCAGGGAGCGGGATTTTTCGCCAAGCTCGGCGGCAAACATCTTCGCCAGATCGCGGCCATAGAATGCGATTTCGCGGACGAGATCGCGGAGCATATCGGCGGTCGTGGGATTCGGATTCTCTGGGATCATCGCCGGGGCCTCTGGTATTCGTTGACGGTGTAGTGGGGCTGGGGGTGTTGTAGGCGATTGTGGCCCCCCGCGACAGGGAACGGGGAAGAGTGGACAGGGGGCAAGCGACAGTGGGACAGTGGGGGGATGCGGAACCGAGTCTTGTGGGTTGTCCTCATCGCGGCGATCAGTGCGGGCGCGCAGGATGCGTCCTTTGCCGGGATGCGATGGCGTTCGATTGGACCCTATCGCGCCGGCAACGTGTACAACGTCAGCGGCGTGCCGGGCGACCCGACGACCTATTACCTGGCGCTGCCCGAGGGCGGGGTCTGGAAAACCACCGACGCGGGCACGGTCTGGAAGCCGATCTTTGATCAAGAGGCGGTG
>DATNED010000090.1:0-8369 GCA_035553115.1 Terriglobales bacterium | reverse complement strand
CGATCATCGTGCCGGGTTGCTGCGCAAGCCCTGGTACCGCCGCATCCTCTACTACTGCACCCGCGTGCTGCCCGAGGCCGCCGCCTACCGCCGCGCCGATGCCGCCATCGTGCTCAACCGCGCCGAGCAGGAGTTCCTCGGCCCGCGCACCCGCCTTCTCCGCACGATTCCTCACGGCGTGCTGCGCGAGCGCTGGGAACAGGCGCCGCCCCCGGACGTTCCGCGCGGCGCCGGGATGCTCTTCAGCGGAACCTGGCACACCGGCAAGGGAATTCATTACCTGGCCGAAGCCTATCGCCTGCTTCACGCCCGCGGCGTCAGCATTCCTATGACGCTGCTCAGCGGCATGGAAGACGGCCCCGAGTTCGCCAATGAAGAGCGCTGGATCCGCCGCTACTTCGCCCCCGCGTGCCAGGCCGGCCTCACCGTGCTGCGGCGCAGCCAGGACCAGAACGAAGTATTTGCCCTCTACCGTAGCCACGACCTTCTCGTCTGCCCTTCGAGCACCGAAGGCTTCGGCATGGTCGTGCTCGAGGCCATGAGCCAACGCCTGCCGGTGGTCTGCTCCCGCGCCGCCGGTGCCGCCGAGCTGCTCGAAGACGACCGCGACGCGCTGCTGGTGGCGCCCCGCGACGCCGCCGCGCTTGCCGCCGCGCTCGAGCGCCTCTGGCTCGACCCCGCGCTGCGCCGCCGCTTGGCCGAGGCCGGCCACGCCCGGCTCGCCGAGCTAACCTGGAGCCACGCAGCCGCCGCCACGCAAGAGGTCTACCGCGCGCTCCGGCAACGCGCATCCGGCGCTCCGTCTAGGCACGCCTTGACGCCATGATGGCGAGCGGCCCCTGCCGGGAAGCGACACTCCGGAAGGGGCGAGACGGGGTGCATGGCTAGGACGCAGGGAGGGCGCGAACCGCAGCGTGGCTGGATGCCACGTGAGGATTCGCGCCCGACTGAGGACAACGCCAGACGCCCCGTATCGCCCCGCCCCGCATAAGGTCTTTCTCGGTTGCCGGAAACCGGTGCCCGCTCTACAATGGGACCAGTCTGTAGCCAACCTGGTACCCGAGGTGAGCCTTTGTCCATGTGGAAGTCGCAAAACGAACGGGACGTTCCCCCGCCGCCCCCTGTCAAGCCCGCAGCACCCATCCCGCCGGCGGCTCCCCTCCCGTCGGCCGCAGCAGCCCCTCAGCCGGCTCGCGGCGGCGCCGATCGCCCCACCCACATCAGCAAAACGGTCTTGCTGAAGGGCTCGATCACCGGCAATGAAGACCTTTACGTGGACGGCAAGCTCGAAGGTTCGGTCGAGCTGCCGAGCAACATCCTCACCGTCGGCATCAACGGCCAGGTGCAGGCCAACGTGAATGCCCGCGAGGTGATCATCCTGGGCAAGCTCAACGGCAATGTCTCTGCCGGGGACCGGGTCGAGATCAAGGCCCAGGGTGCCCTGACCGGCGATGTCAGCGCCGCCCGCATCAGCATCGAAGACGGGGCCTTCTTCAAAGGCGGCATTGACATCCGCAAAGGTGCCGCCAGCGCCAAGGCCTGAGGCGCGGAGGCGTCTAAGGATGGACGTGGCCGTTCCCGGCCATCGCGCATCCGCCGCATTCGCCATGCTCGAACTGCAGCGTGGCGTGGTGGATGTGGTACCGCTCGGCCAGCAGGGCGCATAGCGCGCGGCGAATTTGCTCGCTCGCCGATGGCGGAATGTCTTCGATCTGGACGTGGGCGCTGAGCGCATGGGCGTGCGCGCCGAGCGTCCAGATGTGCAAGTCGTGTACCGCCCGCACTCCGGCCACGCCCGCGAGCTCAAGCGCGACCTGCTCCGAGCGCATCCCGGCCGGCGCGCCCTCGAGCAGGATGTTCAGCGTGTCTTGCAACACGCCCCATCCGGAAACCACGATCAGCAGCGCGATCGCCAGCGACAGAATCGGGTCCACCGCCATCCAGCCCGTGCGCGCAATCACCAGCGCGCCGACCAGCACCAATCCGGTGGCCACCGCGTCGCCCAGCATGTGGAGGAACGCCGCCCGCAGGTTCACATCGTGATTTTCGCTTCCGCGCAAGCTCATCGCGATCGCTGCATTCATCGCCAGGCCGATCGCCGCGACCCAAACCATCGGGCCGGTGTCCACGCTGGCCGGGGCCCGCAGCCGCGCCACCGCCTCGATCACGATCAACGCCGTGATCACGAACAAACTGAGCACGTTCACCAGCGCCGCCAGCACGCCCGCGCGGTGATATCCGAACGTCTTCTGCCCGGTCGGGGGCTTCGATTGGAACCAGACCCCCAGCCAGCTCAGCAGCAGCGCCAGGAAGTCGGTGAGGTTGTGTCCCGCCTCCGACAGCAGCGCCAGCGAGTGCGCCCGCAGCCCTGCCGCGAATGCGAGCACCACGTAAGCCAGCGTCGCCGCCGCGCCCCAGCTCAAAATCGTCTGCGCGTGGTGATGGTGGCCGTGGCTGCCGTGCTCGCCCACATGCTCGTTTGCGTGCGCGTGGCTGTGCATCTGGGTCTAGTTTAGCGTTTTGGTACGATGGGCTCTCCCGTCCTGCTGGCGCGAAGAGCTCGGGCCGGCTAGGACACGGCGATGCGAGGCATCTCGCTCCGCCCCATCATCAATCTTGTATGACGCTATCGTTTGTGCGCGAATTTTTCCGCGCTGCCGCGCGCCAGAGCCCGCTGGCGGACGCGGCCCTGGCCTGGTCGCGTTCCGAGCCCGTGCGGCTCGGAGGGCTCACCGCTCCCACCCAGCTGCTCGCCGCCGCCCAATTGCAGCGCCTCGCCCAGCGCCCGCTGGTGCTGCTGGTGGATACCAACCGCGCCGCCGAAGAAGCTTGCCAGGCCCTGGCCACGTTCGTGGACCTGACCGCTGCGTCAGAAGCCGCCAGCCTGGAAGAGCAGCCGGTCGTGCTGCCCAGCTTCGATATTGATCCCTACGAAGGCCTGTCGCCCCATCCCGCCATCCTCGAGCAGCGCGCCCATGCGCTTTGGCGCATTGGCGAAGGGCTCAAGTTCTTGGTGGTGCCTGCTGTCGCCGCTGCCGGCAAATTGCCGCCGCCGGGCCACAGCCGCGGCTTGGTGCGGCGTTTGCGCCGCGGCGATCTACTCGACCTCGAAGCCCTTGCCGAGCAGCTGGTTCTGGTCGGATATCAACTCCAGGAACCGGTCGAGCTGCCAGGACAGTTCGCCATCCGCGGCGGGTTGCTCGATGTGTTCAGCCCCGAGGCCGGTCAGCCCGTGCGCATCGAGCTCTTCGGCGATGAAATCGAATCGCTCCGCGAATTCGATGCCGCCACCCAGCGCTCGGTGCGGCCGCTCGAAGAGATCTTGCTCCTCCCGCTCACGCCCATGCCCCTGACCGCCGAGCTGCGCGCCCGGTTGGGCGATGCCCCGCCGCCGGGGTGGGAGTTCCGCGCCGCAGCCATCGAAGGCTATCGGCACAGCCTCTGGGACCACGTCAATCGCCCCCTGATTCTGATCTCCGAGCCTGAGGTGGTGCGCGCCCAGTTGGATCAATGGTGGCAACGGTTGCGCGAACGCTATGCGGCGAATCCCGACGCCGGGCCGGTGCCCGAATCGTTGTTCTTCACGCCGGAAGAATTTCAGGCGCAGCTCGAGGCACAGCATGCCTTGGAAGCGCGCGAGCTCGAGATCCAGGAACTCGATCTCGCCGCCGACGCCATCGAGCTCGGCATCGCATCGAGCGCCCGGACGTTGCCGTCGCGCGCGCGCCGCCTGGACTTGGATTCCCGTCCCGCGCCCCGCTACTTCGGTGCCATTGCGCGCATGATGGACGACGTCCGCGCCCAGCTCGCCCAGGGCCAGCGCCTGTTTTTCTTCGGCGCCAGCGCCGGCGAAGTCGAGCGCCTCGGTGATTTGTTCACCGAATACAATCTGCCCTTTCAATTCGGTTGGCGCACCCCCCGCTCCGGCGCGGATTACCTCTCCGAAAAGGCCTACTTCTCCCCTGAATCCGCCGCCGCCGTCGTGCTTCGTGGCATCTTGCCCCGCGGCTTCTCCCTCCCCGCCCAGAACCTCACCCTGTTCAGCGGCAATGATCTGTTCCAGGAGGATCCCGCTCAACGCCCTGCCGAGCCGCCCCGGCGCGTCAAAGTCTCGACCTTTCTCAGCGACTTCCGCGATCTCGCTCCCGGCGATTTCGTGGTTCACGTCGAGCATGGCATCGGGCGCTACGCTGGCCTGAAGAATTTCGCCGATGGGCCCGAGGTGGAAGGGAAGGCTGCCGCGCGCGCGGGCGAGTTCATGATCCTCGAATACGCCGATGCCGCCAAGCTCTACGTGCCGCTGACGCGCATGGATCTGGTCCAGAAGTACCGCTCCGCGGAGGGCGCCGCGCCCGCCCTCGACCGCCTCGGCGGCACCCAATGGGAGCAGCGCAAGAGCCGCGTCAAGAAGGCCATGAAAGACATGGCCGACGAGTTGCTCAAGCTCTATGCCGCTCGCCAAGCGGTGCAGGTCCCCGCTTGCGCCCCGGACGGCAACTTCCAGCGCGAATTCGAGGATGCTTTCCCTTACGCCGAAACCGACGACCAGCAGAAGGCGATCGCCGATGTGCGCCAGGACCTCGAGTCCACCCGCCCCATGGACCGGCTCATCGTCGGCGACGTCGGCTATGGAAAAACGGAGGTGGCCATGCGCGCCGCCTTCAAGGTGGTGAGCGAGGGCCGCCAAGTCGCCGTGCTCGCCCCCACCACCGTGCTCGCCTTCCAGCACGAGCAAACGTTCCGCCAACGTTTTCGCGCCTTTCCGGTGACGGTCGAGTTGCTGAGCCGGTTCCGCAGCCGCCCGCAGCAAAACGAGACGGTGGAGCGGCTCGCTCAAGGCAAGCTCGATATCGTCATCGGCACCCACCGCTTGCTTTCGCGCGATGTGAAGTTCCAGGACTTGGGCCTGCTCGTGGTGGATGAGGAGCAACGCTTCGGCGTGCGCCATAAAGAGCGGTTGAAGCAGCTCAAGAAAGAAGTCCACGTGCTCGCCCTCTCCGCCACTCCCATTCCGCGCACCCTCAACATGTCGCTCGCTGGCCTGCGCGACATGTCGGTCATCGAAACGCCGCCCCGCGACCGCCTGGCCATCCAAACCGTGGTCGCCGCCTGGAACGAACAGTTGATCGGCGTCGCCATCCAGCAGGAGCTCGCCCGCGGCGGCCAGCTTTACTTCGTGCACAATCGCGTGGACAGCATTTGGGAGGTCGCCGCCCTGCTGCAGCGCCTCGCCCCCGAGGCCCGCATTGCCGTCGGCCACGGCCAAATGCCCGAGGACGAGCTCGAGCAGGTCATGCTGCGCTTTGTCCGCCACGAGGCCGATATTCTCCTCTCGACCACCATCATCGAAAACGGCCTCGACATCCCGCTCGCCAACACCATCATCATCAATCGCGCCGACCGCCTGGGCCTGAGCGAGCTCTACCAGCTCCGCGGCCGCGTAGGCCGCTCCAATCGGCGCGCCTACGCCTACCTGCTGGTGCCGACGGAGGTTGAGCTTCCGCCGCTGGCGCGCAAGCGCCTGGCTGCCATGCGTGAGTTCAGCGAGCTTGGCGCCGGTTTCAAGATCGCAGCCCTCGATCTCGAGCTGCGCGGCGCCGGCAACATGCTCGGCGGCGAGCAGAGCGGCAATCTGGACGCCGTCGGCTTCGATCTCTACGTGCAGATGCTCGAGCAAACCGTGCGCGAGCTCAAAGGCCATGCCCCCGAGACGGTGAGCGAGGTTCAAATGCACCTCGGCCTCGACATCCGCATCCCGGCCGAATATGTCCGCGAGGAGAACCAGCGCCTGCGCATGTACAAGCGCCTGGCCGAAGCCGAAACCGACGCCGCCCGCGAGGATGTCGTGCGCGAGCTCCGCGACCGCTACGGCCCCCCGCCCGCGCCCGTCGAGAACCTGCTCGCCTTTGCCGCGCTGAAGCCGGCCTGCCGCGCCCTCGGCTTGCGCTCGCTCGAGCGTCGTCGCGACCAGTTGTGGCTCAAGTTCGCTCCCCAATCGCCGGTCGAGCCCGCCCGCATCGCCCGGCTGATCGAGCGCTCCCCCGGCGCGCAATTCACCCCCGACGGAACCCTGAAGATTCCCTTCGCCGTCAGTGGCGCCGCCGCTTCGCTCGCCGCCACCAGCCAATTGATCGCTGCGCTCGGCGTGCGAAGCTAGAATTCGCCGGAGCACTGGCGGATGCTCGCGCACCGCCATTCGCCATTCAATCCTCCGGCGGTGTGGTCAGCTGCGCCGCAGCTTGCACCCCGGCGCGCACTTCCGGAATGATCCCCAGCTGCTGATACACCGGCCGGATCGCCGCCTGCACCTCCGGCAGCTTCCGCAGGAACCAGGCCGCGCCCAGCAGACAGCAGGTCCCCATCACGAGCACGGCGTGAGGCGCGCCCAGCCGGCTTGCCAGAACGCCCGCCAGCAGGCTGCCCCAGGGCGCCATGCCCACGAACGACATCGTGTAGAAGCTCATCGCCCGCCCGCGCATCTCCTCTTGCACAACCGTCTGCAGGATGGTGTTGGTCGAGGCCATCTGCTGCATCATTCCCCACCCCGTGGCCATAAGCAGCGGCAGCGACAGCCACAGCCAATGCGAGAACCCGAACCCGACCAGCCCGGCGCCAAACAGTGCCGCCGAAATCGGCACCAGCCGCACCAATCCCCGCACCGACCTCCGCGCCGCCAGCATCAGGGCCGCCGCCAGCGCCCCGCAGCCGGCCGCTCCCATCAGGAAGCCGTAGGTGTGCGCCCCGCCTCCCAGCACCTGCTTGGCGAAGATCGGCATCAGCACCGTGTAGGGCATCGCCACCAGGCTCACCAGCGCCAGCAGCAGCAGCAGCACTCGGATCGGCGCGAAGCCCGATACATACTCCCACCCCTCGCGCATCGCGCGCAGCATGGCCGTGCGCGGAGCCGCCATGCGCCGCGGCAAGTCGCGCATCGCCAGCAGCGATGCGATCACCGCCAGGTAACTGATGCCGTCAATCAAGAAACAGTAGCCTTCGCTCCAGGCCGCAATGATCACGCCCGCGATCGCCGGCCCGACCAGCCGCGCCAAATTCACCATGGAGGAATTGAGCGCGATGGCATTGCCCAGATCTTCGCGTTGCTCGACCATGTCCACCAGGAACGACTGCCGGCCCGGCATGTCGAAGGCATTGATCAACCCCTGGAACGCGCTCAGCGCCAGAATCTCGCCGATGGTGATGTGCGTCAGCGCCAAAGCGGCGAGCGCGAACGACTGCAGCATTGCCAGCACCTGCGTGCACACCAGCACCCTGTGCCGGTTCCAGCGATCCACCCAGACGCCGGCAAACGGCGCCGCCAGGAAGGTCGGGATCTGCCCCGCGAAAGTGACCACCCCCAGCAGAACCGCCGAATCCGTCAGCCGGTACACCAGCCAGCTGGTGGCGATGCGCGTCATCCAGGTGCCGATCAGCGACACGCTCTGCCCGCCGAAAAACAGCTTGTAGTTGCGGTGCCGCAGCGCCCTCGCCGTTCGCTGCCACGCGCTCGCCCTGGCGCTCGCCATGGTTCAATGATGCCAGTTGGTTCCGCATCATGATGCGCGTGCCCGCGACGGCAGGGCCCGAGTTGCCCCGCAGGCCGGGGCAAGATCGCAGGGCCAGGCCCGGGGAAGGGGCGAGACGGGGTGAGGGCGCGGACCGCAGCGTGGCTGGATGCCACGTGAGTAAGGATTCGCGCCCGACCGAGGACAACGCCAGACGCCCCGTCTCGCCCCGCCCCGCTCCACGTCAGGCTATGGCTGTTTGGGGTTGACTCGGATCTCCAATTCGGTTGCCGCGGGAAACGCGACATCGGCGCCGCGGCGCAACAGATGGATGTAGATCGTCTCGCCCGCGCCGGCGAAGCCCAACCCCAGCGCCAGCGGCTGCAGCCGAGGCAAGAGCGCAGCCGCAATTGGGCCCCAGATCTGCAGATGCGTGCCGCTGCCGGCATCAAGCGACCAGGCATTGTCGGCGTCGCTGTGAATCGCGGCGCTGGCGACCAGGCTCAGCGCCAGCGCCGCTCCCGCCCGGCTGGGCGCTGGCGCGCGCACCTCGCCCTCGTCGTTCATTTGTTGGCCGGCGCTGCCGCGGGCGCCGGCGAGCGTGGTGCTGACCTCTTCGGAGTCCGCGCCGGGAACGTCCATGCGGGTGAAGACGAACCGCAGCTTCCCTCCGCGCCCCAGCCAGCGCGCCCGCTTCGCCTCGACCACGTGCCCTTCCAGTTTCGCTCCCTGCGGCACCACCACCGCTCCATCGCTTCCCAGCGCCGGGCGGTCGAGCGTCGCCGTGACCGGGTCGCCCCAGCGCGCCGAAGCGGAAGAAACCGCTCCATCCAGCCGCGCGTGCAGCACCAGCGCGGGCGGAAGCGG
>DATNED010000089.1:0-5153 GCA_035553115.1 Terriglobales bacterium | reverse complement strand
ACCTCATTCGCAAGCGTGCCAGCGATGGCGTGGAGATTCGCTACAACTTCAACTACGGCCGGGTCAGCCTGGGCGTGGCGCCGCAGCAAAACATCCAACTGCTGCCCGACGACATGATCGTGGTTCCGTGATGATGGCATTCCCCCAACTCGCGAGCATCGGAACCGTGGTGTCGCTGCTGGGCTGCTGCGCAAGCCTGGGGGCGCAGTCGGCAAAGCCGGCGCCGACCGAAAGCGCGAATTCCTGGCAGGCGGCTGCGACCTTGACGGAAGGTATCAACACCAACGTGCTGATGAGTTTCCAGAACCCCAAGGCCGACGCGACCAGCTTGCTCCAACTCGACCTAGGGCGGAGGTGGAGCGGACCGCATTGGAGTTTTCAAGCCACCTATACGCCGCAGGCCGTGAACTACGAACGCAATCGTGGGTTGGACTATATTTCTCACTCCTACACCCAGGCATGGCAGGCAGCGCTGAGCCCGCGGATCCGCCTGGGGTGGACGCTGAGCTACGATCACTACCCGGAGCGGGCGGGTGCGCCGAGCGCGGGAGGTGGCCTGGCTGCAGTGACAGGGGCGAGTCAGGCGATGGCTGTCCAGTCGATTCTGGCCGGAGTGAACAGCAATTTCAGCCTCAGCGATCAATACAGTCTGCGTGGATCATGGACAGCGGGCGCATCGGTTACAGTCCAACGCTTCAGCCCGGACATTCGCCTGCTGCGGGCGCTGCCGGGTAACACGCCAGTGCCGCCGGTCACTGATACCCGCAGCGGCGGCGGAAATTTGGGATGGAGCTGGAAGCTCACGCCGGAGCGAAGCCTTGAGATCAGCGCCACCGACAACGAGTTGTGGTTCACCAATCCGGCGCAACGGATGCGTTATGCCGATGTGCAAGCGAATCTGATCCAGCAGTTCGGGCCCGACATTGCACTGCAGGCAGGCATCGGCCCCGCCTGGAACCAGATTCTGAAGACGGTGACGACGGCGCAGCAACTGCCCGGACAAAGCTACGCTGCCAACGCCAGCTTGACCACGCAGCAGGGCGGAACGGTCTACGGCATCAGCTGGCAACACACCGAGCAGGCGGGACTGGTGCCTGGCGGCGTGGCTACCGACAATGTCGCGCTGGACTACGGGGTCGGGTGGGGGCGCGGATTTCACGCGCAGGGAAGCATCGGCGAGGGGCATTTCACTGGATTGGGGGCGGACACGGTCGGGACCACGCGACCGGCAAGCCAGGACAGCCTCTTCGTGTCCGGACAATTCGATTGGCGGCTGGGGTCGGCTTGGTCTTTGAGCGCGCAGACGGTATGGAGCGCGCAGGGTTTGCCGGTGAGCCTGACCACGGTGGGGGAGCTGCGGCGCCTGCAGGCCAGCGTAGGAATCACCTATGCGCCGGTGGGGGCCCATTAGGGAGAGAACATGGCCCGACGCCCGATCACGAATCCATTGGAATACCTGCACATGGCGCGGCGACGCTGGATCTGGATCCTGGTCCCGCTGGTGCTGGTCGCGGGGATTACAGCGGTGATTGCACGCAAGCTGCCGAAGACGTACACCTCAACCTCGTTGATTCTGGTCGAGCCGCAGAAGGTGCCGGCGGATTTCGTGAAGCCGACGGTGAGCGGGGATGTGGCGTTGCGGCTGGAGTCGATTGAAGAGCAGATTTTGAGCCGCACCGAGCTAACAAAACTGATCAAGAAATATGGTCTTTATCTTGGCAAGCGCCTGACCGAGGACGGACAGGTCTCGGCCATGCTGTCGGATGTGCAAGTGGATCCGGTCATGGATCCCTCGCATCCGGAGCGGCCGACCATGACCGCGTTCCGCATTTCATATTCTGGCAATGACCCCGCGGTCGCACAGCAAGTAACGGCTGAATTGGCGAATGAATTCATCACCGGGAATCTGAATTCGCGGGCGCAACAGGCGGTGGGGACGGAGACATTCATTGACGGAGCACTGCAGCAGGCGAGCCAGAACCTGCAAACGCTGCAGACACAATTGAAAGATCTGAAAAATGCCTACATGGGCAGCTTGCCCGAGCAGCAGCAGGCGAACCTCACCGTGCTGGGGCAACTTCAGACCGAACAACAAGACAACTCCGACGCGCTCGCGCGCGCCCAGCAGCAGAAGACGTACCTGAATTCGCTCACCTCGGCGGTGGCCTCGCTGGCCCCGCCGGCGGCGACGAAAATGTCGAGCCCGCTCGAGGTTCAACTGCGGCAGTCTCAGGCCGAATTGGCCACCGCCGAGCGCCTGTACACGCCGGTACATCCAGATGTGGTGCGGCTCAAGGCGCAAGTGGCGGCGCTGACCCAGCAGGTGGACGAGCAGAAGGCGGCCGACGCCGCAGCCGCCAAGACGGCGGCGGATGCGAAGCCGGCCGAAGCTCCCCAGGTGCAGGGGCAAATCGCGGTGATCGACCAGGAGATCAAGCAGCGGACCCAGGACCAAAAGACGGTGCAGGCGAAGATTGCGGCGCTTAATTTGCGTATCGAGCGCCTGCCGGAAGTGGAGGAGAAGCTCTCGAATTTGCAGAACGCCTACGATGTCGCCAAGGCCAACTACACCGCCTTGCTCGAAAAGAAGCAGGCCGCCAACATGGGCGCGGCCATGGAGCAGCAGGCCGAAGGCGAGGAGTTCCGGATCATGGATCCGGCGAACCTGCCGCAGAAGCCGACCAGCCCGAATTTGCTGGAGATTGACGGGATGGGAGCGGTCGCGGGATTGCTCCTGGGGCTGGGCCTCGCGTGGATGGCGGAAGCGCGCGACGGCGTGGTGCGCTTGGAGGCCGATGTCCTCTTTTACACCCAGGTGCCGATGCTGGCGATCGTGCCCCAACTGGGCGGCGGCATCGTACGCGCTCTGCCGGCGGGCGAACGGAAAGGCTGAGATCAATGTATCTGGATTTCTACCAACTTCGTGAATATCCCTTCAGCCTGGCTTGCGATCCACGCTTCTTGTACTTCAGCGGCGGCCATAAGGAGGCGATGGCAGGACTGCTCTACGGCCTGCGCGAGCGCAAAGGTGTGGCGCTGCTGCTCGGAGAACCTGGCACCGGAAAGACGACGCTCTTGAAGGCCGTGCTGCAAATGCTGCCGGGCGGCATCGTGGCGCAGACGCTGGATACACCGCTGCACGCCACGCCGGCCGAGGCGCTGCGGGCTATTCTCGCCGGCTATGGCCTGGAGGCGGGAGAAGGGCTGAGCGCGATGCAGGCCCGGCTGGAGCAGTTCTTGCACGAGCGGCACCAAGCGGGCGAGTGCGTGCTGTTGATTATTGACGAGGCCCAAGACCTGAACCCGCTGGTGCTCGAGCAGGTGCGGCTGTTGACCAATCTCGAGGCCGGCGGGCACAAGCTGCTGCAGATCATCTTGTCGGGGCAGCCCGAGTTGGCGGCGCATTTGCGCACCGCCAATGGGCGCGCATTGCACCAGCGCGTGGCGGTGCGCTGCCACCTCGCCGCGCTGAGCGTGGAAGAAACGCGCGCCTATCTGAGCGCGCGCCTGGAGCAAGCAGGCGGGCGCAAGCCGCTATTTGAAGGCCCGGCAGTGGAACGGATTCACGCCTTGGCGCACGGTGTGCCGCGCGTGATCAATGTGGTCGCCGATCATTGCCTGCTGGCCGGATTCGCCGCCCAGGCGGAGGTGGTCTCGCTGCCGCTGGTGGCGAGGGCTGCGGCACGGCTCGACCTTGGAACGCCCACTGGCACGCCCGCGGAAGCGCCGGTCGCACCGCCGCCCGCCGTGCCCGCGAGCACGCCGGCCTCGATGCCGGTCGCCGCGCCACTTAGGACGGTTGTGGAGGCGCTCGCGGGCGGGCGTCCGCCGGCGCTGCAGCGTTTTGCCAGCGGTTGGGCACGGTGGGCAGGGCTGGGCAAGTAACCGAGAACGCATATGGGATTGTTTTACACAGCGCTGGAGCGCGCAGAACAGAACGCCGAGGCCGAAACGCGCCCGAAGGACTTGGCGGCGGACGCAAGCGCAGCGCAAGCGGCGCCGGCGGCCCGGCCCCCGGTGATGACTTGGGAGCAAGCCGAGCATAGCGACCTGGCGGGGTATGCATTGCCGGTGCCCGAAGCCGCTCCCGAGCCGGCCCCAGAGCCAATCCTGGCGATCGAAGTGGTGCATCGCGCAGTGCAACTGGCGCCGGCTTTGCTTGGCAGCGCGGGCGATGCCTTGGATTCGGCGAAAGAGCAGTTCCGGATGTTGCGGTCCCGCATTCTGGAGGCGATGCACGGGCAAGGACTGCGCACACTGCTCATCACCAGCCCGGGGGCGGGCGAGGGCAAGACCTTCGTCGCCTGCAATTTGGCGCGGCTGTTCAGCACGATGAAAGAAGGACGCGTGCTCTTGATTGATGCCGATTTGCGCCGGGCCGGACTGAGCGCGGGTCTGCAACCGCGGCCCACGACCGGATTGAACCATTATTTAAAGGGCGAAATTGCGTGGGAGGACGCCCTGTGTCCGGTGGACGGCTGGCTCACCGTGCTGCCAGCCATCTCCACCCACGAAGAGGCGTCCGAGCTCTTGGCCAGCCAGAAAATGGCGGAACTGCTGCTCAGCGCGCGCGAGCGGTTTGACTTGGTGCTGCTCGATGCTGCGCCTGTGGCGCCGGTGGCGGACAGCCGCATTCTAGCCCGCATCGCCGACGCGACGCTGCTGGTGGTCCGGGCCGGACGGTCCGACCGCCATGAATTAGAGCGAACAGCAGGAATGCTGCGACCGGGCCTGTTGGGCACGGTTTGGAATGGAACCAGCGACCGCCGTTCCCGCTACGGCTATCCATACGGTGAAAGCACCGCGAACGAGGCCACGCCTGCGGTTGTGGCCGCGAAGGAGCCCGAGGCGTGATCAAGGTTCTGAACCAGTATTTTCCGCGGCGCTGGGCCGTGCTCCTGGTGGGCGAAAGCCTGCTGATCCTGCTCGCCCTGCTGGTGGCGGTCGTTTGGGATGCGGGCGGGCTGCCGTTGGCGGCAACGACGGCAGGGCTGGCGCTGAAGGCCTTGCTCATCACGCTGATCTGCCAGGTGTGCCTCCACTACAGCGATTTGTATGCGCCGGATTCCCATCCCGGCGGGGCCGAGGTCGTCGCTCGCTTGCTCCAGGCGCTGGGCATCGCATCGCTGGTGCTGGCGCTGGTGTATTGGCTT
>DATNED010000088.1:0-11683 GCA_035553115.1 Terriglobales bacterium | reverse complement strand
TTCCTCATCGAGGACAATGGCTTCGGCATCTCCGTTCCCGGCTTGCAGCAAACCCCGGGCGGCAACATCGCCAACAATCTCGCTTCGTTCCGCAATCTCCGAGTGTGGGACGGCGACGGCACCGAGCCGGCCGATACCCAGCGCTGCCTTTCCGGCGCCCTCGCGGCAGCGCGCGGCGACCGCGCTCCCGCGCTGGTCCGGCTCTCGGTGCCACGACTCAGCGGACACTCCGGCCAAGATTCCCAGGCCTACAAGGGCGAGCAGATCCTCGCTGCCGAGCGCGGCCGCGACCCGCTGCCCAAACTTCGCCGCTATCTCGTCCCCGCCGTGCTCTCCGACGCGGAGTGGCGCCAACTCGAAACCGAGGCCGCCAGCACCGTGGCGGCCGCGCGCGCCGAAGCCGAAGGCCGTCCGCAGCCCGATGCCGCCCGCGTGCGCGAATTTGTGTTCGCGGCCCCCTCTCCGGCCCCGACCCCCGCGCCCGAAACCGAAGGCGCCCGCATCAACATGGTGGAGGCGATTCGACGGACCCTGCGCTCGGAGCTGGCGCACAATCCCAGGGTTCTGGTCTTCGGCGAAGATGTCGGCCCGAAAGGCGGCGTGCACACCGCCACTCAAGATTTGCAAGCCGAATTCGGCACCGGCCGCGTCTTTGACACGAGCCTCTCGGAGGAAGGCATCATCGGCTCGGCCACCGGCCTCGCCCTCGCCGGCCTCCGCCCGGTGGCCGAGATCCAGTTCCGCAAATACGCCGAGCCGGCCACCGAGCAGCTCACCGACTGCGGCACGATGCGCTGGCGCACCGCCAATCGCTTCTCGGCTCCGATCGTGGTGCGCATGCCGGGGGGATTCTTCAAGTGCGGCGACCCCTGGCACAGCGTCTGCAGCGAGGTCACCTTCGCACACGCGCTGGGGTGGCAAGTTCTATTCCCGTCCAACGCCGCCGACGCAGCGGGACTGCTGCGCGCCGCGATGCGCAGCCCCAACCCGAGCATCTTTTTCGAGCACCGCAATCTGCTCGACGGGGCGTCCGCCCGCCGCCCCTATCCCGGCGATGAGTACGTGCTGCCGATCGGCCAAGCGGCGTGTGTTCAAGCCGGCGACGGGGTCACAGTCGTCACCTGGGGCGCGATGGTGGAGCGCTGCCTTGAAGCTGCGGCCACACGCCGTGGCGCAGTCGAAATCCTCGATCTCCGAACGTTGGCTCCTTGGGACCGCGAAGCGGTGCTGGCCTCAGTTCGCAAGACCTCGCGGTGCCTGATCGTGCATGAAGACACGCGGACAGCCGGCTTCGGCGCTGAAATCGCCGCCGTGATCGCAGAAGAGGCGTTCCTTTCGCTCGACGCCCCGCTCCGGCGCCTCGCCGTCCCCGATGTCCCCATACCTTACAACGTCGGCCTCATGAACGCGATCCTCCCCAGCCTCGCCGAAATTCGCTCCGCTCTCGACGACCTTATCGCCTTCTGACAAGAGTTGGCGCGGGCCCCGACGCCGGCTACCTGCGCTCGAGAAACAGCTCGTGCGCCTTGTGCTCCGCCACTGCCGCAGGCGAGAACCACAGCGGCAGTGCTTCGCCGCGGAGATACGGGCGCCACTGATCGCGATAGTGCGATTGGAATACGAGCCCGCTTTCGCCTGCGACCAAGGTGAGAGTCGAGCGGTCCCAGTCCCCGAGGTCGGCAACAAAGCGCATGCTGGGGCCCAGATCGCTGATATCCCCCAATTCGAGATTGCGCGCCTGCTTCACGGTCAGCGGGCTGCCATTGATGGCTACCGGCCCCAGGTCCGCGATCCGCTTCAGCAGCGGAATATGGGAGAACAAGGGATGGTTGATCTGGAGTGTTTCGAAGCGTCCCCAGCGCAATTGCGTCGGATCCAGGGTATAGCGTTCGGCGACCGCCTCGAGCGAATCCACCAGCAGCGCATCCCAGCCGCCACCGTTTGGCGCAGCGTACTGCACGGGCAGCCACTGCGCCGGATGATTGCTCAGCAGCCATTGCTCGAACACGGGCGCTTGATCCCAGGCGTATTGCCGAGCCATGGCATCGCCCAGCTTGGCGGCCAGCACGCGGCGCAGAAACTCGGCGCGGGTGAAGTACGCGAGCGTGGGCGCGAGGCTGGTTTCCCCCATTGCGCCGCGAAACCCGACCAACATCCCCAACGCCCGCCGGGTTGGAACTGAAAGCCCGTTGGCGGCGCGGGCGCGGCCCGCCGCCACCAGCGCTTGGACGAAATCGCGATCTTGCTCGCTCACCACGTCCTGCTGCACGCGCCCCATCGAACTGGCATTCCACCGCGACAGTTCTCCCAGCCGCTGATAGATGCGGCGGGTACGGTTGGGAGCGTCCCAGTCGGTGGAAATGGTGAAGGGATAGTTGTCGGGCGCGATACGGCTATTGGCGGTGGCGAGTATTCCAGACGGAGGGTCCACCACGCGGGGAAGTTGGGCGAAGGGAATCCAACCCGCCCAATCATAGGCCGCGTTCTCGCCCGGCAGCGGCACCGAACCATCGAAGCCGTGGCGCATAGGAATCCAGCCGGCGCATTGGTAGGCAATATGCCCGGCGCGGTCTGCATAGACGAAATTCTGAGCCGGTCCTGGGAACTGGGCCAGCGCCGCCTCGAATTCGTTCCAATCCTTCGCCTGCTCGAGATCGAGAAACACGTGCACCGATTGCAGCGCGCCCGGCGCGTAGAGCGTCCAACGCAGGGCCAATGCTCCGCCTGCGTCATGCGCGACAATCGGCCCCTGCGGCGCAACCTGGACATCGAGATCCACCGGCTGCTTTGCCCCGCGCACCGCAATGCGTTCGTGCCAATGCCCGAGGGGGCGCCAGCCCGCAGCCGTCAGCACGTTCCCCTTGCCATCGAGCCGAACGCGATAAAGGTCTTGCACGTCGGCTCGGGTGTTGGTCACGCCCCACGCCAGATCGTTATTGTGGCCAATGATGATGCCGGGCACGCCGGTGATCGCGACGCCTGCAGCCTGCCACTGCGGCGTGCTCAGTTCCACGGTCCACCAGAGGCCAGGAATCTGAAATTGCAGATGCGGATCATTGGCCAGAATGGGCGCGCCATTCAAGCTCCGTGCGCCCGACAAGACCCAATCGTTGCTTCCGCCCCGCGGCGCGGGAACCGGCTGCGCGGGCGCGGAAAAAACCGGCAACGCCGAAACCGACACGCCGCCCCCCCGGCGGGCCGGGGCGGGGGGCGCAGCCCCCGGAGGCACATCCCAGGGGGAGCGCTCGGGAAACAACTGGGAGGTCAGGTCTGGCCCCAGCTTCGCCGCGAACGATTCGCGGATGATCTTGTCCAAGTAATTCGACGACAGCACCTGGTACATGTTCGCGGCCAGCGCCAGCGAATCGCGCGGCTGCCAGGGTTCCGGGCGATAACGCAGCAGCCAGAACTCGAGCGGCAAACGCCAGTGGTGCAAGCGAACGTAGTCGTTGACACCCGCCGAGAAGGCCTCAAGCAGAGCGGCATCCTGGGGCTGCATATGGACGGCCTCTTGGTCAATGGCATGCGGCAGCCCCAGCTCCCTTGTTTTGCGATCGGTGTCGAGGGCGGCCGGGCCGAAAACCTCCGCGAGCCTCCCCTCTCCCAAGCGGCGCAGCACATCCATCTGCCAGAGCCGATCTTGCGCCTCCGCGAACCCCTGTGCAAGGAACAGGTCATGCACATTGGCTGCGGCGATGTGCGGCACGCCGAGCCGGTCTCGAGTGATCATGACCGGCGCGCTCAAGCCATCCAACGTTAGAGTCCCATCCAAATCGGGTTGATCGGCGCGCAGCCGCCAATACAGAACCCCCAAGGCCATCAAGACGAGGAGCAGGAGAGCCACCAGTGCGTCCAGACTCCAGCGCAGCCAGCGCAGGCGAGGCGGAGGCGGAGCAGCGGCAACGGGCGGAGGCACGCTTTCCAGCATAAAGGGGCGCGCGCCGATTGCCAATCGGTCAGGGCTTCGATATCATGCTGCGACGGGAGACCCCCCCCATGAGCAACGGTTTCGGTTGTCCTCGATGCAAATCCTTCGATGTTGAGCGGGTCCGCCGCAACTGGTGGGACCATCTGCTGCGGCGAAAGAGCGTGTTCCGCTGCGACGGTTGCCGCCTGCGGTTCGCTCCACCTCGGCGCTGAATTCCTGGCGCAGATCTACCTATCGCATGGGCTTCGGAGCTCTCGACACCACCATCGTCCTGGTTTACCTGGCTGGGACCTTGGCCATCGGCCTCGCCGCCAAGCGGCTTCTCGGCAACATCAGCGACTTCCTCGTCGCCGGCCGCGGCTTGGGTTTGTTCCTGGGCATCGCCACCCTGGCCGCAACCGAAACCGGCACGGTCACCTTCATGTATTACGCCCAGCTCGGTTTTCAGACCGGGTTCGCGGCATTCATCACCGGCTTGATTTCCGGGCTGGTGATGATCGGGGTGGGCTGGACCGGATTCATCATCCACCGCTTCCGCACCCTCGAATTGATGACGGTGCCCGAGTACTTCGAGCGCAAATACAGCCGCGGCCTGCGGGTTCTCACCGGCGTCCTGGTGGCCACCGGCGGCATCCTCAACATGGGGATGTTTCTGCGCGTCGAGGGCAGCTTTCTCGTCATCCTCACCGGCATCCCGTTCCAATACTTGAAGCTGGCGATGACGGCGATTCTCCTGATCGAGTTGCTCTACACCGTTGTCGGCGGCATGCTCTCGATCGTCATCACCGATTTCATCCAGTACGTCGCGCTCAGCGTGGGCACCATCATCGTGACCATTTATTGCGTCTGGCACGTGGGATGGGGATCCATGGTGCATGCGGTGAGCGCGCAAATGGGCAGGCAGGGCTTCAGCCCGCTCAGCAACCCCACCTATGGCTGGGGCTACATCGTGTGGCAAGTGATCCTGTGGACCGCCGTGAACACCTGCTGGCAGACCACTGCCATGCGCACGATGTCGATGAAAAGCCCCGAGCTCAGCAAAAAGGTCTTCGGCTGGACGGGCTTGATCTTCCTCGGCCGCGGCATGCTGCCCATGCTCTGGGGAATTGCCGCCCTTGCCGTGCTTGGACCTCATGCCGACTCGATGAACGCCATGCCAACGCTGCTGGCGCATCTGCTGGGCCCGGGGGTGAAAGGGCTGGTGGTAGCAGGGATGCTGGCGGCGACGATGTCGGTCAACAGCTCCTACCTGCTGGGCTGGAGCTCCATCATCTCGCAGGACATCATCGGCCCCTTGCGGCGCGGCAAGGGCCAGGCCGAACTCAGCTCGAAAACGCAGATCCGCATCAACCGCATCGCCAACGTATTCGTCAGCGTATTCATCCTTTGGTGGAGCCTATGGTACACGCTCAGCGGACCGCTCTACCTGTACCTGAATCTGACCGCCACCATCTTCCTCTCCGGGACCTTCGCCGCGGTGATCGCCGGGCTTTACTGGAAGCGCGCAAACCTTACCGGCGGCTACGCCGCCATGATTGCCGGCGCAGCCGGCACCGTCGGCTACTTTTTCCTGAACCTTCCGGCGACCTACTCCGGCTTCGCCGCCTTCGGCTTGGCCGCGGCGGCGATGGTGGCGGGCACTTTGCTGGGTGCGCCGGCTTCGAGCCGGCAAAGCAGGGCCCATGTCTAACCCCTGGCTGCAGTTCTGGACGATTGCCTTGATCGCCTCCGGAGCGGTCTTTGCGGGCATCACCGTGATCGTTGCGATCCGCGGCGGGGCGGAAGTAATCCGCATGTTCCGGCGCGTGCGAAAATAGTCAGGTAATGATTCAGACCTTGTTCGGCCCGCCGCCGAAGGCCACGCTTTTCGAGCGCCTCAATGAAAAAGTGGCGGGCGCGGTCGAGAAAACCCGCGACCGGCTGGTCGCGCAGGTCGAAGACATCTTTCAGGGGAAGGCCGAGATCAGCCCGGAGCTGCTGCGGCAGCTCGAAGCCACGCTCATCAGCGCGGATTTAGGCGCCCGCACCGCTTCCGAGATCGTCGGCAAGGTGCGCGCCACCTTCGAGCAGCAGCGCGCCAAGGAAGCCGCGACGACGCCGGCGGCGGTGAAATCAGCGATCAAGGCCGAACTGGTCGCCATCTTCGACCGCACCGCGCGCCCGCCCAAGGCGACTGCAGGCGGCGGTCCGTTTGTGATTCTGCTGGTGGGCGTGAACGGCGCCGGCAAGACAACGTCGATCGGCAAGCTGGCCCAGCGGTACAAGCGCGAGGGGTACAGCGCGCTGATCTGCGCCGGAGACACCTTCCGCGCGGCCGCGGGCGAGCAGGTGGGCATTTGGGCCGCGCGCGCCGGGGTCGAGCTGATCCAGCAGAAGCCGGGCGCCGATCCTTCGGCGGTGCTGTTTGACGCGCTCAGCGCAGCCAAGGCGCGGGGAGTGAATTTCGTATTGGTGGACACCGCCGGGCGACTGCACACCAAGACCAACCTGATGCAAGAACTGGCGAAGATGCACCGCACCGCCGAACGCCTGGTGCCCGGCGCTCCGCACGAAACCCTGCTGGTGCTCGATGCCACCACGGGCCAGAACGGCTTGCAGCAGGCGCGCCAGTTCACTCAGGCCGCGGGCCTCACCGGCCTGATCGTCACCAAGCTTGACGGCACCGCCAAAGGGGGCATCGTGGTCGCCATCGCGCGCGAGCTGGGACTGCCGGTGCGCTACCTCGGCGTGGGCGAGAAGGCCGAGGACCTGGTACCGTTCGAGCCGGGCCAGTTCGTGGACGCGCTGCTGGGGGCTTAGCTACCCCCCGCCGACCATTTGCACCACTTCGATGCGATCGCCAGAGACCAGCGCGGTCGCGCCCCAAAGACGCCGCGGCACGAGCTCAAGATTCCGCTCCGCCGCCACGCGCTGGTTCGCCATGCCGAGTTCCGCGATCAGCTCCTCGAGTGTTGCCGAGGCGACCTCGCGGGCGACGCCGTTGAGGGTGATTTGCACGGCGGCCTAACCGAACATCTTGAACAGCTTGCGCAATGGGTCGTAGTACCGGTCCACGACCCGCTCCTTGAGCGGGATGATTGCGTTGTCGGTGATATGGATGCCCTCGGGGCACACCGTGGTGCAGCACTTGTTGATGTTGCAATAGCCGATGCCGAAGTCATCCTTCAAGGCCTCGAGACGGTTGCCGTCGTCGAGCGGGTTCATCTCGAGTTGCGCCACATGAATCAAGAACCGCGGCCCGATGAACTGATCGTGCATGTGGTGTTCGCGCAGCACGTGGCAGACATCCTGGCATAGGAAACACTCGATGCATTTGCGGAACTCCTGCGGCCGGTCCACGTCCGCCTGAGTCTCGCGCCAAGTCCCGTCGGCTTCGGGCGGTTTGGGATGAAACGGCACGATGCGGGCCTTGGTGCGGTAGTTCCAAGAGACGTCGGTGACGAGGTCTTTCAGCAGCGGGAAGGTCCGCATGGGTTCGATCGTCACCGGCTGGGTCAGGTCGAGCTGGTTCAGCCGGGTCATGCACATCAGCCGCGGAACGCCATTGATCTCGGCCGAGCAGGAGCCGCATTTGCCCGCCTTGCAGTTCCAACGCACCGCCAAGTCCGTCGCCTGCGTAGCCTGAATCAGATGGACGACGTCGAGCACGACCATACCTTCCTGAACTTCCGTGCGGTATTCGACAAATCCTCCATTGGCGCCCTCGCCCCGCCAAATGCGGAAAGTTGCGCCCGAGGCCCCGGATGGGCGCGGTTGCGCCTGCGCTGCCTGGTTCGCCGTCGCCATGCTATTTATTTTCCTCGATCGCCTTCTTCAAGTCTTCCGGCATGGGCTTCACCGGCACCCGCCTCAGCTCAGCCCGGCCGTCCCCGCCGCGGTGAATCTCCAAATTCACGGCGCCCCAGGCTTCGTCCTTGTTGGGAAAATCCTCGCGGAAGTGCCCGCCGCGGCTCTCCTTCCGCTCCAGACCCGCCCGTGCCACCAATTCGGACACGGTCAGAAGGCTATCGAGGTCCAGAGCCGTGTGCCAGCCGGTATTGTATTCCCGGTTGCCGCCCACTCCGGCCATGGCCGCCCGCCGCTTCAGCGCGGCAATGCCCTCCAGTGCCCGATCCAACTCCGCCTCGGTGCGCACGATTCCCACCCATTCCTGCATCAGCGTTTGCAGCTCGTGCTGCACGGTAAATGGATTCTCACCGCCGGCTCCGCGCTCGAACGGCGCTTCCGCGCGCGCAATCGCCGCCGCGATCTGGTCTCCGACCGCGGCCGCACTTGCCGTCGCAGCCGTCCGGGCGTATCCGGCGGCGTGCTCGCCCGCGCGCTTGCCAAACACCAACAGGTCCGAGAGCGAATTCCCGCCCAGGCGGTTTGCGCCGTGCAGGCCCGCGGCACATTCGCCAGCGGCGAACAATCCCGGCACCGTGGTCATCTGCGAATCCCCATCCACTTTGATGCCGCCCATGAAGTAGTGCGTGGTCGGGCCGATTTCCATCGGCTCTTTGGTGATGTCGAGATCGGCGAGCTGCTTGAACTGGTGGTACATGCTGGGCAACTTCTTTTTGATGTGCTCGGCCGAGCTCGGGATCTTCTCCTTGATCCAGGCAATGTCCAGGAACACGCCGCCGTGCGGGCTGCCGCGTCCGGCCCGCACTTCGCGCCGGATGCAGCGCGCCACGTGGTCGCGGGTCAGCAGCTCGGGCGGCCGGCGCGCGTTCTTGTCGCCCTGGGTGTACCTCCAACCTTCCTCGGCGTTGTCGGCGGTGGAGCTGCGGTAGTTCTCAGGCACGTCGTCAAACATGAACCGTTTGCCTTGATTGTTCTTCAGCACGCCGCCTTCGCCGCGCACGCCTTCGGTGACGAGAATCCCCTTCACGCTGGGCGGCCAAACCATCCCGGTGGGGTGGAATTGCACGAACTCCATGTCGAGCATGGCCGCTCCGGCGCCATAGGCGAGCGCCTGCCCATCGCCGGTGTACTCCCAGCTGTTGCTGGTGATCTGGTAGGCCCGTCCGATGCCCCCGGTCGCAAGGACCACCGCTCTAGCCAGGAACAGGTGGTACCGACCGCGCTCGCGGTCATATCCAAAGCCACCCACGCAACGGCCGCCGCTGGTGAGCAGCGTGAGCAGGGTGGTCTCCATGTGCACCGTGATTCCTTGATGGATGCCATGGTCCTGCAGTGTCCGAATCATTTCCAGACCGGTCCGGTCGCCCACGTGGGCCAGCCGTGGATACCTGTGTCCACCGAAGTTCCGTTGCAGGATGCGGCCGTCTTTGGTGCGATCGAAGATCGCCCCCCAAGCCTCGAGTTCCCGCACGCGCGCCGGCGCCTCCTTGGCGTGGAGCTCAGCCATCCGCCAATTGTTCAAGTACTGACCGCCGCGCATGGTATCGGCAAAATGGACCCGCCAGTTGTCGCGATCATCCACATTGCCCATGGCCGCAGCCATACCGCCTTCCGCCATAACGGTGTGCGCCTTGCCCAGCAGCGATTTCGTAACCACGCCCACGCGCACGCCGGCTGCCGAGGCCTCGATCGCGGCCCTCAGCCCGGCACCGCCCGCGCCCACGACGAGCACGTCGTATTCGTGCGTTTCGTACCCAGGCATTAATGAATTCTCCAGTCCGTCCAGATGCCCATCGAGCACAGGCGCACGTAGATGTCGGTGAACATAACCCAGAACAGGCTGTACCAGGCCCAAGTCATGTGCCGCCCGTTCAGGCAGGTCACACAGTTATAGACTTTGCGCCGCCCCGACCCGATCACGTCTTTGCGCCCGCCGGTCCAATGCCGCAGCGAGTGGCAGCCGAGGGTGTAGCCGCCCAGCAGGATGGGGTTGATGAACATCACGAAGGTGCCGAGGCGCAACTCGAAAATCTTCCGCCCCAACGGCACCGCAGCATCCATCGCGTGGGTCCACCAGAGGGAATTCCAGGCGTCATGCGCCAGCAGCACCAAAAACAGCAAGGCCAGATACAAGAAATACCGATGGATATTCTGCAGGATCAGCGGAAACTTCCGCTCTCCCCAGTATTTTTTCCGCGGCTCGCCCACCGCGCATGCCGGGGGATCGGCCCAGAACGCTTTGTAATAGGCCCCGCGATAGTAGTAGCAGGTGACGCGGAATCCGCCCGGAGCCCACAAGATCAGCAGCGCCGCCGAGAAGGGCAAGAACGCAGGCCACCATCCCGGCCGCGAGGTCAGCACCAGCGGCGAGTACATTGGCGACAAGTACGGCCCGAAGCGGTAAAAATCCCCCTGCAGCGCAGCCCAGGTCGAGTAGACAACAAACCCGCCCAGTCCCAGGAACACCAGCAGCGGGCTCAGCCACCATAAATCCGTGCGCGCGGTCTTGCCGAACCCCCGCTTTTGCAATGATTTCAGCGGAACATCAACCGAAGACACCAATTCTCTCCTTGGCGAATCCCCACAACGAAGATTCAGGATACGTTGCCGCCCCCGCCATTTCAAGCAGTGTTTACCGAATCGAGTCCGGCCTGCACGGCAGCGAACATCGGCGCTATGCTGAATTCAGAGTTCGCACGTCCTGTTCGCACACGCTGGAGGAGCCATGCATCGTCCCCTCGTCCTAGTCGCAATTCCGCTTTTTGCAATTGCCGCCGCCGCGCAAAGCGCGCCCCGCCCCCAGGTGCAAGATATTCCGGCCGGCGCGAACGCAGGCGTGCAGCCGGCCTCGTTCCAGCCGGCTGCCGCGCTCATCGTCCCGGATAAAACCCCGATCGAACTCCAGCTTGAGACGCATCTCAGCACCCGCGACAACCAATTCGGCGACGGGTTCGCGGCGCGCGTCATGAAATCGGTCTTCTACAACGGCCGCGAAGTGATCCCCTCGGGCTCGATCCTCGAAGGCCACGTCATGCGCGTGCGCGACGAGCGCCCCGCGGTCTCGGACTCCGAACTGCTGCTGAAACCCGATCTGCTCACCACGCCCGACGGGGCGCGCTACACGATCAGCGCAGAAGTCATTCAGAGCGATCCCCAGCACGAGGCCACGGTGGATTCTGAAGGCGTCCTGCGGGAACCTCGCGGCATGATGACCAGCGATGTGCATCACACCGAGATCGGCGCCGGAGGCGGCCTGGTCGGCGGCGCGCTGCTCGCCGGAGGAGAAGGCGCAGTCGCCGGAGCAGGCGTGGGCGCAGTCGTGGCGGTTGGAATTTGGCTGGTTCGCCACCGCCATCTTGATCTCAATCCGGGCAGCCAGCTCACGGTTCGCCTCGATCGCCCGATCCAGCTACGCGCCCATTAAGGCCCTGCGGAAGCCGATTTTCGACACTACGCTTTGCGTGTATCATCAGTGAAATGACGCGAGACGAATTTGAGGCCAGCGCGCTTCTTCGCCTCCAACGGCTGTACCCGCAGGCCCGTTTCCTCAAGGCCGGCCAACTTGAAATCGCAATTCTGCGGAGTCCTTCCGGCCGCCCCACCGCGCATCGGTTGCGGCTGAGCCGCGCCTGGGCGGCATTCTGCCAGAATGGCGAGCGCTTCGACATGGATACCTATCTCACCCGTGTCGTCGGAACGATCGAGCACCGCGTCCCCACCGACTGGGACACCGCCCGCCCGCTCATCTACCCCAAGCTGCTCACGTCAGGCTTGGTGAAGCGCCAGCAGCGACCGCTTTTCTATCCGCTGGCGGGCGAGCTGGGATACGTCCTCTCTTGCGGTGAATTCGACATTTGGCTCACTTCCGACCATCTGGACGCGTGGGACGTGGCGGAGGAGTGCGTTTTG
>DATNED010000087.1:0-3402 GCA_035553115.1 Terriglobales bacterium | reverse complement strand
ACGCGGCCACGAGGGCGAGCCCGGCGGTGGCGGCGAGGGCGGCGGGGCCGTAGCCGCGGAACTCGGCGGCGCGGGCCATCTGGCCGCGGATGGCGGCGATCTCGTCGAGCGCGTGGCGAAGCTCGTCCATGGACCCTCCTTAACTTTGTACCGCAAAGCGCGCGCGCGGTCAAGCCCCCCGCGCGAGAGCGCCTCAGCCGCACTGGAGCGGGGCGGGGCGATAGGGGGCGTCTGGAAGTGGTCTCAAAAAGCCGCAGGCAGGCACTCCGGTCCTGCGCCGTGGGGCTTTTCCTGGTGTCCAAGCCCCATGCGAGACGGTCGGGAAAGGCCGGCACCCCATTTTTGAGACCACTTCTGGCGTTGTCCTGGGTCGGGCGCGAATCCTCATCCGTGCTGCGCACAGGCATCCAGCCACGCTGCGGTTCGCGCCCTCCCTGCGTCCTAGCCATACACCCGTCTCGCCCCTTCCCGAGAATTGCTTCCCGCCGTTCCGAATTACGACCACCCCAGCCGACAGGTCGGCTGGGGGCCCCGGTTCGCGGGCCTGGCCCTGCGATCTTCCCGCCCAGCTGTGGCAACGCAGGGCGGGCTTGCCCCGGCCTGCGGGGCAACTCGGGCCCTGCCGCCAGCCGCGCGGGCCAGGGGGGGAGGGCTTGCTTTCCTATTTCATTTAGGGCACGATGGATTGGTTCCCTCAATGAAATAGGAGAAGCCTTGCCGCCGCCTTCCAATCTTCTGCCCGGCACGCTGGAAATGCTGGTCCTCAAAGCGGTTTCGCTGGGCGAGCTGCACGGCTACGGGATCCTGAGGCGCATTCATCAATTTGCCGGCGGCGCGTTCCTGCCCGAGCAGGGGGCGTTGTACCCGGCCCTCTACCGGCTGGTCCGGCAGGGGTATTTGCAATCGCGCTGGGGAACTTCCGAGGCCAACCGACGCGCGCGCTACTACCGACTGACCGCGGCCGGACGGCGCAAGCTGGGCGACGAGGTCTCGGGATGGAACCGGCTGGTGGGCGCGATGCAGACCGCGCTGGACACGAAGGCCTGAGATGCTGGATTGGCTGCGCGGCGCCCGGCGGCGCCAATTCGAGCGCGACATGGACGAGGAGATGCGCCTGCACCTGCAGGAGTGCAGCGAGGAGCTGCAGGCCAGCGGCGCTCCGGACGGCGAGGCGCGCCGGCGCGCGCGCGTCGCCTTCGGCGGCCTGGAGCGCGTGCAGGAGGAGTGCCGCGATACGGCGGGCGCGCGCTTCTTCCAAACGCTGCGGATGGATCTCCGCTTTGCCGGGCGGATGCTGCGCCGCGCGCCTGGCTTCACTGTAGTCGCCATCCTGACGCTGGCGCTCGGCATCAGCGTCAACACCGCGATCTTCAGCATCGTGGATTCGCTGCTGCTCCGTCCGCTGCCGGTGCGGGACCCCTCGCAACTGGCGGTGCTGGCTTTTCGGCAAGGCAACGGGCCGCTGCTAACGCAGTTTTCCGTAGCCGACGCCGCCGACATCCGCACCCAGGCCGCGCCGGTGTTCGCCGACATGCTGGGATTCCAGCTGGGATTCGACGGCTTGAGCCGGCGGGGCAAGGCGAACCGCGTGCTCGCGGCCTACGTCACAGGAAATTATTTTTCGATGCTGGGGCTGGACCCGGAACGCGGGCGCCTGTTCCGACCGGATGAAGGGCGCGTGCCCGGCGCCGACCCGGTGGTTGTGCTCGCCTCCGACTATTGGCATAGCCAGTTCGCCGGCGACCCCGCCATTGTCGGCCAGCAGGTGCAGATCAACGGACAGCCCGCGACCGTCGTCGGGATCGCGGCGCGCGGGTTCGCCGGGCTGTATCCGGCGCCTGAGATCCAAGCCTTCATTCCGTTGGCCATGGTTGCGCATTACGAGCCCGGCTGGCCGGCGGACATGATGTCGAACCGGATTCTGCAAAACGTCTTCGTGCTTGGCCGGCTGCAGCCGCGCGCCAACCTGTCGCAGGCCGTCGCGGCGCTCGATGTGATCGCGCGACGGCTGGCGGCGCAATATCCCGCCACCGACAAGGGAATGCGTTTGAGCGCCTACGCCGAGCGCAGGTCGCGGCCCGACCCGACGATTGGCCCGACGGCGGTGGCCGCCGCCGAATTGTTTCTCGGCCTTGCCGGGCTGGTGCTGCTGCTCGCCTGCGCCAATCTCGCCAGCCTGCTGCTGGCGCGGGGCGCAGCGCGGGAACGGGAAATGGCCATCCGCGCCGCCCTGGGCGCTGCACCCGGTCGCTTGAGGCGGCAGGTGCTCTCCGAGTGTCTTTGTCTGCTGGTGCCTGGATGCGCAGCGGGTCTGGCGGCGGGGGTGTGGATCGGCCGGATGCTGGGCTCCATCAACCTGCATCAGGTCACGCCGCTGCTGGTATATCGCGGCCTCGACTGGCGCGTGTTCTTCTACACCGTGGCCGCGGCCCTAGTCGCCACCGCCGCCGCCGCGCTCGCACCGATGCGGCGCGCTGCACACTCGGATGCCCGCGCCGCGCTGCAGCGCAGCGGGGGCGGCGTGGCGGGGGGACGGCACCGCCTGCGCAGCACGCTGGTGGCGGTTCAGGTCGCCGGCTCGACGATGCTGCTCGTCATGGCCATGCTCTTCACCCGCAGCCTGCTGGCGGCGCAGCGTGCCGACCTCGGCTTTGATCCCCAATCCGTCACCCAGATGGCCATGGACCCGACCGAGGTCGGCGCCAACCGCGCCCAGGGGCTGCATTTCTACTCCGAGCTCCTGCAGCGCGTGGGCGCGCTGCCCGGGGTGGAATCGGCGGCGCTCACTTCCTGCCCACCCATCGGAGTCGGCGAATACCTGAGCAATGATTATTTGAAGATCGGCGGATACCAGGTTCCTTCCGGCCAGGGGTTGCCCTTGGTCGCCTACAGTGTCGTATCGGCGGGTTACCTCGGCACGCTGCGGATTCCGGTGGTGCAAGGCCGGGACTTCTCGCCGAACGACGCCGCCGGAGCGCCCTACGTCGCCATCGTGAACCAGGCGTTTGCCGCGAAATACTGGCCAGGGCAGGATCCGGTGGGAAAGGTTTTCGCCAAACTGAGCGGAGCGACGAATCCGAAGTACGAGGTGATCGGGGTCGCCAGCGACAGCCGGTTCCTTGGATTGACCGGACCGATCGCTCCGTATTTTTATCTTCCGCTGGCGCAGGACTACGACCTGGGCACGCTGCAGTTTCTGCAAGTGCGGAGCTCGCTGCCCCCGGCGGCGTTGCTGGGCGCGGCTCGCGACGTGGTCCACACGCTGCAGCCCGACCTGCCGGTTTTCGATGCCGGCACCTTGACGGCAAGCATGAATACGCTCTCGGGCTTCCTGGTCTACCGCCTGGGCGCAGGCTTGGCGGTGGCGCTCGGATTGCTCGGCCTGCTGCTGGCGATGATCGG
>DATNED010000086.1:0-26963 GCA_035553115.1 Terriglobales bacterium | reverse complement strand
GGCGGCGCCACGTTCTCGGCCCTTCCGGGCGCCACGGGAAATACCCTCACGCTGACCGCGGTGGCGGCAGCGATGGACGGCTACGAGTACCGGGCGGTTTTCAGCAACGGGGTTCCGCCGGACGCCACCAGCGCCGCTGCCAGCTTGAGTGTGCACGTCCCTGCGGTGGTAACGACCGAGCCGGCCAGCCAGACGGTGGTCGCCGACAGCAACGTAACCTTCACCGCAGCGGCCAGCGGACAACCCGCTCCCAGCATCGAGTGGTTTGTGGACAAGAACGACGGTGCTGGCTTTGTGGCCATCCCGGGTGCCACCGTCGGCACGCTGACCCTCACCGCCGTGACGGATGCCATGAACGGGTACGCATATCAGGCGGTGTTCAGCAACGGAGGCCTCAAGCCCACCTTGTCGACGCTTGGCATCTTGACAGTGCAGGATTTCACGCTGTCGGCCACGCCTGCCACCGCGAACGTGGAGGCGGGCACGACCGGCGGCGCGCTTTCGATCTCCGTCAATGCCGCCAACGGGTTCTCAGCTCCGGTTGCGGTGTCGGTCACCGGCCTGCCGGCGGGCGTTTCCTGCTCTCCGAGTTGCACGGCGAACGTCGTCCCCAACACTCCGGCGCTGATTTCGTTCGTGGCGCCCGCCAACGCGCTGGTGGGGAGCTTCGCGCTGACGGTGCAAGGCGCTGATGGGTCCCTGGTCCGTGGCGCGCCGGCAACCCTGAATGTCACCTCCTCGCTCGTGGGATCGGTGGATTTCCCTCAGCCCTCGAGCCAAGCGAGCGGGCTGCTGTTCGTGAGCGGCTGGGCTTTCGAAAAGATTCCGGTGGCCTCGATCCAGGTGCTGGTGGACAACGTGGATGTGGGCACCGCCTTCTACGGCTATCCCCGCCCCGATGTTGCTCGCGTGCCCGTCTTCGCCGGGGCACCCGAAGACTCGGGGTATTCGGTCGCGATCGATTCAACCCAATTCTCCAACGGCCCGCACGTGCTGATCGTGGACGCCATCGATAGCGCCGGCAACGTTGCTCCGATCAACTCCCCGGTGCCGATAACAGTCAACAACCCGCCACCGACGCCGAGCGGTCCGGTGGTGAACCTGTCTTTGAACGCGCCCACTGCGCTCGCCCTGGGCATTGTGCAGCAATTCCAGGCCTCGGCTACCGATGGCTCGGGCAACCCCGTGCTCCCAACCTTCCAATGGAGCACCTCGGATCCCACCGTGGCCAAGGTGACCCAGGGGGGCGATGTGCTGCCTCTGAAATTAGGAACCGCCACCATTTCCGTGACCGCCGGCGGCCAGACGCAGCAAATGCCGATCACGGTGGGCAACAACGCTGAGCCTGCGGGCACCCTGGTCACCATGGGTCCGCCCGAACCGGTGTTCACCTTCACGCGCGAGGCCTGCTCGCAGGACGACGTGCCCGACAGCCCGGCGCGCGCGGTGCGCTTGAACGACGGCAGCATCATGCTGGTGGCCGCCGGGGCGCCGATCAAGTTTGCCGAGCGCGGCGCCGATTTCGATTCCTTGCATCGCATCTGCACGCCGATCATGGTGGACCCGGACAACTGGACCGCGTCCAGCTTCGCCAACCGGCAATGGATCTTCTCCCTTTATTACGACGGCACCACCCTGCATGCCCTGGTTCACAACGAGTTTCATGATCCCGTTGCCGCCACGTGCTTGCCAGGCGACAGCAACGAAGACAATCCCTGCATTTACGACTCGGTCCTGCACGCCACTTCCACCGATGGCGGCCACACCTTCTCGATGGCAGCGGCGCCTGCCAACGTGGTGGCGGCAGCGCCGGTGCCTTGGACACCGCCGGCGCAGGGTTCGCCCCCGCCGTTTTACGGTTCGCAGCAGCCAACCAACATCGTGCACGCCGCCGACGGCTACTACTACGCCGCCTTCGGCTCGTTTGTGGCGCCCCCGGCGGTACCTTCGGGAGGGGAATGCATGATGCGGACGCAAACGCTCTCGGATCCCTCGAGTTGGCGGGCTTGGGACGGGGTCGGTTTCACGCTGCAGATCGGCGACCCGTACCTCAGTCTCGGGGTGGCCAATTGCACGTTTTTACCTCCGGTGCCCTATGACAGCCTGACCTTCAACACCTACCTCAACAGCTTCATGCTTGCCGGCCTGACCTTCGATGGGACCAACTGCGGCTTCTTTTTTTCCTTGTCCTCCGACCTCGCCCACTGGACCCCGCAAAAGCTGTTCCAGACGGCGCATCTCACCGCGCCCTCGCAATGCGAGGTGCCGAATGCAGGCGGGCACGCCGGCTCCTTCTCCTACGCCTCGATTATCGATCCAGACGATCCCTCAGCCAGCTTCGAGACGCCCGGGCGCACGGCCTACATCTATTACACCCGCTATAACGACAACGATGGCAACTGGGACGTCGTCCGCTCCGCCATCCTCTTCACGAAAAACTAACCCCCAGCCCGTTTTCACGCCGCCGGGGTGAGGAAGGCGGGACGCGCGGCGCACCGGCCCGGCGCAGTTACGGCCGTGGCCGGGTAGCCGCGCTCGGGCCCGCGCCAACTTTCACGATGCGGGCGCTCGGGAAATGCTTGCCCACCAACGCGCGGCAGGTCGGGGCTGGGCCCAAGCAGACCAATCTGACCTCGGCCTTGCATTCCTGCCGCTTCAGTCACGGTGTCAGCGCGGCCCGTTGCCTCGCCGGTTCGGGATTTTTCCGATGCGCGGGTCGCCGCGCAGGGCCAGCGCGCAGGCCCGCAGCGCCGCCTCTTCGAAATCGTCGGCCTCGGCGGGCAGCACCTGCCAGCCGGTGACCGCCTTCCCCAGCACGCCGATCGAGCGCATTCCGGGAAAATCCCGCTGCAGCGAGGCATGATGTTCGCGCGTGGTCGCCAGCCACACGCCGTTGTCTTCGGGGCTGGCCGCCCTCTCACGCAGAATCATGAGAATGCGGGCGCCCACGTAGACCGCGGTGCAGCCGAACATCGGCCGCGTCCAGGGCTCGAGCGCGGCCAGCGCATCGAGCACAAACGCGAATGGCACGCGCCGCGGCTTCATGGTCCGGCATGCGGCGTGCCGCCGCTCACGAAGCCAATCCACATGCCGCGATTGTAGCTCGGAGCGGTCACGCCGCCGGGGCGAGGGAGGCGATGAGATCTTTGATGCGTTCTGAGGGGCGGACAAAGACCGACCAGGGCGAGGGCTGCTTGACGAGATGGAGGGTGCCGTCCACTCGGATGGCGGTGACGTCGCAAGTGCCGTCCGGTTTGCGGCGGAACTCGAGATCGGCGACGGCGTCGGCGACGCGCAAACCCTCGAGCCGGAGCTCGGGGAGCCAAGCGGGAAGCTGCGGATCCACAAAGAGCGTGCGCAACGGAGCGTAGGGATAAAGCCCCAGCACCATTTGCAGAAAAATCAGCGGCGCGCCCGCCGACCAAGCCTGCGGCAAGCACGACTTCGGATACACGGGCGGAAACGGCTGCGCCGTTTCTTTGCCATGGCCGCAGATCACCTCGGGCTGGCGGACGAATTGGAAGTGTTCGGCCACCTGCAACTGCGCGTGAAACAGCTCGGCCAAGCGGTCGGTGAAGCCATAGCGGCGCAAGCCTACGCCGATGGCGGCGTTCTCTGCCGGCCAGACCGAGCCGCGATGGTAGCTGTAGGGGTTGAAGGCCAAGTGCTGACTCGACAAGGTGCGAATGCCCCAGCCAGAGAACATATCGTCGGCGAAGAGCCGGGCCACGGTGGGTCGCACCAACTCCGGAGCGAGGATGCCGGAGGCAAGGGCGTCGCCGGGATCGGAGCCGACCGAGCGGACTTGGCGTCCGCGGCGATCAAGGGCCATGGCGAAGAAGTCCTGGTCGCGCATCCAGAAGGCATCATTGAAGCGCTTCTTGAGCTCGTGCGCCTGCCAGAGCGTTTTGGCGGCGGCGGCGCGCTCGCCGGCCAACCACAGAAGCTCGGCCATGCGGAGCTTGGCTTCGTAGGCAAAGCCCTGGATCTCGCAGGTGGCGATGGGGTCGGGAACGAGGGTGCCGTCGGGATAGATCAGGGCATCGCCGGAGTCCTTCCAGCCTTGGTTCTTGACGCCTTGCGAGGAGCGGGTGCGGAAGGAGAAGAAGTGCTTTTGGGCGGGGTGGCCGAATCGGTCCATCCAGTTCAGGGCCGCGCGCGCAGCGGAGAGGTGCGCGAGGGTGGCCACCTTGTCGCCAGTCCAATGGTAGAACTCGGAGAGCACGATGATGTAGAAGGGCGAGGTATCGAAGGAGCCGTAGTAGCGGCCCTGGGGGCGGTAGTCGAGAACCGAGAGCGGGCCGGTGTGGGCCTCGTGCAGCATTTTTCCGGGCTCTTCGTCGCGCCACGGCAAGTCGCGGTCGCCTTGCAGTTCGCTCAGGAGCCGAAGCGCACCGCGCATGATGCCAGGGCCGAGTATGGCCGACTGCCAAGCGGCGGTGAGAATGTCGCGGCCGAAGGTGGCGATGTAGTTGGGCACGCCTGCGGCGGGAACCCAAGCGGGATGCGTGGCATCGCCGCGGTCCAGATCGGCGAGCCGGAGCGCGACCAAATCATGGCGGGCGCGCTCGAAGGCGCGCTCGACGGTGGCGCGGGATTTGGGCAGAGAGGCGACGCGGGTCGTGGATCCGAGGTATTCGGCTTGGCGGTGCGGCAGCTCGGCCAGGGCATAGCAGCCGGAACAAGGTCTGAGGTCTTGCTCTTCGACCCGCGCCGCCAACTCAATACAGATGTGCGCGTGGCCGCCGGGCGGGAGCGATAGACGGAATCTCAATCCGCGCCGATTCCAGCGCGTAGTGGCGGGAAGGCCACGGAACTGGAGCGCAGCGCTGCGGTCCAGGCGCCTGCCGCGGTGCGCGGCGGTGTAGGACCATGAGAGCGTGGCCGCGGAGGCCGCCACGCTTAGCGAGCGGATGAGCTTTCCACGCTGCTGGCGATGGCTGTCGAGGACTTCATCCAAGTCGGCGAAATCGGCGTTCAGCTCGAGCGCGACCTCAATGGGCTGTTCCTGAACGGTGAAATTGCGAACGTCGAGGTCCTGGTGGAATCCGTCGGTCAGGACGGTGGCGAGACGGAGCTCAATGGTTTCCTCGGTGGCGTCGCGAGCGGAACCTGGGCCGCGGATTGAGCCGGAGTAGCCCTTTTTCAGCCGATTGGGGCGGGCAATGGCGTAGAGCAGCAGAGAGTTCTGGAGCACATTGCTGGCCTCAACGGTGTAGAGATCGCGGTTGACATGCCAGCGATAGCGGGAAAGCATGCGGGTCTCGTGGATGAAGAGCCCCTGCTCGCCACCGGTGATGCGGCCGTCGCGGTCACAAACCATGACCGTGCGGGAATGGGAAGCGATGAGCTGATGCGGACGCGCCTCGAGGCGGATGAGGTCGGCGGACTCCACTTGCGGATTAGATGCCCAAGGGCGGGCGGGTGCGCTTCTCGCCGCAGGTCCGAAACCTGCGCGGGCGGTCGTTATACTGAGCGAAGGCGCCCATGACGAGCTCGGGTTGGCAGCGACACCGGCTGTTTTTTCGAGAATTTCGGCAACATTTTCACGCCACCGGAGCGATTGCACCGAGCAGCGCGGGGCTGGCGCGAGCGATCACGGCTCCGTTGGCGCGGGTGGCCGGCCAGCGACCGCTGGCGGTGCTGGAGGTGGGGGCAGGGACGGGCGTGTTCACGCGGGCGATATTGCGGCAACTCGGGCCGAGCGACCGTTTCGACGTTTACGAGATCAACCCGGCGTTCCAAGCGTTCCTTGAGTCGGAGTTGGGACAGGCGCGTGCGCAGGCGCGGCTGCATATGGGCGATATCATGCAGTTGGCTCCGGATGTCCGCTATGACTTCATCATCTCGGGGCTGCCGCTAAACAATTTCCCGGCGGCGACGGTGCGGGCGATCCTGACGCTGCTGATGGAGCATCTGGAGCGCGGCGGGACGCTTTCGTATTTCGAATACCCGTTCCTGCGGACGCTGAAGTACCCGTTTGTGCGGAACGCGGCGGAGCGGCAGCGGCTCAAGGCAGTGGGCGCGGTGGTGGAGCATTTCCTGCGGCAGCATTCGTCCCGGGCGCAGACGGTGGCGTTGAATTTGCCGCCTGCGGTGGCGCGACACATCAGCTGCAACGCAGCCTGGGAGACCCTTTGAAGCCTCAGCCTGCCGGGCCGTGCCGGCAAGCCGCCGCGAAGAGCCCGCAAAACTCCCTGGGGCGGCCCGCCCCAGGCGAATGATGCGGCACGCGCGTTTCGAATGCGTAATTGTGGGCGGCGGAGCGGCGGGGCTGGCCGCGCACCAGCACTTGCGCCATGCCGGGCATGAGGCAGCCCTGCTCGAGGCGCGCGATCGGCTGGGCGGGCGGATTTGGACCGAGCATCCGTCGGGATGGCCGATGGCGGTGGAGTTGGGGGCGGAGTTCATTCACGGGGCCGCACCGGAACTCGACGCCTTGGGCAGGGCCGAGGAGGAGCGCGAAACCGAGGCTTGGACCACAATCGGCGGACGGCTGCGCCGCGCTGGCGAATTTGCCGGCGGTGCAGACCGGGTATTCGAGCGCATGCGGGCGCTTCCCCTCCATGGCGGAGATCAATCGTTCGCGGCATTCCTGGCCAAAGCGTGCGGCGATTTGCCCGAATCGGCGCGGAACGGGGCGCTGGCCTATGTGGAGGGATACGAAGCCGCGGATCCAGCGCGCATTAGCGTACGTTCGCTGGTACGGGAACAGCAAGCGGAGGAGAATGGCGGACGATGGCCACAGCGGCCGCGAGCTGGGTACGATGCGTTGCTCAATACGTTGAGCGCGGGCGCGGGCGCGACCATATACTTGGGAACCCAGGTGCGGCGGATCGAGTGGCATGGAGGCGGCGTTCGGATCACCGCCGACCATGCCCAGGGCGGTATGGAGATGCAGGCGCGGTGCGCAATCATCACGCTGCCGCTGGCCTTGCTCCAGCGCGGCGCGGTGGCTTTCGATCCCCCGCTGGGGGCCAAAAGTGGAGCGCTGCAAGGGTTGGTGGCGGGGGGCGCGGTGCGGATGACTTTGCGCCTGCGCGAGGCGATTTGGCGAGGGATGCGGGACAGCGACGGCGAGACGATGGAAACGCTGGGATTTCTATTCGGGCATGCCGAAGCCAGCGGGCATTTCCCGACTTGGTGGGCGCGCGAAACCGGCGGGGCGGCGCAGATCACGGGCTGGGCAGCGGGACGGCATGCCTGGGCGCTGAAGGGATGGCCGGAGGAGCGGCTGCAAGAGGTGGCCACGGAGGACTTGGGCGAGCGGCTAGGAATTCCGCTTGCAAAGCTGAGGATGGCGGTGATCGAGGGTCACAGCCACGATTGGCAGGCGGACCCGCTGGCGGCAGGGGCGTATTGCTATGCTGCCGTGGGCGGTGCGGACGCGTTCCGCAGTTTGGCGGAACCGCTGGCGGGGACGCTGTTTTTCGCGGGCGAGGCGACCGATGCGAGCGGGCATCATGCCACCGTGCAGGGGGCGCTGCGGAGCGGCCTGCGGGCGGCGGAGAAGGCCATTTCCGCGCTCGGGTGAAGGTGGGATGGAGCGGGGCGAGGCGATACGGTGCGTCTGGCGTTGTCCTCAGTCGGGCGCGAATCCTCACCGGTGCTGCGCACAGGCATCCAGCCACGCTGCGGTTCGCGCCCTCCCTGCGTCCTAGCCATACCCCGTCTCGCCCTTTCCCAAGGGTCGCTCCCCGGCTGGGGCCCGCCGTTCCGAATTACGACCACGACAGGTCGGCTGGGGGCCCCGGTTCGCGGGTTTGGCCCTGCAATCTTGCCCCGACCTGCGGGGCAACTCGTGCCCTGCCGCCAGTGGCAATATTGCCGTATCGCTTGTTATTGCCGGCTACTGCTGCTTGAGCGTCACAGCCGGATCCACCCGCGTCGCATGCCGGGCCGGGACATAGCTCGCCACCAGCCCGACGATCAACAGGATCAACGGAACCGTGATCCACGGCAGGGCGTCCAGCCGTTCGTGCAGCAAGCCGTCCAGGCTGTGGCGCAGCAGCCACGCCAGCGCCAACCCGCTGCCGAGCCCCGACAAAATCAACGCCAGCGATTGCCGCAGCACCATTGCCTGCACCTGATGCGGCGACGCGCCCAACGCCATGCGGATGCCAATCTCGCGGTGCCGCTGCGCCACGCTGTGCGACAGCACCCCGTATAATCCCGCCATCGCCAGGAGCAGAGCCAGCGCCGCCATGGCTAACAGCAAGTAGGCCCGGAACCGATCTGCGGCGGTGGTCGCAGCGAGGACTTCCTCCAAGCTCGAGACCGCGTAGGCCGGGATTTGCGGGTCGAGTTGGGACATCAGCCGCTGCGCTTCCGGCAAGATCGCAAACACATCTCCCGAGGTCCTTACCACGAAGCTCATGTCCCCTGCCGGCGACTGCAGGAACGGCATATAGATATCGCGCGTCACCGCGCCACCCGGGGCCTTTTCGGGCAAATCTCCCGCAACACCAACAATTTGGTAGGTCTCCGGTTTCGCCACACCCCAGCGCACGGCATGCTGCAGGGCATCGCCATTGGGAAACAGCTCGCGCGCCAAACTCGCACTCAGCATTGCCACCGGCTGCGCGGTGACGCCGTCGGAATCGAGAAACTCGCGCCCCTGCACCGGAATCTGCAGGGTGCGGAAGTATCCCGGCAGGACGCGCCGCAGGCCGGCCTGGGGTTGCGCCGCCAGCGGCAGGCTTGCCGCCGAAGTACCCACCACGAAAAAATGGATGCGAAAATCGGCCGGCGTGAACGGCAGGCTTGAAATTGCTCCCGCCGACTGCACACCCGGCAACTCCGGCAAGCGATCATTCAAGCGCTGGAAGAACACCGACTGGGCCCGCATTTCGTCCAAGCTGTTAAACAGCAACGAAGCCCGATAAGTCAGCACGCCGTGGGCTTGGAAGCCGGGGCTGATCTGTTCAATTTCTTGCAGGCTCCTCCACAGCAGGCTTGCGCCCAACAGCAGCACCGCGGTGGCCGCCACCTCGGCAACGACCACCCAACCGGGCAGCCGTGACTTCCCTTCCTCGAGTTCCGCATTGCGCGTCAAGTTGCGCCCGGCCCTTGGCCGCAGCAGCTCCCAAGCGGGCGCACATGCGAACCAGACCGCTGTGCCCAAGGCCGCCAAGACGGTGAATAGCAGCACCCGCCCGTCCAAGTGCACCAGCGCCAGTTGCGGCAAATTCGGCGGGCGCCAGTTTCGAATCAACGGCACCAAGCCGCTCGCGAGCGCCCATCCCAAGCCTCCCGACACTCCCGCAAGGAGCGCCGCCTCGGCAAACAATTGACCCGCCAGCCGCGTCCGGCTCGCGCCCAGGCTGGTGCGCAGCGCCATCTCCCGCCACCGCCCCACAGCGCCTGCCAGCAGCACATTGGCCACATTGGCGCAAGCGATTCCCAGCACGAGCAGGGCCGCGAGCATCATCAGATCCAGCGTCGCCTCCACCGGCCCCGCCACCTCGCTGGCCAAGGGTTCGAATGCGGCTCCGCGATTCGCGTTGCTGGCCGGATACTGCAGCGCCAAGCGCGCGCTCACGGCCGCCAGTTCCTTCTGCGCCGCCTGAATGCCAGTTCCGGCCTGAAGCCGCCCGAGCACAGACAAATAATTAAAATCCCGGCGCTGGCTCGCCGTACCCGAGAACACCGCCTTCGAGGTCCACAAGCCCGTCCCTTGTGGATACTCGAACCCAGCGGGCATCACCCCGATGATCGTGAGCAGGCGATTGTCCAAGTCCACGCTCCTGCCCACAATTTTTGGATCCGCTCCGAAGCGCTCCTGCCAAAGGCCGTTGCTCAGAACCGCCACTTGCGGCAGGCTCGGAATTTCATCAGCACGCTGAATCCACTGCCCGAGCAGCGGCTTTACCCCCAGGACCGGGAAAAAATCTCCGGTCACGCTGGCGTAGCTCACATGCTGAGGCGCGCCTGCGCCCACCAGCGTCGCCTCGTTCATCGAGTACGCTCCCAGGGCGGACAGTGATTTCACCTGGCTGCGGTAATCCAAATAATCAGGAATCGAAAATCCCTGGCCGCGCACCTGTCCGCTGTCTATCTGGGTCGGCTGCATCCAAACTAACTGCTGCGAACCTGGAAACGGCAGCGGGTTCCACAGCAGGCTCGCAAACACGCTGAACATCGCCGCCGTCGCGCCCATGGCCGCGGCCAGCATCCCCACCGCCAGCGCGGCCACCCGCCACTGCCGACGCAGCCGCCGCCACGCCAGCGCCACTTCGCGCCACGTTGATTCCAACTTCTGATGCATGCCTGCGCAACCCACTCGCTAGAAGTCGTCTCAAAAAGCCGCAGGCAGGCACGCCAGCCCTGCGGCATGAGGCTTTTCCTGGCATCCAAGCCCCATGCGAGACGGTCGGGAAAGGCCGGCTCACCATTCTTGAGACCACTGCTAGGCCGTCAGTCTACTAGATTTCCGTTTCTTCCTCTACTGCTGGGAAGGTTCGCGTGAACACGGAAGTTAGACCCGAAGCGGGGCGGGGCGATACGGGGCGTCTGGCGTTATCCTCGGTCGGGCGCGAATCCTCATCCGTGCTGCGCACAGGCATCGAGCCACGCTGCGGTTCGCGCCCTCCCTGCGTCCCGGCCAACCACCCGGTCTCGCGCCTGCTCGAGAGTTGCTCCCCGGCAGGGCCCCCGCCGTGCGGAATTTCGCGGACCTGGCCCTGCGATCTTGCCCCGACCTGCGGGGCAACTCGGGCCCTGCCGCCGGCGGCCATTCCACCGAGAATTGACACATTCCGCACCGCATCGCAGAATCTATAATGGGAAGTTGAGCTCCGCTCTGCTCTTCCGGGCCGTTGCGGGGCTCTTTCGTTTGGGTTGGTCTTGCGAATGGTTTGCAACTAGATTCCGTGGGAATGCTCGAACAACTCGTGATCACGCTGCGCGAAGGCGTCGAGGCGGCCCTCATCATCGCCATTGCGCTTGCCTATCTGCGCAAGATTGACCGGAAGGACCTGATCGGAACGGTCTACGCCGCGCTGACGGCGGCGATCGGGGTGAGCTTGGCCGGCGCGATCGCGATGACGGTGGGCCACTGGAACGAAGACCGATTCGAGGGGTGGCTGATGCTAATCGCCTCGGTCTTCGTCTTCACCATGGTGTATTGGATGCACCGCACTGCGCGCTACTTGCGGCAAGAGATCGAGCAGCGGATCGAGCAGCTGCGCTCGGCTTCGCGCTGGAGCCTGTTCCTATTCATTTTTTTCATGGTCCTGCGCGAGGGCGTCGAGACCGTACTCATGCTTTCGGCGGTCTCGCTGGACACCTCTGAGCTCCTTGCATGGATCGGCAGCGTGATGGGCCTGCTGCTTGCCGTCGCCTTCGCCGTGGCCTTCGTGCGGGGCAGCATGCGGATCCATCTTCCCCGCTTTTTCCGCATCACCACCGCCATTCTGGTGGTGATCGGCGCCCAGCTTTTGATCACCGGAGTGCACGAATTGATGGAGGCCGGAGTGCTTCCCTCCTCGACCCGAGAGATGGCGCTGGTGGGCCCGATCGTCGCCAACGACGTCTTTTTCTTCGTCGTAATCCTCGGCCTCGCCGGCTTGCTCTTGCTGCGCGAACGCGGCAAGGCGACGCCTACCGCAAGCGCCGAGGGCAAGCCGTCCGCCGCCGAGCGCCGCCTGGCCAAGGCCGCCAGTCAATCCGACCGCCGCTGGAGCGCCGTCGGCTACACCGGTGCATTCGTGTTCCTGGTGCTCATCAGCGCCCAGTACGTTTACGCGCGCTCGGCCCGGGCCCTGACGCCGGCCGAACCTGTTACTGCCGTAGATGGCTGGGTCAGCCTGCCGCTGGCCAAGGTGGCCGACGGCACCCTTCACCGCTACCAAGCGATGACGCCCTCCGGAGGGGTTCGCTTCTTTGCCATCCGGCGCCCCGACGGCAGCATCGCGGTAGCCCTCGACGCCTGCCAAATTTGCGGCGCCAAAGGCTACTACCAACACGGCAGCCAGCTGTTCTGCCGCAATTGCGATGCGCCCATCAATGTCGCCTCGATCGGCACCATCGGCGGGTGCAATCCCATTCCGCTCGCCGTCGTTCAGCGCGGCAGCGTACTCGCAATCGCCCTTTCTGCGCTCACCCAACAGGCGCCCCGCTTCCAGCCCTAAGCCGAGGCGGCAATGTTCACCCGCATCCTCAAACAATCTTTTCACCGTCAGCGCCGGCGCAAGAGCCTGGCCGCGCTCGCGGTCGTCGCCGGAATGGCCGTCACCACGGCGATGCTGGCGCTCCGCGTCAATCTCGGCGATGATCTCAACGCCGAGCTGCGCCACATCGGCGCCAATATCGTCGTCAATCCGGCGAGTGATTCTCTGCCGGTGACGCTTGACGGCGTGGATCTCCGTCCCGCCGGCAGCGGCGCGCTGCTGAATGAAGCGGACTTGGGGCGCATCAAGACCATATTCTGGACCAACAACCTCGTCGCCTTTGCACCGGTGCTGGATGTTCCCGCGCACATCAACGGCTCCAGTGTCACGGTCGAAGGCACGTACTTCGACCACACGGTTGCGGTTCCCGGCGAGGACCGCTCCGTCTCCTCCGGCATGGACGCGCTCGCATCGAACTGGAACGTATCCGGGGCCTGGCCCAGCGACAACAGCGATGAAGTGTTGATCGGCGCGCGGCTCGCGCAGCACCTCGGCCTGCGGCCGAACGGCACCATAATGCTTGAGGCCGGGCAAAATCGTGCGCGCGAAGCGCGGATTGTCGGCATTGTCACCTCCGGCGGTGCCGAGGACGACGCGGTAGTCGCGCCCCTGGCGCTCGCACAGAGTCTCGCAGGAGAGCCGGGGAAATACCGCCAGCTCCTGATTTCCGCCGTCACCAAGCCCGAGGACTCCTTCGCCCGCCACGATCCCGCGGCCATGTCGGCTGCAGACCAAGAACGCTGGATGTGTTCCCCCTACGCACGCACGATCGCGACCCAGCTGCAGCAGGCCCTTCCGGGCTCAAGCGCGTCGGTGGTACGTCCGGTGGCGGAAAGCGAAGGCGCCATCCTTTCGCAGCTTCGCCTCCTGCTCTGGTTCATCACGCTGCTTGCCCTCGGCGCCAGCGCCCTCGCCATTTGCGCCGCCATGAGCGCAGCGGTGATCGAGCGCCGCGGTGAAATCGCGCTCATGAAGGCGGTCGGGGCGCAAGACCGAGCCGTTGGCCTGCTGTTTTTCAGCGAGGCGGCGCTCGTAGCCGTGGCGGGCGGGGGCGTCGGCTTCCTGGTCGGCGAGGGGCTCGCTTCCACCATGGCGACGCGCCTGCTTGGCCATCCGCTCGCCTGGAAACCCGTGCTCGCGCCCGTGATCCTGTTGCTTGCGCTCGGCGTCGCGCTCCTAGGCAGTTGGAGCCCGCTGCGCCGCGCCATGCGCGTCGAACCCGCCGCCGCCCTGAGGAGCGACGCGTGACCCAGCGATTGTTCCCGTTCCGGCTTGCGCTTGCGCCCTTGCGACGCCGCAAATCGCGCGCGCTGGTCTCGCTCGCCGCGCTAGCCCTCGGCGCCACCCTCATCACCGCATTGGCTACGCTCTACGCAGGCGTGAATCAAAACCTCAGCCAGCAATTCCGGCGCTACGGCGCCAATCTCGTGCTCACCCCGCCGCCGGGTTCGTCCACCATCTCGCCGGCCGAGGCCGCGCCCGCCCTGGCCGCGTTTCCCGACAGCGTTGGCGTCTTCTACGACATCGCGCAGACCTCCGGGCAGAACTTCGTTTTGGCGGGCGCGAATTTCGAAGACCTGCGCCGCCTCAACCCCACCTGGACCTGGTCGCCCGTGGCGGCTGCCCGGAATGAGATTTATGTCGGCGTCAACGCCGCCCGCGCGCTTCATGTCCAGCGCGGCCAGACGCTCGCGGCGTCCATCGCAGGCGCTCACGCTCAGTGGCTCGTCGCCGGCACGGTGGAATCCGGCAGCAGCGAAGACAACCAAGTATTCGTCCCCATCGCCGAGGCCGCAAACCTGGCTGCGGCGTCCGGCTTCACGACGCTGCAATTTCACATCAGCGGCGGAATCACCGCCCTCGCCGCCGCGCAACGACGCCTGCAGGCCATTCTGCCGGGCTCGCAGTTGGAACCCATCCGCGCCATTGCGGCCGGCGAAGGCGCAATCCTGCTCAGCACACGCCGAATGCTGCTGCTCACGAGCATCCTAATCCTGCTAACGGTCGGACTCTGCGTCGCTGCCGCGTTGACCACACTCGCCCTCGAGCGCCGCCCGCACTTCGGCCTAATGAAGGCGCTCGGCGGCCGCGAGCCGGGGATCATGTCCCTGTTTGTCGGAGAGGCGGCGTTTCTGGGCTTCGTCGGTGCAGTCTTGGGCATGCTCACAGGCACGCTCCTGGCCGCGGGCATGGGGCGCGCCCTTTTCGGCCTCTGGCTTCACCCGAACAGCGTCGCGCTCGCGGCCGCGCTCCTGCTCACGATGGCGCTCGCGATGGCAGCCGCATTGCTGCCCTGGCCGGTGATCCGCTCCGCAATCCCCGCCGCCATGCTCCGCGGCGAATGACCGCGATCCCGCCCATGTCCTCCGCACCCGCCGCCATCGCCCTCGAACATGTCTCCAGGCGCTACGGCACAGTCGTCGCACTGCAGCGCCTCGACCTCCGGGTCGAGGCGGGCGAATGGCTGGCGCTCATGGGTCCGTCGGGCTCGGGCAAGACCACGCTCGTGAACCTCATCGGCTGCCTGGACCAGCCCACCGAAGGCGCTGTCCGCATTGACGGAACGCTCACCTCATCGTTCTCCCGCCGAGAGCTCACGCGCTTCCGCGCTGAAAAGATCGGATTCATATTCCAGCAGTTCCATCTCGTCCCCTATCTCACGGCACTGGAAAACGTCATGCTCGCGCAGCATTTCCATAGCGTGGCGGACGAGCGCGAGGCGACCGCAGCTCTCGGTCAAGTCGGCCTCGCCGATCGCGCCACCCACCTGCCCGCCCAGCTCTCGGGCGGCGAGCAGCAGCGCGTCTGCATTGCGCGCGCGCTCATCAACGACCCCCGCATCATCCTCGCCGACGAACCCACCGGCAATTTGGACGAAGCGAACGAGGCCATGGTGATGCAGTTGCTCGGCGCTGCGCATCGTTCCGGACGCACCATCGTCATGGTCACCCACGACCCTGCGATATCCTGCCTGGCCACCCGACGGATCCAGCTCCGCCACGGCCGCATCGAAGACAGCAACGCCGCGCAGTTGCTTACGCTTTCTTAGGGGACGACGGTCACCGTAACGGGCAGGCTGGCCACCAAGCCGTTGCTGGATGCCGTAATCACCAAACCATAGCGCATCGCAGGCGCCGATCCCTTCACCACCGCGACGACGCCGCCCGCGGCCCCGCCGCACCCCGCCATCAGCAGCGCCAGGCCCGCGACCAAGACCAACCGAATGCCACCGCGACCGCGGTGGATACCCCACGCTCGGCGACGCGGCGCCGTTCCCCGGCGCGACCTGACTTCTGCGGCAAGGAGGGCCGCGAAAAGCAATTCCAACGTCATGCGCCCCCATGGAGCAGCCCGCGCGGCACTCCCAGCGGAAACCGCAAACTGCACCGTCATCGGTGCGCTCGAAGCCGAGAGGTCAATCGCCGAGGGCTGAAACTCCGCCGCAAGTGTCGCCGGCAGCGGCGAACCATCGCTCATGGTTGCGCCCAGCTCTACATTTCCCGCGAGGCCATTGATGCTTGCCACTGCAAGGGGCAAGCTGGCGCTCGCACCCGCCTGCAGCGTCAGTGCATTGCCGCTTGCCGTCAATCCCAAGGCTTGCAAGAGGACGGTCGCAACCGCGCTATGGTTGGCATCGCCCTCGACTTCGACCATCATCGAGCCTTGATTTCCCGCCGCCGATCCGTTGACGGTTACGGTGGCCGATTGGCCAGGCAGCACGCTCGCGGGCGCGACACTGCAGCCTGTAGCCGGGACGATGCAGCGCAGTGACACGGCAGCATTAAACCCATTCACTGCAGCCACTTGCAGCAATAAGCTCGCGTTTTGGAAAGGGGCAACCGCATTGACCGGCGGGGTGATGGCAAGGGAGTAATCCGGAGCACCCGTGCCGATTTCGTTCCAGCTTGCGCGCATTCCGCCCGCGGCGCTCGCGCTGAGGGTCACCGCTCCGACTTGCACGGGCAATGTGAACGCGACTTTCGCCAAACCGTCGTTGCCGGTGATCACACTGGCCGCACTGAAATCCCCGCCGGTGAAACCGACCGCGACACCGGCCACAGGGTTCCCGTATGCGTCCTCGGCCTCAATCACGATCGGCTGCGGCAGCGTCTGCCCCGCCAGGGCTTGCTGATTCGCTCCGGAAATCACCGCCAGGGCCGCAAGCCCGAGCGCGGTCGCGTCAAAGCTCTGCGCCACGGTGGCACCCGCACCGGCTCCGGACACTCCCACGGCGACTGCCACGGTACCCACCTGCTGCGGAACTTGCAACGCGACCACCGCGTTCCCGCCCGCATCGGAAACGGCGCTGCCCGATTGCACCACATACCCGCCTTCACTCTCGCTCCAATCAAGCTCGGCACCTCGAATCGGTTGCCCGAAAGCCGCGATGTGAATCGGCAGCGTCACCGTGCTTGCCACTGGCGCGGTGCTGGGCAAGACGTATTGCACCGCTGGGCTCGCCGACGCCAAGGGCAACTCCCACAGGCCCCGCCCCAAGGTCCCCGCCCACAAGGTTTCGCCCGAATCAAATGCCAGAGCCGCGCACGGCGCCGCGCCCAGCCCGCCTGAGAGCGCGAGCCAGCTTGCCCCCCCATCCACGCTCACGTACTCGCCGTCCGCAGTCGCCGCCGCGATCACGTTCTCGCGCACCGGGTCCACCGCCATCGCGGTCGGAATCTCCGGCAGCACCGACTTCTGGACCCACGTCTGTCCGCCATCGGCGGTGCGCCACACCTCCGCACCGCTCGCCGCCCATGCGGCAGCTCCAGAGCGATCAGCCGCGATGGCCACGATTCCGCCCGGCAACTGCTCGCGAGGTCCGCCAGGCGCGATCACCACCCCTCCGCCGTCTCCGAGCCAGATGCCATCAGTCGAGCCGGCAAGCGCCGTGTAGCCCGCCGCGGCTGCTGCGCTAGTCCAAGTCTTGCCTCCGTCGCTCGACTGCGCCAGCACCCCGCTGCCCGCGACCAGGCCATAGAGACTTCCGGCCTGCGTCAAGGCGCTCAGTGCCGGCGCAGCGGCAATTTGGGCCCAAGCACTTCCCCCCTGAATGCCGCCCGCGCCGACGCCCAGCGCATCCATCGCCACCGTCGCCCCTCCGGCCCCCAGGGCGATGCCCGTCACCCCCGCATTCAACAATCCTTGATTTGCAGATGCCAGGCCGCTGCCCGTCGCTGCCTGCCATGCTCCCGTGTCCGAGGCCACCCAAACGCCGACGACTCCCATCGCCAATGCATGAATAGCTCCGATGCCTGCACTTGGACCTGCTATTTTGCTCCATGGCGCTCCGCCATTCGCGTCCAACCAAATGCCGGCACCGCCCAGCCAAATCGAGGTCCCCGAACAGGACAGCGCAAATGCAGTCGTCCCTGCAACCGCCGCCTGCGGAACTGCGCCCGGAGTTCCTAGATTTCCAGCCGCATCAATCGGCAATACATCGGCATCCGCCCCGGCTGCCAACGCTTCGAAGCCCTTCGCCGCCGCGCACACCGCAACCCAAGTCTTTCCGGCAAGAGTTGCCAGGGGCGCAAAACTCGCGCCGTCATCGCTGGAGAATAGCAGCGCGCTGCGAGCCGCCGCCAGAACGCTGCTGCCGCTCCACGCCAAGTCCGTCACATCCAGGCTCGCCACCGCACTCCAGGTTTCGCCGCCATCGCCCGACCCCACCAGCGCCGGAGCCGGCCCGCCCAAGGCGGCCAGCACGTGTCTTTCGTTCCCAGGATCCAGGGCCAGCCGCTCGACTACGGCTCCTGCCGGCATGCCGCTGCTGCTGGGCGTTCCCCATGTCTGCCCGCCATCGAAGCTCGACGACACGCCCAGAGCATTTGCGGCGTAGATCGCCGAACCATCTCCACTCGCGGCCAGCGCCGTAACCCAACTTCCATCACTCAGCGGGACCCATGCTGCGCCGGCGTCCTTGCTCAGCCAAACGCCGCCTTCGCCTGCGGCAATTGCACCTGTGCCGACGGACACAATCGTCGAAAGCCTACCTGCCAGCGGCACCGTGCCGGTACTGTCCACGATTGATGCCGGCGCCGCCTGGGTCCATTGCAAACTCTGGGCCAGCGCCCATGTTCCTGGCAGCAGCATTGCCAAGGCCGTAATTCGGCGACCACTCATGACCTTCCTCGACGGGAAAACGCCAGAGTAATCGGCCTTGAGCACGGCAATCCATCCCCACAAACGTGGGGTGCGCCACGTTTTCCGTCCCTGAACGGGACTCAGCTTTTGCCGTTGCTGCGGATCAGGTTGAGGAACTCATTCCGCGTCTCGGCGCAGCTGCGGAACTGGCCCAGCATGTGGCTGGTCACAGCCGAAGAATGCTGCTTCTCGACCCCGCGCATCATCATGCACAGATGCCGCGCCTCCACCACCACACCCACGCCTTCGGGCTCGATCCAGGTCTGGATGGTCTCGGCAATCTGCATCGTCAACCTCTCCTGCACCTGCAGCCGCCGCGCAAAGGCGTCCACCAGCCGAGGAATCTTGCTCAGCCCCAGCACCTTGCCTTTGGGCAAATAGGCCACATGGCAGCGCCCGTAGAAGGGCAGCAGATGGTGCTCGCACAGGCTGAAGAGTTCGATGTCGCGCACGATCACCATCTCGTCATACTCCACGGTGAACAGCGCGCCGCGCAGGATGCCCTCGAGGTCGGCCTTGTAACCGCTGGTCAGGTGCTGCATCGAACGCACAAAACGCTCGGGCGTGCGCACCAGCCCCTCGCGCTCGGGATCCTCGCCGAGCCGGGCCAGCAAGGTGCGCACCAGTTCTTCGCTCGACGCGGTCACCGCCTCCATCGCCTTTGTGCCCATACCGCTATTGTATTCTGGGACTTGCGGACTGCTCTCCTGACCTCGCTCGCTATGGCGCTGGCGCTGATGGCCGGCTGCGCGCGCCGGCCCCAGCCCGGAAGCATCGTTCCCGATTTCGCCCTCACGCTGCGCAATGGCCAGCATGCCTCGCTCGCGACGTATCGCGGCAAAGTGCTGGTGCTGAACTTCTGGGCGAGCTGGTGCCCACCGTGCGTGCAGGAGACGCCGGCGCTCAACGCCCTTGCGGCTCAATTTCCCCAAGGCCGTGTGGTCGTGCTTGGCGTCTCAATTGACCAGGACCCGGTCGCATACCAGACCTTCCTCGACCGCTTCAGCGTCCGATTCCCCACGGCGCGCGAGCCTTCGCAGAGGTTGATGCATCGCTACGGCACGATGCAGATACCGGAGACCTACATCATCGCGCCCGACGGCCGCCTAGCACGCAAGCTGGTGAGCGTCGGCGACTTCGCCTCGCCCGAAATGGCCGCCTATCTGCGCTCGCTGGCCGCCCGCTAGGTCCTGTTTCCAGTTCCCTGTTCCCTTGCACCTAGCTTTTTCACGTCAATCCCATGGCGCTTGATCTTCTGGTTGAGGGTAGAAACCGGTATCTGAAAGCGCTCGGCCGCCTCGGTCTGCCGACCGTTGGTCTGCTCAAGCATGTCCAGGATCATGCGGCGTTCGAAATCGTCGACCAAGCCGAACAGCGACAGGGGGCTGCGCTCGCCGGGGGGCGTTGGCGCCCATTCCCGGCCGCCCAGGATCGTCTCGGGCAGGAGCTCTGCGCCCATCATGGGGCCGGTCGAGAGCACCACCGCGCGTTCGATCACGTTTTCGAGCTCACGCACGTGGCCGGGCCAGGCGTAGTCCAGCAGGCAACGCAGCGCCTCAGGCGCGAGGCGCCGCGCCGGGACGCCGTTCTCGGCGGAGTACTTGGCGAGGAAATGGTCCACCAGCAGCGGAATATCCTCGCGCCGTTCGCGCAGCGGCGGCAGCGTCAGGCTGAGCACGTTCAGCCGGTAGAACAGGTCGTCGCGGAACTTTCCCTCCGCCACCTGGCGTTTCAGGTCAACATTCGTCGCGGCGATCACGCGCACGTCCACCTGGACTTCCTCGACCGAGCCCAGGCGCATGAAACGCCGATCCTGCATCACGCGCAAAATCTTCGCCTGGGTCTCGAGGCTCATGTTTCCGATCTCGTCCAGGAAGATCGTGCCCCGGTCGGCAACCTCGAACAGACCTTTCTTGGGCGCGATGGCGCCGGTGAAGGCGCCGCGGACATGCCCGAAGAGGGTCGATTCGAGCAGGTCGGTGGCCATGCTGCCGCTGTTCACCGGCACGAACGGCGCCTCCGCCCGGGGCGAGTGGGCGTGGATCGCCTTGGCGATGACTTCTTTGCCGGTACCACTCTCGCCCTGCAGCAGCACGGTCGAGCGGCTGGGGGCGACCTGCGCCACCCAATCGAGCACGCGCAGCATGGCTTCGCTCTTGCCGACGATGTTGGCAAAGCTGTAGCGCTGCTTCAGGGCGCGCTTCAGCTGCACGTTCTCCTGCGACACCCGCGCCGCGGCGATCGCGCCGCGCACATCGGCAAGCAACTTTTCGTTGCTCCAGGGCTTCTGCAGGAACGTCTGCGCGCCCGCACGCATCGCCTCGACCGCCATCTCGACGGTGGCGTAGGCCGAAATCATGATGACGGGAACGCTCGAGGCGCCGCGGACGCGCCGCAACAGGTCCAAACCGCCTGCGCCGCCCGCGCCGCCGCTGCCGCCGGGCAGCGCGACATCGAGCAGCACCAGATCGAACACATCGGCCTGGAACTTCTGCCACCCCGCCTCGACCGCAGCGGCAGTCGCGACCTCGAAGGATTCCATGCGGAACAGCGCCTCGAGGCTCTCGCGGATTGCGGCCTCGTCATCGACAATCAGGATGCGGCCGGTCGCAAGAATTGCGGCGGCCTCGACCTCGGCTGCGCTGGCTGCTGGCATAGATTTACGGCACCATTGCCGTGACGGTCGAGAAATGCGGCAGTTCCACCCGGAACTCCGCCCCGTGCTCCGGTTCGCTGGTGACCTCGATGTGCCCGCCGTGCTCCTGCACAATCCCGTAGGTGACCGCCAATCCCAAGCCGGTTCCTGTGCTCATCGTAGCACCGCCCTCCGACAAGCTTCGCGCCCCGGCTTTGGTGGTGAAGAACGGATCGAAGATCCGGTGATGCAATTCGGGCGCGATCCCGGTGCCGCTGTCTTCCACCGCGACCCATGCCTGCCCGTCGCGCTGGCCCGTCGAAAGCCGCAGCGTACCGCCGCGCGGCATCGCATCGCGTGCGTTCAAGATCAGATTCAGGAACACTTGCTGCAGCTTGCCTGCGTCGCCGTGCACGACAACTTCCGACGGGTGCAAGGCGGAGATCACGTGAATCCCCGCACTCCTTAACGGGTGCTCAACCAGCGCCAAGGTGTCGCGCACCACGGCGTTCAGCTCCACTCTTGCGAAGCTGGCCGCCGCGGTGCGGGAAAAATTCAACAAATTCGCCACGATCTCCGACGCCCGGAAGGTCTGCCGGGTGATGGTCTCCAACGCCGCCCCGCGCGGGTCGCCGCTAGGGGTCTGCTTGGCGAGCATCTGCGCGTGGCTGGAGATCACCGCCAAGGGCGTATTCACCTCGTGGGCGACACCAGCGGCCAAGAGGCCGACCGAGCGCAGCCGGTCTGCCTGAATGAGGCGCTGCTCCATCTCGACTTCGGCGGTGACATCGCTGAGCAGCACGATGTGCCCCACGCGCTCGTACCGCGCCGTCACGAGGGGCGCGATCGCCAAATTGACGATCTTCTCGCCCAGCCCGTTTCCTGCGTCCGCACGCATCCGGAACTTGCTCCGGCTATGGATGGTTCCCGAGCGCGAGGCGCGGGCATATTCCTCGGCGAACTCCTGACCCAGCAGATCCGCCACCGGCTGGCCCAGCGCGAGTTGCCGCGGCCGCGCCGACAGCACCTCCATTTGGGCGTTCCAGCTCTCGACCCGCCCGCCGAGATCGGTGGCAATGATGCCGACCTGGATGCTCTCGACGATGTTCTGGTTGAAGTCGTTCAAGCGCTCGTATTCCCGCGCCTTCTCGCGCAGGGTGGCATACAGCCGCGCATTTTCGAGCGCAATCGCCAAATAGCCCGCCAGGGTTTCGATCAGCGCCAAGTCATCGCCGGTGAGGAACTCGCCCCGCGCGGTCTTGCCGAGCCCCAGCACGGCGACGGTTTGACCCTGAAGTTGGCACGGCAAGTAGTAGCACAAATCCAACTTCTTCGCCGCGCCGCGCGGATGTTCCAAGAACATCCGTCCCGCTCCCGGCCGCCGGAAATGCTCGTTCAAGAATTCCAGTTCCGTGGATTCGGCGCGTCCCAATCCCAAGCCGCGCGCAAGCTTCAAGCCTTCGTGTTCCGCCAAGAACACGGCCGCCTTGTCCACCTCCAGCGTCTTGGCCAGCCGCTCCAGCACCTGCGGCAGCAGGCGTTCCAAGTCCGGTTCGGCGTTGAGCTGGCGCCCAAATTCGATCAAGGTGCGGCGGTAATCGTAGCGCTCGCGGTAAAACATCCGGTCCAGCCGCTCCTGAAACCACAGCTTGACCGGCTCGAACAGCAGCGCGGTCACCAGGATCGCCAGCAGCCAGCCCGCCCAGCCCCAGGCCGGCAGCCCGCTATGCGCGAGCGCTCCAGCCAGCGCCACCACCACCCAGTACACGCCCACCACCGCCGCCGTCGCCAGCGTGTACACCACGCCGCGGCGGAAAACGATCTCCGCCTCGAGCAACTGATGCTTCCAGATCGCGTAGCCAAACGCCGCCGGCACGAGCACCAGCGACAGCACCGACAAGTTGGCCAAGACCGCGACCCTGCCCGGCAGTTCCGCACCCAGCAGATACGGAATCACGTACAGCGCCAAAAACGGCGCGGTCGCCAACCCCGTACCCCAGGCCATCACCGCCGCCTGCTTCCCCGCTTGAGCCGCGCTTCCAGCCCGCCGCCGCTGCCGCGCGAACAGCACCGCCGCAGCCGCCAGGTAGGCGGCGAACACCCCGTAACTGGCACGGTCCAGCACGTCCTGCGACACGCTCAGCGCCACGGGCAGCCACACCGCTCCGCTGGCCAGCGCAACCTCGAGCAACCCCAGCAGCAGCGCCGGCACGTAAATCAACCCGGTCGCGGCGCGCTGCCAGCCCGCCCGCAGCCTACGCGCGCGGATGTCGAAGTCGAGCGCGAAATGCACCAGCAGCGCGGGCGCCAAAAGCAGCGCGGCACCATTGATCCAATAGATCGCCTGATCGAAGAGGTTCAGCTTGCCGGTGTAATGGAGGCTAAACAGGGCAAACGACGCCAGGCAGAAGCAGTAGAAGCGCAATGCCTGCGTCGCGCTCCGCCTGCGGTAGAAAACGAACAACCCGATCGCCAGGTACAGGTACCCGACCGACTCAAGGAAGGCGTAGCGTTCCAGCGGGACATGCGCCGCCCGCACCGCGACTGCGACCGACCGCATCCGCCCCTGCCGAACCAGCGTATATTCCAGCGTGCCGCCGATGCCGGCGCGATACAGCGCTTGCGCCACCGCTTCGGGGGTCGCCACCGGCTGCCGGTTCACCGCAACCAGGACATCGCCCCGCTCGAGCGGGTTGCCGGCTTGGCTCGCATCCTGCGCAGCGGCGATCAGCCCGAGGGTGGTTGGGCGCCAAAGCATGGCGTCGGTCGGCTGCCGGTAGATCCACAACTGGCGTGCATTGAGCAGCGCAAGCACCACCAGCGCCAGCGTCAGGAGCGCGAGCGCGGCACCGCTAAAATTCCAAGTTTTGCGTTCCTCCACCACGCTTGCCGTCCCTTGGGTATAGGCTTTCGGCCTGCCCTTGAATAACTGTCTAAAAGCTGATCGTGAAGCCACCGCGCAGCGATCTTGCCGACTGCACCAAATACCAAGTCCGTCCATCGCTGCCCATGATCGGGATGTACCCTTGCGCGAGCAGATTGTGGATCTCCACTAGAGCGGCGATCTTCGCTCCGCTCCCGATCCAGTTCGGCAGCGGCTGGCGCACGAACACGTTGGCATACGAATCCGACTGCGCGGCCGTATCATCGTACAAATCCAGCCCGGTCGCGGTGACCTTGCTCACCGCGCGATAGCTGCACACGAGGCGCGTATGCGTGCCGGGCGTCGTTCCGCTCAGCTTGACGGTCACCGCATCCGCCCGAGCACCGCGCAGGCTCGCCGCCACTCCTCCATGCCCAACCGCGTTCGCGCCCGCCACGGGCGCGAGCACGGCACCATCACTGAAGGCCAACTCCGCTCGCCAGTTGTCGCCCATCCGGTGTTCGGCGGTGAAACGCCCGCCCCAACCGCCGTAGTCGCCGCCATTGGCGATGAACATATTGTTCAGCAGATCCGGCAGCACGTCGCCGTTTCCCGCCGCCCCCGCCGGAGCTGCGCCGCCATTGAGCGAATACGCGCCATTCACGGCGGTGCCGGTGAAGCGATCCTCGAAGAACGCAGCCGTCACGGTATCGCTGGCCGAAAGGCTTTCGCTGTACCGCACTTCCTGATGCCGCGCATGTTCGAGCCGCGCGCGACCATCGTTCAACGTCACCTGCGGCGTGGGGTCGCCCATTTCCGCGAAATCCCGATTGAATCGAAGCGGCGGGACCGCTGCTGCCGTGCGGTACTCGATCTGGGCCTGGGGGCTGATCTGGAATATCGCGCGCAGATACGGATCCACGCTCGCCACGGTGTCGGTCAGGCTGACCGCATTCAGCATCGAGCCATACTGCAGCCGGAATTGACTCCCCAGCTGCAGCGCATTGGAGTAGTCCAGCGAAAACGTCCGCAGCGACGGCAGCGCCGGCGCGCCGGGGATCGCGATCTGCCGCACCGCCACCTGCAGCCGCTCCGGGTCCGCCGGAGCGTGGTGCTGGAAGGTTGCCTGCACGCGCGTGTCCGGGCCGCCGCCGACCCCGTTCGTCCCCACTTCCCCAGCCAGCGACACGGCTCCGCCGCCCCACATCGCCGAATCCACCCGAAACGCGGTTGCCAGATCCGCGGCCTCGAACGCACTGGCGCCCGCCCCCGCCGTCAAGGCCACGTAACCGGCCACCGGCGCGGCTGCGTTCTCGTCGCTTTCGCGGGCGTCGTCCCAGTGCAAAATCGGCCGCCACACCGTCGCTTGCCGCAGCGCCCAATCAAACGCCTGATCGCTTGAGATCCCGGCTGGGGGCCCGAACTGCACTGCGCGCAGCAAGGCGGGTAGATTGAACAGCAGCAGCGCCCGTTCGGAGGCGTGCACTTCGACTCTCTGGCGCTCGGCCAGCAGGGCGTCCGATCCGTTCGGCGCGATACCGGCCTGAACGTAATAGGTCCCGGGCGTCAGACCCAGCACCCGAAACAATCCATCCCCCGCTGTCCGCACGTCCACCGGCGCGTGCCGCAATCCGTCCGCGCGCACTTCCACCATCGCCCCCGCCTGCGGACGGCCCTTGGCGTCGGTGACCATTCCCAGGATCTGCCCGCTGCCGGCTGCCACCGGTCCGGCCTCGAGCGCTGCCAAGTACAAGATCGTGCTCGCCGGCCGCGCGGTCGCGGCCGGACCTTGCGCCGCTGCCGCCAAAACCAGCGCCGCTGCCACTGCGGCCGTGCTCAAAATGGGGGGGAGGCGCATCCGGATACTTTGGTCCGTCGGAGGCTATTGGAGAATGATGAAGTTCGATTGCGGGCTGATGTGCTGTTTGTTCAAATTATCGGTCACCGTGATGGTAAGCCGATAGGTGCTCGGAGGCAAGCTCGCCAGCGGCAGCGTCTTTTCGATCGTGAGCTGGTCCGCAGCGTTGCTCATGTCGGTCGAGGTCTCGGTGTGGTCCAGCACCGTCTTGAGCGTGGCCAAATCTTCGATCTGATAGCGCACCGTGCTGGAGGGCTTGTGCGTCACCTTGTCGGTCTGCAAGTTGTATACCTGCATCCAGATGCCGAGCGAGTCGGATTGCTTGAATTGCGCCGGCGCACCGATACCGCCCATGACCGGCATCACCTTGCTGTCGCCGAGGATGAACTGGCCGGTTCCCACATCCTTGTCCGGCACCTTTTGGATGTCGTTGGCCAAAATTATGCTCGACGCCGCGAGTTGGTCGTCCTTGTACTGCGGCACCAGAATCGCGTACTGCTTCGTGCCCAATTTGTCCGGGCTGTTGGAGTCCTTGAGCGCCAGGTTGATTTTGTACCGCCCTGGCTTCAGCAGCGCCCCGTGCCAATAGCGCGCGCTCTTGTTCACTGAATCCGGCAGCAGTTCGGCCGGGAACGAGACGCTCGCCGGCTGCTCCCATTGATCCACGAGCTTGCCGGTAATGGTGGTGATGCGCCCGTAGATCTCGACCTTGCCCTCGTCCACGCCGTTGGTCTGCTTCATCGTCATGTTGCGGAACGCGACTTGCAGCGTGATCGGAACCAGCACGGTGTCGTCGGTCACCTTGACGAAATCCGTCCGGTACTGGAAGGGCAGCAGGCTGTAGCTGATGCTGTGGTCCACGAGCTCGGACAAATCCTTGTATTCGATCTTCGGCGGCGCGAACACTTTGGCGTAGGTGTTGATGCGATTGAATTCGTTCTCGGACTCGGGCAAATACGCGTCCGTGCCGAGCGTGGTTCCGTCCGCCCGCGTGAACCGGTCGGCCTTATTATTCGTTCCCATGGATTCGCCGATGGTCAATCCCGCGCCGGGCACATTCAGCAGTGCGTCCTTCTCGCCCGGATCGGTGGTGAGGTGGTACTCCCCGCACCAACACTTGTCCACAAACTCCAGGTGGATGTCGCTGCCAATGCCGGGCAGGTAGTTGTAGGTCCAATCCTCGAACGGATAGGTCGAGGTCGAGCCTCCCCCCTCGGTGATGGGCCGGTCGTAGGCGCCGCCGGCATCATGATTTTCTTGATCGTCGGGCTTGCCCCAGGTGATGTAAATCCGCCC
>DATNED010000085.1:0-11793 GCA_035553115.1 Terriglobales bacterium | reverse complement strand
GATTCTGGGACCTCGAAGCCCCGGTGTTGCGGGTCGCCGGAAAAGAAACGCCGCTGCCTTACGCCGCCAACCTGGAAGAGCTGAGCAAGCCCAGCGTGGACGAGATCGTCGTCGCCGCCAAGACCTCCCTGCGCACGAACTAGCGACTGCGGGCGAGCGCGAACGGAGGCCTACAGTAGCCGGCCGAAGCCGCCGGCTTCGAGTTTCTGGACGAGCTGGCTGACCTTTTGCGACTTCGAGCGCGGGACGATGAGCAGCGCGTCCGCGGTCTCGACCACAACCAAATCGCTGACGCCGACGAGAGCGACCGTCTTGTCGGGCACGTGCACGAAATTATTGGTGGCCTCGATCTCGACCACCGGGCTGCCGATGGAGACCGTGCCGCCGCGGGGGGCGAGCTGCTCGTAGACCGCGGCCCAGCTTCCGACATCGTTCCAGCCCAGGTTTTTGGCGGGCACGCAGATGAGATTGCGGCTGCGCTCGATCACGGCATAGTCAATCGAGACGTTCTCGCACTCCTGGTACCAGCGGTCGAGCACCGCTGCCATCTTCGAGCGCGGCGCCTCAGCAATGCGGCGCAGAATCTCGGCGCTGGCGGGAAGGAACTCGGCGAGACCCTCGAGGATGCTCGAGACCCGGAAGATGAAGATGCCGGCGTTCCAGAAGTAATGGCCGGCCTCGAAGAACTCCTTGGCCTTGGCAGCGTCGGGCTTTTCGGTGAAGCGGCGGACGCGCAGGGCTTGCGCCTTCGAGCGCGGGTCGTGGACGGCCTCGATGTATCCATAGCCGGACTCGGGGCGGGTGGGCTCGATGCCGAGAACGACGAGCTTGCCCGGCTTCTGGGCCTCTTTCACGGCGGTGCGGACGACGTTGACAAAGGCGTCCGTGTTGGCGATGTAGGCATCGGAGGGGAAGACGCCCATGCTGACGTCGCCGCGGGCGCGCAGGATCATCTCGGCGCCGAGGCCGATGGCGGGAGCGGTGTTGCGACCGACCGGCTCGGCCACGATCTGGTTGGGCGGCACTTGCGGCGCCTGGCGGAGGATGGTCGGGCGGAGCTCGCGGCTGGTGAGAATCCAGAGGTCGTCGGGGGAGGCCAGAAGCGGGCGGAGGCGCTCGAGGGTCAGCTCGAGCATTGTCTTTTCCCCTAGAATGGGTAGAACTTGCTTGGCCGCACCGCGGCGACTGCGGGGCCAGAAGCGAGTGCCGCGACCGCCGGCCAGCACCAGGGCGCAGAATCCTTGGGGTTTAGCCGACGCGGGCATGAACGGCAGAATATCAGGAAACCCACGGATTCCCTACATTTTCGAGATTGGCGAAGTGGAATACGCGATTTGGGGAATGGCGGATCGGGAAATACGGAATCGTGAAAGGGCGGGCCTATAATGCGGCATGGTTTTCTCATTCTTATCGCTTTCCGGGGCGGGATCGCAAGGTAGTTGTGCTGGATAAGGCAGGCCATGCAAGCTCGAACTGAAGAGGCGCGGCGCTATGCGGGCGCAATGCTGCGGCGCAGCCTGATTGAGGGCGTCGTCAAGGCTGCGGCGACGATTGCGTTCCTGGTCCTGGGCGCGAGCGAAGCGCTGGCGTTGTGGCTCAAGGGCGGAGCGGCGCTGACGGTGCTGGAGTACGTCGTGATCGCCGGCGCGGGGTTGGCGCTGCTGGGCGTGCCCTTTGATTGGTGGGGGCGCGGCATCGAAATCCGGTTTGGCATGAACCGGCAGAGTCTCGCTTCCTGGGCGTGGGATTGGGTGAAGGGGCTCCTGGTCGGCGCGGTGCTGGGCATCGGCGCGGTCGAATTGCTGTATTGGCTGCTGCGGGCCGCGCCGGGCGCGTGGTGGCTGTGGGCCTGGGCGGCGTTTTCGCTGCTGACGATCGTGCTGGCGCAACTTGCGCCGGTGCTGCTGTTTCCGCTGTTCTTCAAGATGCGGCTGATGTCGAAGGACGACGCGCGCGAGGCCGCGCTGATCGAGCGTCTGGAGAACACATACGCGCGGCTGCGGAGCGCAAATCCGAAATTGCCGAAGCTGCACGGCATTTACGAATGGAAACTGGGCGAGAAGAGCGCCAAGGCCAATGCGGCGCTGACCGGCTTCGGCAAGACGCGGCGGGTGATCATCAGCGACACCTTGCTGGAGGCCTCGCCAGCGGAAGAGATCGAAGCGGTGTTCGTGCATGAGCTCGGTCATCACGTGCACCGCGATATCTGGCGCGGGCTGGCATTCCAGTTGGCGCTCTCGTTTCTGGGCTTCTGGCTGGCGCAGTGGGCGCTGCGCGGGCTGGAGCATCCGCTGGGATTGCGGGGCATCAGCGACGTGGCCGGGCTGCCGCTGATCGGGCTGGTGTTTGCCGGGCTGGGACTGGCGCTGCTGCCGGCGAGCAACGGCTTCGTGCGGGCGATGGAGCGCCGGGCGGACGACTATTCGTTCAACACGCTGGGCACGGCTGCGCCCTTGATGGCCGGATTGCGGCGGCTGGCGGAGAAGAATTTGGCCGAGGTCGAGCCGCCGCGGTGGAAGGAGTGGCTGCTATACTCCCATCCCTCGATCGCCACCCGGCTGCGGCGCGGCGAGGCTTGGCGCGCGGCGCGCGAAGCCCGCGCCGAGTGAGGCCTGCGCCAGCGCGCGCAGCTCGCCGGAGCTGAAACCGCCGTGCTCGCCCAGCCAGGCGTACTCATCGAGCAGCGAGGTGCCGAAAATGCCGGGGTCGTCGCTGCTGATTGAAAGGCGCACGCCGCGGCGGAGGAAGTCGTGGGCGGGATGCGGCTGGCCTGCGAAGAGCGCGCCGGTCTTGTAGTTCGAGGTCGGGCAGATGTCGAGCGGAACGCCGCGGCGGGCGAGTTCTTCCAACAGACGCGGGTCTTCGATAGCGCGCAGGCCGTGGCCGATGCGGTCTGGGGAGAGATGGCGCAGCGCATCCCAGACAGATTCGGGGCCGCAGGTTTCGCCGGCATGAATCGTGGTGCGCAACCCGCCGGCTCGGGCGCGGGCGTACCCTTCCGCGAATTCGGAAGCCGAGTGCTGCGATTCGTCGCCGCCAATGCCGATGCCCAGCACCGAGCCGCCGGGCGCGAGCTGCAGCGCCCAGTCCAGGACGCGTTCGAAGGGCTCGGCGCCGAATTGCCGCACCGCATCGAAGAGCCAGCCGATGCGCACGCCGGTCTCGGATTCCGCCGCCCGGCGCGCGGATTCGATGGCCTCCCAGTAGGGCTCGACCGCGACCTGACGCCAGAGCAGGATTCCGACCGAAAGGAAGACCTCGGCGTACACGATGCCTTGGACTTGGAGCGAATGGGCGAGTGCGGTCACCGCAGCGGCGTAGTCGGCGGGATCGCGCAGGAGCTGACTTGCGGTCTTGATGGCGTGAATGAAGCCCGCAAAGTTGCTGAACTCGTAAAGACGCCGGCAAGCGGAGAGCGAATCGAGGCCGTGCGGATGGCCTTGCCGCCGGGAAAGCTGCCACAGCGTGGCCGGGGCGAGGCTGCCCTCCAGATGCAGATGCAGCTCGGCTTTCGGAATTTGGCGAAGCTGCTGGCGTTCGGCCGCGGTCACAGCGGATCCACGACGCGCAGGCCCGGGATGGCGGGGAAGGCGCGATCGTGCGTCCAGATTTCAGTGGCGCCGTTGTCGCGCGCGCTCAGCGCGATCTGAAGATCAAAAATCACTGCACACCCTGCACTATTGCAAGCAAGCTGCTGATGTCCTCAGCGTTGTTGTAGAGGTGGGGTGAGCAGCGCACCCAGCCGTCCCGGTTGGCGCAGATGATCTTGGCTTCGCCGAGGCGGGAGACGAGCGTTTCCGCGGGGACTCCGGGGTGGCGAAACGACGTGATTCCGCTGCGGCGGGATTGAGGGTCGGCGGGGCGCAGCAGCTCGCAGCCTTGCGCCAGCAGCCCCGAGCGAAGCTGCTCGCCGAGCGTGAGGACGTGTGCGGCAATCGCATCAACCCCAACCTGCTGGAGCAGGTTAACGGCGGCATCGAGGCCGGCGATGCCGATCATGTTGAGCGTGCCGCACTCCAGACGGGCGGCGCCGGCTCGCCAGATCAATTCGCCGGCAAGGGCCGAGCGGTGGGAGGCGGTGAGGTCGTCCCAAGCGGCGACGGAGAGCCAGCCAATTTCCGGCGGCCGGAGATGCTCGAGCATCTCGGGCGCAATGTAGAGCAGCCCTGCACCCTCGGGCGCGGTCAGCCATTTGTGGCCATCGGCGGCGAGCGCATGGATGCCGGCGCGCTGAACGTCCACGGGAAACGCACCCAGGCCCTGGATGCCATCCACCACAAACCAGGTTCCGGTCTCGCGGCAAACCGCGCCCAGGGCGTCGAGATCGGAGCGGAAGCCGCTGAGAAACTGCACGAAGCTCACGGTGAGGAGCTTTGCTCCGCGGCAGGCGGCGCGGATGCGATCAGGGTTCGCGAGGGCAGCCTCGGGAAGCAATTCCACTTGGACCCCGCGCGAGCGCAGCTCGAGCCAGGGATACAAATTGGCGGGGAACTCGCATGCAAAGCTTACGACGCGATCGCCGGAGCGCCAATCGAGACCTTGGGCCACGGTGGCCAAGCCCTCAGAGGTGTTCTTGACAAAGGCGATGTCGATCCCCGAACCCGCGTGGACGAGATCGGCAATGCGCTGGCGGCTGGCTTCGAGCGCGCCCAGTGTGGCGGTCCAATCGAGCGGCGGGCCGATCTGGTTCAACTCCGCAGCGGCGGTTTCAATGGCTGCGCGGGTGGGGGTTGCAATCGGGGCCTGGGAGGCGTTATTGAGGTAGATGCAGCGGTGCACTAACGGAAACAGCTCTCGGACTTGGAACAACGGCAGCATGGAAGGTTGCGGGCGGTGATTAAGTAACGGCACAGGAGGTGTCGGCGTCCAACTATAGAGTATGGACGTATACTGGGGTCAAGGAAGTTCTGCCATGAAGGCTGCCCGTTCGCGCAACTGCCTCCGAATTCTTTCCGCCCTGCTTGGGGTCTGCCTGGCCCTGCCGCTGGCGGCGCAAAGCGCCAACGAAAAAGACCTGAAAGACATCGGACACCGCGGGGTGGGCGATGGAATGAACTTCTACTCGCTTGAAAAGGAGATTGCGCTGGGCAAGGGCCTGGCGCAGCAAGTCGAGGCAACGGCACGGATCGAAAAGGATCCACAGATCAACGAATACATCAACCGTTTGACGCAGAATCTGGTGCGCCATTCGGATGCGAAAGTTCCGTTCACGGTGCGGGTGGTGGAATCTCCGGATGTGAACGCGGTTTCGCTGCCGGGCGGCTATTTTTTTGTCAACACGGGATTGATCCTCGCGGCCGACAATGAAGCCGAGCTGGCCGGGGTGATGGCGCACGAGATCGCGCACGTGGCGGCGCGACACGGCACGCGCAGCGCGACCAAGGGCGAATTGATCAATTACGCCACGCTGCCCTTGATCTTCGTGGGCGGGGGCATTGGCTTGGCGGGGCGAAGCGCGGCGGAAGTGGCGGTGCCGCTGGGCTTTTTGAAGTTCAGCCGCGGCGACGAGCGCGAGGCCGACTATCTCGGAATTCAGTACATGTACGAGAGCGGCTACGATCCGCAGGCGCTCACCGAGATGTTCGAGAAGATCCTTTCGCAGGAGAAGCATCAGCCAGGAACGGTAGCCAAAGCGTTTTCGACCCATCCGGCGACGCCAGACCGGATTCGCGCCACAGAGAAAGAGATCGTGAATCTGCTGCCGGCCAAGAGCGACTACATCGAGAACACGTCGGAGTTTGACCAGATCAAGGCTCGGTTGGCGATGCTCGAGCACAAGGACGCGACCGACCTGAAATTGAACGGCAGCGACCGTCCGAGTTTGATCCGCCCGGATGGTTCCGCAGCGACCACGCCCGGCAGCAAAGACGGGAAGCCTACGTTGAAACGGCGTCCGGACGGCGGCGGTGGCGGCGGCGGTTTCTAGCGATCAGCACTGCGAACGTTAACGGAGCTGGTAAAGCATGCTCTAATGGCGGCATGCGCGTTGCTTCCTTGCTCCTGGCGCTGGCGGCAGGCGCCGCTGCGCAATCGCTGTTCACCGTGGGAACTGCGAGCGCCGCGCCTGGGCAGAAGGCCACCGGCTATCTCGAGATCCCCGCCGGACGCGACGCCGGGACGAACCTTCCGGTGGTGGTCGTGCGGGGGGTGAAACCGGGGCCGGTACTGGCGCTGGTGACCGGCGCTCACGGCACCGAATATGCCTCAGTGATCGCGGTCGAGCAGTTGATCGGAAAACTCGATGCCCGGCAGATTTCCGGGGTCGTGATCCTGCTGCCCCTGGTCAACGTGCAGTCGTTTCTGCGCAAGGTGCCGCACGTGAACCCGGTGGATGGCAAGAGCATGAACAGCGCCTATCCCGGCGACCCGAATGGCACCCAGACCGATCGCGTCTCGTTTGCCATCACGCGCGCAGTGGTCGAACAATGCGATTACCTGGTGGATTACCACGGCGGCGACATAGATGAGAACCTGCGCCCGTACAGCTACTGGTCGAAAACGGGCAATGCCAGGCAAGACGCGATGACCAAGAAGATGGATCTGGCCTTCGGCCTGGATACCATCATCGTCACCAGCGACCGTCCGCGCGATCCGGCCCATTCGCGCTTCTTGGACAACACCGCCAGCACGCGCGGCAAACCCGCAATTGCAGTCGAGGCCGGCCACTCGGGACGCGTGGATGCGAACGAGGTGGCGCTGTTGGTGGACGGCACGCTCAATTTGATGCGATTTTTGAAGATGCTTCCGGGAGCTGCGCGCATGGAGGAGCATCCGACCTGGATCGGGAAGGTGGACACGGTGACCAGCCCGGCGGAGGGGGTCTTTTATCCAAGCGTGGATCGGGGTGTCCGGGTGAAGGCGGGAACGGTGCTGGGGCACGTCACCGACTATTTCGGCAGGACCGTGTTCGTGGCGCGCGCGCCCGCCGATGGCGAGGTGCTGTATCTGGACGCTGTGCCGACGATGAACCGCGGCGGAACGGTGGCGGAGTTCGGAGAGATGGTCGCAGATCCGGGCCCGTAGCCAATCCTCTAGAAGTGGAATCCGAGGGCGAGCACTGGATAAAATTTGTAGCGCGCGACTTGGTTGTTCAGCTTCGCCACTTCGGCCTGCACGCTCGACTGCACCTGCGCCGAGCTGGCTGGTTGGCAATTCGCCCCGCTGGTGTCGCAGGCGCTTCCGGTCAGCGTGAGCGTGGATTGGGGCGTGCCGTGGTAGGCAACGCCGAATTCGAAATCCACGCCGAAACGGCCATCGCCGCGCGGGACGAGATTGCCCAAACCGAACGTCAACAGGGGCGCCGATCGCCGCCCGCGCAACAGCGCGCTGCCCGCGATGGGATCCGAGGTCGAGCTGGTGAAGTTGGTGCCGCCAAGCGAGAACCCGTTGCCGCCGGGCACGGCGGCGGTAGCGGAGAGCTGATTGCCATCGTAGAGGAGCCACCCCGGACTCAAATGGAGCGGACCCCAGAAGAACCAGTCGAATTGCGCCGAGACCGAGCGGAGCGACAGGCTGCCGGTGTAGTTGATGCCGTCGTGGGTGAGGTCGTGGTGGTAACTGAAGTCGTTGAAGCCGAAGCGCAGGTTGGTGCTGTCGCTAATACGCACGCCGAACTGACCGCCGATGCCGAGCGTGGAGGCGCGCAACCCGAAGCCCACGCGGGCTGCGCCGATCTGCGCGGAGGCGGGAAGGGAGGCGAATCCGGCGAGCAGCGTGAAAGAAACGAGGGCGAGGGTGCGGCGCAGCATGGAAAGGGTATCGGCAATGCGCCGCGATTCTTGAGCTGCGCGATGGTACTCTCGAGGGATGGCTTGGACAAGGACCTCGAATCCCGTCTTGCGCCGCGGCTGGGACAGCGGCGCGACGACCGTCGCCGGCGAAGGCACCATGACCATCTCAGGAGCGGTCAACAAGACCGGCATCCTGCTTTTGCTGGCCTTTGCGAGCGCCTGCTGGGTGTGGGCGAAATTCAACGCCAATCCGACGGCCGGCGCGGTGGGCGGGTGGATGATGCTGGGTGTACTCGGCGGCTTGGCCGTCGCCGTGGCCACCACCTTCAAGCCGGCTTGGGCGCCGATCACGGCTCCGGCCTATGCGCTGCTCGAGGGCCTGGCGCTGGGCGGCATTTCGGCGATCTTCAACCTGCGCTATGCCGGCCTGCCGGCCGAGGCGGTGCTGGCGACGCTGGGCGTGCTGCTGGTCATGCTGCTCGCCTACCAAAGCGGCCTGGTGCGGCCGACGGCGCGCTTCCAGATGGGCGTGATCGCCGCCACCGGCGGCGTGATGGTGCTTTATTTCGCCATGTGGATTCTGGGGTTCTTCGGCTTGCAGTTCACCGCATTGACCGGGGCTGGCCCCTTGAGCATTGGCTTCAGCGTCGTCGTGTGCGCCATCGCCGCCCTCAACCTTGTGCTCGACTTCGGGTTGATCGAAAGCGGCGCGCGACAAGGTGCGCCGCGCTACATGGAATGGTACGGCGCCTTCGCGTTGCTGGTCACGCTGGTCTGGCTGTACATCGAGATCCTTAACTTGCTGGCGAAAACGCGCGAGCGCTAGGGCGGCGCTCGGGGTCACGCGCGAAAGACGTTTTCCAGGTGGTGTTGCAGGTGCAAAGGGTCGGGAACCGCGCCCGGCTCAAGCGGCGCTGCCAGATGCCTGCCATGCAGCGCGTAATACTCGCGGCCGTTTTCGTATTCTTCCCGGATGCGCGGGCTGACGAGCACACGCCGCTCCTCGGGATGGATGGCGAGGTATCCGAGATCAAAGAGCCGGTGAAGGTCGCTGCGCAAAAGGAGGCCGTTGTTGAGCTGATGGCCGCCGCCGTCGGAGTGCCGCTTGATATGCGCAGCTTCAAGGACGGGGACTGTGCGTTCGCCTGAAATGGCGCAGCGGCGGCGGTAGTTCTCCAACACTCCGATGCGGAATCCGCCTTGGCCGAGGCGCGGGCTGGTCAGGCGCGGCGTGCCGAAGCGGGCTTCGGCGACGGCGAATTGCGCTGGCCCACGCGCCTGGACCCGCATGCGCGCGATCCGTTCCCCGACTTGTTCGTAGAGATTGCGTCCAACGCCGCTGAAGGCGTCGAAGCCGCGACCCACCTGGATATGTCGCGAGAATTCGGGCGGCACCGGGATGAAATCTTCTCGCGCGAAGAAGAACGGCTCCGAAAGGATAATGCAGGTGACGCCTTGAGCGGGCTCGGCGCCGTTGTATTTCACAATTCGTTCGCGAAACGCCTCGCAGCTCACGACCCCGTTGTAGAGGCCAAACGCATCCCACGCGAGCCGCACCGAAAGCAGCGGTGCCCTGGAAAAGAAGCCGCCGCCCACAAGGAAGTTGTGCGGCGCGTGGAGCTTGAATAGAAACAGCCCGCCTTCGTCGAGCGCCTTGAAGGAAGCGCCGGAGGGCCGCCAGAAATTGACTTCGTCCATCTCCTGGCGCAAAGACATCGCGCGGAGTTGTTCGACCCAGGCGCCGTCGGTGATTCCGACCCAGAGCTTCATGCGGTCATCGAGGACACACGGAGCATTTCCCCCATCCTCTCACACCGCCGCGGCGGCGCGGATGGCGGCGGTACACTGAGCTGGACGGGCGCGAGAGTGGCGAAATTGGCAGACGCGCCAGACTTAGGATCTGGTCCCCGAAAGGGGTTGGGGGTTCGAGTCCCCCCTCTCGCACCAGAAGACGCGGGGTTCAGGCGTCTGCGCCCAGCTTGGCCGCGGCATCGGATCTCGGCGAGGTGGCCTGGAAATCCTTGCCATGGGCCTCTGGGCCGAGCGCGATGACGAGCGCGCCGACGAGCAGGACGACGGCGGCGAGGCTGCCCATGGCGAGGGAGTAGCTGAAATGCTGGGCGAGCACGGCCTCGACGTAAGCGACGCTTGAGGCGATCAGCACGCCGAGCTGGTAGGCGAAGCCGGGGAAAAATCCCCGCAGCGCCGAGGGCGAGAGCTCATTGAGGTGCGCCGGAATCACGCCCCAGGCGCCCTGCACCAGGAACTGCATCACGAAGGCGCCGGCGACGATGAGCGCGGTGGTGGCGCCGCCGATCCAGAGCGGTATCGCCAGCACGGCCAGCAGCACCGCCCAGATCATGGCGCGTTTGCGTCCGAAGCGATCCGAGCCGATTCCGAAGAGCAGGCCGCCGGCGATCGCGCCCACCATGGCCACGATATTGATCAGCGCGGTCGCGTGCACGCTGTAGTGGCGCTGCGCCTCCAAGAACGTCGGGTACATATCCTGGGTGCCGTGGGAGATGAGGTTCATCATCGCCATCAGCAACACCAGATACAGGAACAGCTTGCCATTCGAGAAGATCGCGGTGCGATACGTGGACCAGTCGGTGCGGGCCCGCTTCCAGGCCTCGGGTTCCTTGACTTTGAAAAGGATGAAGAGCGAAAGCAGGCCGGGAAGCCCGCCAAGAAAGAACAGCATGCGCCAACCGGAGGCGGGGAAGATGGTGAAATACGCCACCGCGGCCAAAATGTTGCCGAGCGCGTACCCCTCTTGCAGAAACCCCGAGAGCAGGCCGCGCCAGCGCGCAGGCACGGACTCGAGCGCCAACGAGGCGCCCACGCCCCATTCCCCGCCCATGCCGATGCCATAGAGAAGGCGCAGCACGAGGAACACGGTGTAGCTCGGCGCCAGGCCGGAGAGGACCTCGATCAGCGAATAGAACAGGACATTGAAGATCAGCAGCTTGCGGCGGCCGTAGCGGTCGGCCCAAAGGCCGAACAGCAACGCGCCGATCGGACGCGTGGCCAAGCTGGCGGTGATGGTGAGCGCGATGGCTGGAATCGAGCGGCCGAAATCGTGGGCCACCGGTCCGAGCACGAAGACCAGGACGAAGAAGTCGAAGGCATCGAGCGTCCAACCGAGAAAGCCGGCAAGGACGGCGTTGCGCTGGTCGGCGCGTTCCTGGACGGAGGGCATCGAAAGGGATGGTACCACCTCAAATTTGAAGCGGGGCGGCTTTCGCAGCGCGACCCTCGCGAGGGGTAAGATGGAATTACGAGCAGCCGAGGTACCGTGCGCTTTATTGCAGTATTGGTTTTCGCCGCGCTGATGCCGTTGGGGGCGCAGATCCCGGCCGGAGCGCGTCTGGAAATTCAACTTGCGGCGCGGACCCGGATTTCGGGCGCGGGGCAGCCGCTGACGGCGGTGCTGCGCGAGCCGGTGTATGCCGGCAACCGCATCGCGCTGCCGGCGGGAACGCCGGTTGCCGGCGTCATCACAACGGTGCACGGACCGAGGTGGTGGAAGCGGGTTTGGGATGGCTTCGGCGGCGATTTCAGTCCAACGCCGTCGGTCCACGCTCGCTTCGATCGTCTCCAATTACCGGATGGAACCTGGACGGAGATCGCGGCCGCGCCGGCGGCGGCGGCGCCCACGGTTCACATGGTCACGGCGGGGCCGACGCCGAGTCGCAGCCAGAGCTTCGAGCGGCAGATCAGCGGCCTTTACCACCGCCAGGAGGATGCGGCCGAAGCATTCGCGCGCAGCCAGACGCAGTGGACCACGGTGAAACAGGAGGCGGTCGCGAGCCTGCCCTACCATCCGAACTATCTGGCTCCGGGTGCGGTGTTCTCCGAGGTGCTTACCGCGCCCATCGCCGACTCGGAATCGTCAGCGCCGGCGCCGGTCGCGGCACCGGTTCCGCTTCCGCCCGCGCTGGTGCTGCACGCGCGGCTGGATGGAGCGGTTTCTTCCGCTTCGGCGCGCTGGGGCGACCCGGTCACGGCGACGCTCGACCGCCCGGCGCTGGGAAGCGATGGAGCGGTGGTGGTGCCGCAGGGA
>DATNED010000084.1:0-20593 GCA_035553115.1 Terriglobales bacterium | reverse complement strand
GCGAGCATTTGAGCGCGGAGGCGGGCGGCGAGGGCGGGGGCATCGTGGCGGGTGAGGCCGGTGGTGGGGATGGGGGGCAGAATCCGGAGTTCGACGATGCCCGGACGGAGATGGGCGGTCGCGGGCGGCAGGATTTCGAAGGTGCCGGCCAGCACCATGGGCACCACCGGCACCTGCGCCTGAATCGCGATGTAGAACGCGCCGGGGACGAACTCCTGCATTGCGCCGGAGAAGCTGCGCCCGGCCTCAGGGAAAATAAACAGCGGCAGGCCGGAGGCCACCACGGCCGCGGCTTGCTGCAGGCTGCGCATCGAGGCGCGGACGTTCGATTGGTCCACCGGCAAGTGCCGGGCGCGGCGCAGATGGCCGCCGAGGAACGGAATGCGGAACAACCCCTGCTTGGCGAGGATGCCGAACTGCAGCGGAAGGCTGGCGAAGAGCACCGGCACGTCCATGTAGCTGAGATGGTTGCAGACCATCACCGAGGGGCCATCGCATACCAGGTGCTCGAGGCCAGTGACGCGCACGCGCACGCGCGCGATGCGCAGCAGCGTGCGCGCCCAGGCGCGGGCGATGCGGTGCTGGCGGCCGCCGCCGCCGTCGAAGCGCGAGCAGGCCATCGAGGCCGCGCCGTAGCCGATGGTGGCCACGCCGTAGAGCGGGGCGAAGAGCGCGACCGAGCGCAGGCGCGAGAGCTGGCGCGAGAGGCGGCTCACCGTCCGCCTCCGTGCGCGCGCGCCTCTCCGACGAGATAGAGCGAACCGGTGACGTAGATGTCGGCGGCGCTGGATGGGGGCACGGCCCCGGGCGCGGGCGCGGCAAGGCGGCGTGCGATCTCGAGCGCTGCGGGAAAGTCGGGGGCGGTCTCGAAGCTCCGCGCCCAGGCGCCGCAGGCCGAAGCCAGGGCGGCGGGCGAAAGCGCGCGCGGCTGGCGCGGGGCGGTGAGCACGACCGCGGAGGCGCGCGGAAACAGCAGCTCGCAGATCTCCTCCACCGCCTTGTCGCGCATGCTGCCGTAGATGACGACCGGCGCCGGTCGTCCGCGCGCGCGCTCGGCGTCGAGATGGGCTGCGAGCGCGCGCGCCGCCAAAGGATTGTGCGCGCCATCCAGGATGACGGCCGGATCGGCCGCAATCTGCTCCAGCCGGCCAGGCCAGCGGACGCCGGCAAAGCCTGCGGCAACCGCAGCCGGCGGCACCGCGAAGCCGCGCATGCCAAGCAGGGCGCAGGCGCGCGCGGCGACGGCGGCGTTCTCGCGCTGGTGCCAGCCGCGCAAGGGCGTGGGGGGCGCGGCTTGCGCCTCGGCGGCGGCGATCTCGACCAGGGGCACGCGCAGCTCGCGGCAGCGGGCGGCGAGGACCGCTGCGGCTTCGGGCGCCTGGGGCGAGCAGACCACCGAGGCCATGCCGGGCTTGATGATGCCGGCCTTCTCGCCGGCGATGGCGGCGACGGTCGAGCCCAGGTACTGCTCGTGGTCGAGGCCGATGGGCGTGATCACGCCGACCAGCGGGTCGAGCACGTTGGTGGCGTCGAGGCGTCCGCCGAGGCCCACTTCCACCACGGCGAGCTCGACTCCGGCCTGCGCGAAGGCCAGAAAGCCCACCGCGGTGACGACCTCGAAGAATGCGGGCGGCTGGGGAAGGCGGCCTTCGGCCAGCAAGCGTTCGACCACATCGCGCACGGGCGTGGCGGCGGCGGCGAGGGCATCGCCCGGGATTTCATCCGCGCCGATGCGGATGCGCTCGGCGAGGCGCTCGAGGTGGGGCGAGGTATAGAGCCCGGTGCGCCAGCCGGCGGCTCGGGCGGCGGATTCGATCAAGGCCGCGACGCTGCCTTTGCCGTTGGTGCCGGCGATGTGGACGCTGGCGAAGCGCCGGTGCGGGCTCCCCAGCGCGGCCAGAAGCGCCGTGATGGCGTCGAGGCTGAATCTGCGGCCTGGCCGCAGCTCGGTGCCCAAGCTGTGGAGGTAGGCCAGGCTGGCGGCGGCATTCACAGCCGCGAACGAGCGTCCACCAGCGGCGCCGGGTCCGGGGCCGCGGCGGTGGCGACGCGGTGCGCCTGCGGCTGGAAAAACTCGAGCGCCCGCGCCAAGTACGCGCGCAGGTCCTTGCGGTGCACGATGGCATCGAGCATGCCGTGCTCGAGCAAGAACTCGCTGCGCTGGAAATTGGGCGGCAGCTTCTGGCGGATGGTCTGTTCGATCACGCGCGGCCCGGCAAAGCCGATCAGGGCCTTGGGCTCGGCGATGTTCAGGTCGCCGAGCATGGCGAAGCTGGCGGAGACGCCGCCGGTGGTGGGGTCGGTGAGGACCGAGATGTAGGGGATGGCGGCATCGTCGAGACGGGCGAGAGCGGCGGCGATCTTGCCCATCTGCATCAGGCTGACGGCGGCTTCCTGCATGCGGGCGCCGCTGGAGGCGGAGACAATGATGAGCGGCTCGCGCGAGGCCAAGGCGGACTCGATGGCGCGGGTGATCTTCTCGCCCACCACCGCGCCCATGCTGCCGCCGATGAAGCCGTACTCCATCGCGCAAATCATCACCGGGCGCCCCTCAAGCGTGCCGCGCGCCGAGATCACGGCATCGGCCAGGCCGGTGGCCTTGCGGGCGGCGTCCAGGCGCTGGCGGTAGGGTTTGACGTCCACGAACTCGAGCGGGTCGGTCGAGGCCAGGGCGGTGTCGCGCTCCTCGTACTTGCCGTCATCCAGGAGCATGGCGAGCCTGGTGCGGGCATCAATGCGGAAGTGGCGCTGGCAGCGCGGGCAGACGTGGAGGGTTTCCGCCAGGTCCTTCTTCCAGATGACGTTGCGGCACCCCTCGCACTTGATCCACAGGCCCTCGGTCTTGACGTGCTTCTCCGCCACCGAGGCGAGGGGCTTGTCTTCGCGCCGGAACCAGCTCATGGCTAGTACTCGATCCCGCGCTGCGCCTGGATGCCCTTCTGGTAGGCGTGCTTGATTTCGCGCATCTCGGTCACGGTGTCGGCGAGTTCGACGAGCAAGGGATGGGCATTGCGTCCGGTGAGGATCACATGCACGGATTCGGGGCGGCCGCGCAGGAACTCGGCCACCAGTTCGGGCGCCAGCATATGGTAGGTGATGGCGTAATTGATCTCGTCCAGAATCACCAAATCCCAGTTGCCGCTGGTGATTTCCCGCTGCGCCTCACCCCAAGCCGCCTCCACCAAGCGTACATCCTCGGGATCGGGCTTCTCGGCCCCGATCTTAACAAACCCGCGGCCCATTTGGCGCATGACAAATTTATCGCCGAAGGCTTGAACCGCGTCCAACTCGCCGTATTGCCAGGAACCCTTGAGGAACTGCAGGACCAGCACCCGCAGCCCCGCTCCCACCGCGCGGAGCCCGGTTCCGAGAGCGGCGGTGGTTTTGCCCTTGCCTGGACCGGTATTAATGATGAGGAGGCCCTGCAAGGCTTCAGGATAGCAGGCGGCTCCGGTGGAGCGGGGCGGGGCGATACGGGCGTCTGGAAGTGGTCTCAAAAAGCCGCAGGCAGGCACTCCGGTCCTGCGCCGTGGGGCTTTTCCTGGTGTCCAAGCCCCATGCGACACGGTCGGGAAAGGCCGGTACCCCATTTTTTAGACCACTTCTGGCGTTGTCCTCGGTCGGGCGCGAATCCTCACGTGGCATTCAGCCACGCTAAAGTTGGCGCGGGCCCCAGCGCGGCTGCCCGGCCCCGGCTGTGACTGCGCCGGGCCGGTGCCCGGCCACGGCTGTGACTGCGCCGGGCCGGTGCCCGGTCACGGCTGTTACTGCGCCGGACCGGTGCGCCGCGCGTCCCGCTTATGCTCACGCCGGTTTGGGGGCCCGTGGCCCCAAACCGGCGCTGCGCCTCGCCGGGGCCGCGCCTGCGTTGCTTCCCCGGGCTTTCACCCGTTCCGAATTGCCGCCCCGCTGTGACTGCGCGGGGCGGCTTTCGCGGCCCTTCGCGCCGATTTTGCCCACGGGGCAAAGCGGCGCGACCCCCGCGAGTGGTCCGCGCCCTCCCTGCGTCCTAGCCAACCACCCCGTCTCGCCCCTTCCCGAGAGTTGCTCCCCGGCAGGGGTCCGCCTTGCGAAGCGGCGCGGGGCGATACGGGGCGTCTGGAAGTGGTCTCAAAAAGCCGCAGGCAGGCACTCCGGTCCTGCGCGGTGGGGCTTTTCCTGGAGTCCAAGCCCCATGCGAGACGGCCTTGCGCCGCGACGGGCGCAAGTCTTGCTACATTCCCTTCATGGCAGGAGAGCGGCTGGACAAATGGCTGTGGGCGGCGCGGTTCTTCAAGACCCGCGCGCTGGCGGCGCATGCCTGCGGGCTGGGGCGCATCGAAGTTCGCGGCGCGGCGGCGAAGCCCGCGCGTGAAATCCATCCCGGCGATCAGCTCGACGTGACTTCGGAAGCGGGCAGGTTCCAGATCGAGGTGCTGGCGCTGAGCGAAATCCGCGGCCCGGCGGCGGTGGCGCAGACGCTCTACCGCGAGGACGAGGCCGGCCGCCTGGCGCGGCTGGCGGCGGCAGCGGAGCGCAAGGCCCTGTACGCTGCCGAGGGCGCGCCGCCGACGCGGCCGAACAAGCGGGACCGGCGGCTCATCCACTGTTTCCGCGGCAACCGCTAGAAAGTGTGCGCCGCCGAGGTCGGGACCACAGCGCCGCTGCCGGCGCCGCGAGGGGCCGGTTATTTTTCAGCCAAGACCAACCGGCGCCCTTGCGGTCCGGGCACAAGCACAACCTCCTTGAATCTGCTCTTAAGGGCGGTGACGAAGTGTTCGAGTTTGTACCAAGCCTCGCAGCCAGGGCGGCTGCTGGGCAAATAGGGATTGTGCGACGCAGGCTCAAACGACACGAACTCAGTGATCAAATAGCGCGTGGTGAATCCGGCAAGCAAGCGCGCGACTTCGCCGAATTCCAGCCAAGGCGGCGATAGGACCAGGTGGTGGCAGATCGCCAACGCCAATAGGGCTTCCGCAGAGAAACGCGCTCGCGCCGACAATCGCTGCTGCTCGGTGGGCCCAGGTAGAATGCTCGGATTGAGGATATCCATTACAACCGGGACCAATTCAACATCAGCACCCTCGACCGCAGCGAAGAGCCGATTGACACACGTCTCATCGTTATCCACCGCGATTGCCCGCGCGCCTTTCCTCGCCCCGACCCGCGCGTACCAGCCGGTATTCGCCGCCAAATCGAGGATGCTCTCAGGGGCCGTCGCGGAGAGCAACCGCTCAACCGCATGATTTTTATACGGCCACGACTCGGTCCTATCGATCGAGAGCGGTCGTTGGTAATACCCCGACCAGAACGTGGCAGGCTCAGGCAGCTTGAGGACGGCGGTGTCGCTCGCGATGCGTTCGAAATCACACGCCTGAGGTTCACGGCCCGGGTCGCACGCCGCCAACGCCGCCTGAGCCAGCTCTGGGAAGGTCTGCCATGGCGCATCACAATCACCGCTCGCCAACAGCCGACGGAGAGTGCCCGACCGGCCAATGCTACACAAGAAAAGAGGTGTCAACATGACGTGCGCGAATTGCCAAAGCGCCGCCGCCGGGGCGTGGTCGCGCGTCGCTGCAATCGCTCCGACATTTGCGAATACCGGCCGACAGCCACGCCTCAGGAGCACGTATTCGGGCCTGATGTCAGACAGGGTCAAGCCCATCGGAAGCAATGTCGCCAGCAGCCGCAGCACCAGAACGGCGCTCGCCTGCCACATGCGGCCGCACCACTCCGAAGGCGCCAGCGGGACCACGCTGCCCACGGCACGAATCGACATTGCGCGCGTAACCTCGGTCCGGGTTCGGAATTCCGGCACCAAGCCCCCATTGCCTAGGGCAGTCAACGTGCCGTCCGCCAGCAGTCGCGAAACAATAGCGGCGCGCGTCCCCCCGAGCGCGCACCTCACCTCGAAGCCGCCCCTGCACCGCTCGAACCACATCCTGGATCCCGGTCCGGCGGCTATGCGGGTCTGCAACACGGGCGGGCCGGCCGCGCCGATTCCCTCAGCTGCCATGTCCCAGTCTGCGGACACAGGTGCGCAGGTCCGAAAGCGATGGGGCGTCGAGCTCGCCCTCTCTTTCCCAAATCAGTTTTCCCCGCTCGAACACCATGGCGGTCGGCGTCACACGCAAGTTCGTCGCGCCGGCCCAGTCGAGTGGCACCCAGACGATCTGAGGCACATTGCCGGTCTGGTAGTACGGCGCTCCGGATAGCCCGGGCAAGAGGACGATGAACTTGCACCGGTGAGCCCTGAGATCATTGCCCAGGCCCCGCCAATCCGCCTCCTCGCTCGTACAAAACTCGCAGCGGCGGCTGACAAACCGGACGACGGTGCACCCGTCCACGCCCGGGTCCTGCAGCCCTGCACCGACGTCAAGGCCGTACCCAGACAGCGACGCTACTAGGCTGCCGGTCGCCGCTGCGCTGTGGCGACGGAGGACGCGGAGCGCTGCTTCCGCGCCGAGAACGCCAAGCTCGGCCAGCATTCCCGCGATCAATGCGGTGCGGATGATTCTATTGGCGCGGATCATCTTTGAACTTCGCGATCGCCGAAACGATCGAAGACGCTGGCCGGGACGGCGACCATTTCACCGCGCCAAGTACCGCAAAGTTTGGCGAGACGACGAGACACTCCCCTTGCCGACGGGCACCATCCAGCACATTCGCGGTGTGGTATTCGGCGTAGCCGAACACTAAAAATGGCTCCCGGCGCGGCGACCGGCGCAATGCGTCGACGCATTTCCGCCCGTCGCAATAGCCCAACAACACGACGCCGCGACTTGGCGCCAAGAGCTTTGCGACCCGCTCCCAGTACGCAAGGTCCGGCACCGCCGAGGCGGCCCGAACGACAAAGAGCACGTAACGTCGGGCACCCGGATCCGGCGAGATCAGGGCGCGCTCCCCGTTTATTGTCACCCCGTCGAGCGCGACGTGGAGCGCCGCTGGGTGTATTGCAGGTAGCCCCGACAGCCTGGCCGCGAGCTCGGTCGGGGCCAGCCAGGCCAGCCTCAGACCTCGGAACCCGTGGACGACGGCGGCAAGCACCCCAAAGGCCAAGATTAGCTCGATCGCGGGTCCCAGCTTTGCGCGCATTCGCACTCGGGATTCTCAATTCGGCGTCGGGTGCCCGACATGGTCAACGACAAGGACCCGGATTGCGCCCGTCCCGGCCCGCAGGTCGAGGCCCAGCTTCTGGCGCAGCATTTTTAGCACGAGATCCGTGGGCTTGGGCGCGATTGCCCCAGGAGGGAGCGGGGTATCCTTCACCGGTGGCAAATTAATGTTGTATCGTCCAGCAAGTCCGGTGCGATCGAGGACCGGCCGCTGAAATGTGGTTGACAACGAATGCGCTAGCTCCGGCATGGAGACCGCGTGCGCGAACAATGCGGCGGTCGTCCATTCGGAAACGATAAATGGCGGAGAGGGTCGCTGCTCTGGACCGGCGCGGGTCATGCCCTTCGATCCGGCCTTCCCGACCACAAGGTAGTACACGGGCCCAGTGCGGCGATCGAAGTGGAGCGTCAAATGGAACCGGTCGAACAGCAATTGGCGCATCATCATGCGCACCTGTTCCGTGCTCGGTCCATGCGCCCCGCGTTCCGGCCGCGCGGGCTTGGCGTCTACTGCGAAATAATCCGCGCCCCGGACGCCCGCGGCCCACGTCGGCAACCCATCAACCTGAAAGGCGTTGGGATAGGCAAATCCAATTAGCTGCTCAAGCGTCACCGCGCGGCTCACATATTCGCCGCCAGGCAAAAGCGGCCCAGTCCAGCCCCAGCCAGGGAACCTGCTCGCGTGCGGATCGGCCGGCCTAATTGATACGACTTCGAACTGCGGCAGACCGCCAGAACTCGAAACTAACGAGAGCGTGAGCCATAGCGCCATCGCTATGGCCCCGAGCCCCCGGCTTCGCCATGCCGCCGAATTCGGGAACGTCCTCAATTCTCAATCGGCGGGTTGAGGATGTACGAGCACCAATCCTGGTAATTGAACCCGTATCCGCTCCCGTTAATGTATGCACACCCGCAGTTGTTCGGCAGCCCATAGGTGCAAGCCCCAGTTGTGCCTTGGTAGGTGCAGCTGAGCGTGCCCATCGTGTAGCAACCGTGGTTGGTGTTGATTTGCGCCGGTGCCTCTTTCAGCATCGCCCCGGTCAGCACGACCGAACCGGCAATTAGCAGAAGCGAACTCTTGGCCCTCGTCATAATCGACTCCTTTTGCCGCCACAGCTCCCGGCCCCTTCAAGGAGGCGCTTCGGCGTAGCCGCAAGAAAAAGCTAGCAAAAAAAAAAATGATGCAAGTATTTTCTGAATTGAAAGGACAGCGCCGCTGTAATCGCGTCACGACCGAGGTGCGGCGGACAGGGTGACGAGGCAAGCCGCTTTGGACGAGACATTGGACGCCGTAATACTCCCGGGTTGGATGGAGGAACGCGAGGCCATCCACTTCCTCTGCGATCACTGTGTTTTTCGGCCCCGACTTAACGCAGCGCAGGCGCGGGCAATTTGGTTCGGATACCACCGCCGCACAATTGAGATCTGCGCATCGCCACAGCAGCCGCAAGCGCCGGGCGCGGTGCCCCTCGACGGGGCCGCGCCGCCAGCAGCACAGTTCCTGGCTGCGATTGGTGCGACTACCGATGTCACCGGGGTCGTCGCAGCGGGCCCCCGAGGCTTGCTGGCGTACCAATTCGGCGTGACCGTGGACCGCGCTCACGAACACGGTGCCCTACGCAGCACCTGGGCGGAGCGATGCCTCGTTGTGGACCGCCCGCGAAGCTCTCTGGTAATCAAGCGAGATGGCGACAGTTTGTTTTTCGATGTCCCGCACGCTGAGCACCTACTGACATTGTCCCCCGAGGGCGCGCTCTCAATAGATCAGGTGCCTGGCTACGTGATGGTTGTGCCCTTTGGCAGCGGGCTCGTGCTCAAGGCTGGCTATCACCGGGCCTACGCCTATTTGAGCGCCCGACCGGGACCCCGCGAGCCTTTCGTGGCGGCGATGACGAAGATCGTGCCGGGCGAAATCCTGGACGCGCCGCTGCGTGGACAGTTGGAGGCCGACAGGCCACCGTTGGTCGGGGATTTCCTAAATCCAGCGCTAGCGTTGGCAGTCAGGACGCACCGGCAGCGGTATCGCTTTAAGATTACAGCGACTATGCAGGCGTTGCCGTGGTCTGCCGAATAGTACACACGCGCGACGGCGGCAACGAGGACGAACTGCCGGGGGCGCTCTGGGAGAAGGGCGATTCCACCTTCGTATCGGCATTGTTGAAGATCTGCTCGGGCTTCACGCCTCGGCCGCCCGAGGGCTCTGTCAGCCCGATGCTCTGGAGCGTCGAGAAGAACATTATCGAGCGCTTCGCCCGGGCGGGCATACCGGCGGAGCGGATTGCGCTGACGCTGGTCACCTTCTGGTTTCTCAACGAGCAGAGCCCGGCGCGCTTAATTGAGCTCTTCCGCGATTACTACGGGCCCACCATGAACGCCTACGAGGCTGCTCGCAAGAGCGGGAAAGAGGCGGAGCTGTGTCGCGAACTGGTGGAGTTGGCGAGCAGCAAGAACGAGGCTGCAAACGGCGGCACCCGAATTCCGGCGACCTGCATGCTGGTGACGGTGCGGCGCTAGAAGTGGTCTCAAAAAGCCGCAGGCAGGCACTCCGGTCCTGCGCCGTGGGGCTTTTCCTGGTGTCCAATGCCCATGCGAGGCGGTCGGGAAAGGCCGGTACCCCATTTTTGAGACCACTTCAAGGGCCGATCGGAAGGCGAGGCGGCTGGCCGCAGACATTGACTGGCGCGGGACCCCGCTCGGCTGACCGGCCACGGCTGTGGCTGCGCCGGGCCGGTGCCTGGCCACGGCTTTGACTGCGCCGGGCCGGCTTACGCGGCCGCGCCGCTGGAGAAGCGCGGGCGGTCTGCTCGCGCCGGTTTGGGGGCCGTGGCCTCAAACCGGCGCGGCGCTTCTTCGGACGCGGGCTGCGCGCTAGCTCCCGGTTCACTCGTTGGTCACCTTCAGTCCACCACTGCGTCCAGCTACAATGAACCTGCAGTGCCCCAGATCTTCAGCACCTCCCGTGCCGAAGCGGCGGTGTTCCGGTTCCCGCCGCTATTTTTTCCGGTGATCATTGCCTTGGCGCTGGCGCTTCAGGCATACCTGCCGGTGCTGGTTCATGCCGCCGTCTACCTGGATCTTCCGCTGCTGGTTGTGGTCTATTGGGCGATCACCACCCGCAACCAGTCCAGCGCCTCGCTGATCGGCGCGCTGCTGGGAATCGCGCAAGACAGCCTTTCGCACCTCGCGCTCGGAGTCAACGGCATCGCCAAGACGTTGATCGGCTTTATCGAGGCTTCGTTTGGCTCGAAGATCGACGCCGACAACGCCGGCATCCGCCTGCTCATGGTTTTCGCCTGCTACGAAGCCAACCGGGCCATCTTGTTCCTGTTCGAGCGCTACTTGCTGGGCACGCCGGTTCCCTGGCGCGGCGCGGTTACCGCGCTCGCCGCGACGGTGAACGCAATCGTGGCGATTTTTCTGTTCCGCGGCATGGACCGCTTCCGCTTCTGGATGTAACCGCACCCGTCCCAACTGTTTCCCGTGGAAATCCTCGATCGCAAAGACAAGCTCCCGCCCGTGCGACTTATCGGCGCCGAATATCTTATCGCGCTCGCCTTCCTGGGCCTGGTCTTCGGACTCTGGCAGCTTCAGGTTCTGCAAGCCAGCAAATACGCGCTGCTGGCGCAGCACAACCGCATTCGCACCGAACCCATTCCGGCTCCCCGCGGCCGCATTTTCGATCGCCACGGCCAACTGCTGGTGGATAACTATCCATCCTTCAACGCCTATCTCATGCGCGACACCAATCAGGCCTGGAAGCAGGACCTGCCGCGCATCGCCGAGGGGCTGCATTTGCCGCTCGACGATCTCGCGGCCACGGTCGAACGCTTCCGCGCGGCGCCAGTGTACCGGCCCATTCCCGTCAAGCAAGACATCACCGTCGCCGACGAAGCCTTCATTGCCGCGCACCGTGATGAATTCCCCGAGCTTGAGACGATCATGGCGAGCCGCCGCCTCTACCCCAAGAACGGCTTCGCCGCCAACGTCATCGGGTATGTCGGCGAGCCGGATGCGCGCCAGCTTGCGAGCGGCCAGCTCCAACCCGGCGCCGTGGTGGGCAAATCCGGCCTCGAGGCCTATTACAATCGCCGCCTTATGGGCACCGACGGGGAGCGGCGCGTCATGGTGGACAGCCTCGGACGCGTGGTCGGCACGCTTTCGGACCAGGCCCCGCAGCCCGGCCAAGACCTCCACCTCACGCTTGATGAAGATGTGCAGATGGCGGCCGAGCTGGCCATCGGCGACCGCCCCGGCGCGGTCGTTGCGCTCGATCCCCGCGACGGCAGCATTCTCGCCATGGTCAGCCGACCCACGTTTGACCCCAATTCGTTCGCGCAAGGCCTCAGCTCGGCGCAATGGCAGCAATGGATCAACGATCCCGAGCATCCGCTGCTCAACAAGGCGATCCAAGCCCAGCTTGCGCCGGGTTCGGTCTTCAAGCTGGTGATGTCGGTCGCGGGCCTGCAGGAAAACGTCGCCGAAAACAAGACCGTCAATTGCCAAGGGTCCTTCAGCTACTACGGCGCAACCTACAAATGCTGGATCGCCGCGCGCCACCAAGTCCACGGCGTGCTCAACATCCGCCAAGCGATCACCCAATCCTGCGACGTGTACTTCTACACGCTGGGCAGCGAGCTCGGCATCAACACCATTGACAAGTACGCCACCGCGCTCGGGCTGGGCCAGCCGACGGGCGTGGACCTTCCGCAAGAGGCGCGCGGCCTGGTGCCCTCCCCGGCATGGAAGCAGCGCCGCTTCCGCCAGCCTTGGTTCCGGGGCGAAACGGTCAACGTCTCGATCGGCCAGGGAGCGCTCACCGCGACCCCGATCCAATTGGCGCGCCTGGCCGGTGGCATCGCCAGCGGCGGCAAGTTCCCACGCCCGCACCTGGCGCAAGGCGCTTCCGACACGGGCTTCGATTTCCCGCTCACCCCGATCACCGTCTCCACCATCACCGCCGGCATGCGCGGCGTGGTCAACGACGGCGGCACGGCTGCGAGCGCCCATTTGCAGGGGGTGGACTTCGGCGGCAAGACCGGCACCGCGCAGACCATTTCCAACCGGGTCCTCAAGACCATCACCGGCTCCCACCGCGCCTACATAGACAACGCCTGGTTCGTCGGCGTCTCGCCGGTCGAGAATCCCGAGATTGCCGTCTGCGTTCTGTTCCAGCGCGGCGCCGAGGGTTCTTTTGCCGCGCAGATAGCGGCCAAAGTCGTGCAGGCGTATTACCAGTCCCGCAATCGCGCCCAGGCGTTGGCCGCTCCCTCGCCGGGCCAAGGCCAATAGGGCATGCGATGGCGCGACATGGACTGGACGTTGTTCGGCCTCGTCCTGGCGATTTCGATCATCGGCGTCGCCGAGATCCACAGCGCCACGCTGGCCACCAAATTCGCCCCGGTCTGGAGCAAGCAGGTCTATTTCCTGGTCGCCGGCATTGTGCTGCTGCTGGGCTTCAGCCGCCTGGACTACAAGCTCATCCTGGAGGCGAGCCCGTGGCTTTACGTGGTCTCGGTAGCGGTTTTGGGCGGGGTGCTGGTGCTGGGGCGCGCGGTTTTTGGCTCCCGCCGCTGGATTCCGGTGGCCGGAACCCACCTGCAGGTGTCCGAGTTCGTCAAACTCGTTATAATTGTGGTGGTTGCGCGGTATTGTGGGGAAGCACGCCTGTCCCTCGCCTGGAAAGATGTGGTGCGGGTGGCGCTGCTGGTTGGACTCCCGGCGGGCTTGGTTCTGCTGGAGCCCGACTTGGGCACAGCCCTCACCTACGTGCCGATCGCGATCATGGGTTTGTTTTTGGGCGGCCTGCGCTGGCGGCAATTCGCCATACTGGCGCTGGGCGCGCTGTTGTTGATGCCGATTGCCTGGTACGGAATGCATCCCTACCAGCGCGGACGCCTGATCGGGTTTTTGCAGCCCGACGCCGATCCGCTGGGCAGCGGTTACCAAGTTTTGCAGTCGAAGATTGCTGTAGGTGCAGGAGGGTTGTGGGGCCAGGGAATGGCCCAAGGTTCGCAGACGCGGGGCGAGTTTCTTCCCGTTCCGCACACCGATTTTATTTTTGCCGCTTTTGCCGAAGAGTACGGTTTTGCGGGGGCACTGGCGTTGCTCGGCCTATACCTGTTGGTGCTGGTCCGGCTGGTCCACAACGCGCAGATTGCTCCCGACCGCAGCGCCGGCATGGTGGTTATGGGCGTGGTGGCGGTGTTGGCCTTCCATGTCGTGGTTAACGTCGGAATGGTGGTAGGGCTCATGCCGGTCACCGGCATCCCCCTGCCGCTGATGAGTTCCGGAGGTTCGTCGCTTTTGTTCACGTTCGTTGCCCTCGGCATGGTTATGAACATCCGTGCCGCCCGCTACGTCAATTGATTGCGAACTGGGTCGAGCCGGTGGGCTCCCCAGGCGTATAGGAGATTGCATTGACCAAAGAATTGTATGTCTCGTCCACTCCCCATGAAACCCGCCTAGCACTTGCCGAAGACGGCACCGTCGCCGAAGTCTATTTCGAGCGCGAGAAGGAATACTCGCTCGCCGGGGCCATCTACAAAGGCCGCGTCACCCGCGTTCTGCCCGGCATGCAATCCGCCTTCGTAGATATCGGCTTGGAGCGGGACGCCTTCCTCTACGTCTCCGATTTTTTCGAAGACAGCGAGGAGTACGACCGCGTGGTCAGCGAAGCCGAAAACGCGGTGGCGCGCGCCGAAGGCGCGCCCGAGCCTGCGGCTGCGCCCCCGGCAGCGGCGGCGCCGCCCGAGGTTCCGCACGAAGAACGCGGACGCCGCGAACGGGATCGCGGCCGCCGCGGCGGCCGGGGCCGCTTCGGCTTCCCGAATGAAAAATTCGCGCGCCCCGACGCCCCCGCCGCGGCCGTCCCGGCAGGGGAAGCGGCGGCGCAGGAACCCTCTGATGCTTTCACGCTGCCGGGCGAATCGCTGGCCAAGTACCGCGCCGCCGGGCCGGTAGCGAGCGCGCCGGCCCCTGCCCCAGCCCCTGTCCCAGAGATGCCGGCGGCGGCGGCGCAGGACCAGCTTCCCGCGTTTGTCCTCCCAGGCGAGTCCCTGGCCAAATACCGGAACGCGCCCCCCGAGATCGAGCCCCCAACCCCGGAGGAGCAGCGCCAGGAATTCGAACATGAGCGCATGCAGCCTGAAAGTGAAGGCCATGGGACTTCCGAGGCGACAGAAAGCCTGGAGCTCGCCGAGGTTGAGGAGGCGGAGATTCCGCCCGCCTCGTTCGACGACGAGCCATTGCAAGAAGGCAGCGAGCCTTCATCCGCGATGGAATCCGACCCTGGCTCGGAAGTTCTCGAACCCAACTCCGCCTCGGTTCGCGCCGAATCGGGCGAGGCGCGCATGCAAGCCCCCAGCCGCCGCGAAGGCCGCGAGGGCCAGGGCCGCGGCCGCGGGCGTCGCCGCCGCGGCGGGCGCGACCGGCGCCCGCAGGGCGACGCTCCCCGCCCGGCCGAGGCCGGTGCCGCGGTTGAACCATCGGAGCCGCGCCCAGAACCGAAAAGCGAAGGCAAGAATTCTCCTTCGCGCCTGATCAGCGACCTGCTCCGCGTGGGGCAGGAAATCCTGGTTCAGATCGCCAAGGAACCGATCGGCAAGAAGGGTGCCCGCATCACCAGCCACCTTGCGCTCCCGGGGCGCTTCCTGGTGTATATGCCGACCACGCATCACATCGGCGTCTCCCGGCGCATTTCCAGCGATGAGGAGCGGGCCCGGCTCAAGCGCCTGATCCTGGAGAACTCCAAGGAGCTTCCCGGCGGCTTCATCGTGCGCACAGCGAGCGCGGGCGCCAGCGACGAAGAACTGCTGGCCGACATCCGCCTGCTGGCCAACCAGTGGAACGATCTGCGCCAGCAATTCGAGGAATTGCGCTCCCCCGCGCTGCTCCACCATGACCTCAACCTGGTCGAGCGCACCCTCCGGGACCAGCTCTCGACCGACTTCCACCAGCTCTACGTGGACACCGACGAGCAGTACCAGCGCATCGTTAAATTCGTCAACTTCTTCATGCCCGCCCTGGCTTCGCGGGTCCGGCTCTACACCCGCGACGAGCCCATGTTCGAGCATTTCGGCATCCAGCAGGAGATCAACAACGCGCTCAAGAGCAAAGTTTGGCTCAAGAGCGGCGGCTACATCGTCCTCAACCAAACCGAAGCGCTGGTTGCGATTGACGTCAACACGGGCAAGTACGTCGGCCGCTCGAACCGCCTGGAGGACACCATCGTCAAGACCAACCTCGAGGCGATCCAGGAGATCGTCCGCCAAATCCGCCTGCGCGATTTGGGCGGCATCATCGTCATTGACTTCATTGACATGGACGAGCGCCGCAACCGTCAGCGCGTTCTGCAGGGGCTGGAAGAGGCGATGCGGGCCGACCGCGCGCCCTCGAAGGTGCTCAACTTCAACGATTTCGGCCTGGTCGCGCTTACGCGCAAGCGGGTCAAGCAGTCGCTGGAACGCACCCTCGGCAGCGCTTGCCCCTACTGCGAGGGGGTCGGGCTGGTGAAGTCGCCCACCACCATCTGCAACGAAATCTACGCCGAAGTGCGCAAGGTCGCGCCCGGCATCGAGCGCGAGGATTTGGTGTTGCGGGTGAACCCCGAAATCGCCAAGACGCTCAAGTTCCAGGGCGGCCAGCGCGTGCGCGAAATGGAGGAGCTGACGCGCAAGGCCATCTCCATTCGCCCCGACCCGCTAGTCCACCAAGAGCAGTTCGAAATCTATTAGCAGCCGCGGGTTGCTAAACTGTGAATTGCCGCTCGTCCTGAATGTTGGAGACTATGTTCATAGAGAAACTCGAACCCGCCGATGCCGCCCGCGCGATCGCCTCGGGCCGCCAAGTCTACGAGTGGAAGACCAAGGATCCGCACCAGCTCCCCATCGTAGGCCCGGCGTACGACGACCACCCGGGCCGCAACCGCGCCCGGCGCGAGGGGCGATACGCCGAGAGCCTGGCCGAGGCCCAAGCCGCCGCCCAGCGCATGAACACCGAAATCTCGTTGGCATTTTTCCTGACCGAGTAATGGAGTCACCGATGGAATCCACCAGCCTCCGCCTCAAGACCGGCCTGGCCGAAATGCTCAAAGGGGGCGTCATCATGGACGTCACCGACGCGCAGCAGGCCCGCATCGCGGAAGATGCCGGCGCCTCCGCGGTGATGGCGCTGGAGCGCGTCCCCAGCGACATCCGCAAGGAAGGCGGGGTCGCCCGCATGGCCAACATCCGCAAGATCCGCGAAATCATGGAGACGGTCTCGATCCCGGTGATGGCCAAGTGCCGCATTGGCCACTTCGTCGAGGCGCAAGTGCTCGAGTCGCTGGGCGTGGACTACATTGACGAAAGCGAAGTCCTCACTCCCGCCGACGAAGAGCATCATGTGGACAAGCACGCCTTCACGGTCCCGTTCGTGTGCGGCGCGCGCAACCTGGGCGAGGCGCTGCGGCGCATTGGCGAAGGCGCGGCCATGATCCGCACCAAGGGCGAGGCCGGCACCGGCGACGTCGTCCACGCGGTCCGCCACATTCGCACCATCGTGCGCGAGATGAAGCAGCTCACCGTCTTGGGCGAGGAGGAACTGTACGCGCGCGCCAAGGAGCTGGCCGCTCCGTACGAGCTCGTCCGCATCGTCGCCCGGGAAGGGAAGCTGCCGGTCCCCAACTTCTCCGCCGGAGGCATCGCCACCCCCGCCGATGCGGCCCTGGTGATGCAGCTCGGCGCCGAGGCCGTCTTCGTCGGATCGGGCATTTTCAAGTCCGAGGACCCGGCCGTCCGCGCCCGGGCCATCGTCCAGGCGGCCACCCACTTCCGGGATGCCAAGGTGCTGCTCGAGGTGAGCGAAACGCTGGGCGAGCCCATGCGCGGCATCAACGCCGCGGCCATCGCTCTCGAAGACCAGCTCCAGACCCGCGGCTGGTGAGCACAAAATTCAAGCGCGTCGGCGTGCTGGCGCTGCAGGGCGACTTCGAGGCCCATGCCGCCGCCCTCGCCCGCCTGGGCTGCGTCGCGGAATTCGTGCGCAAACCCGAACAGCTTGAGGGCCTCGATGCCCTGGTTTTGCCCGGCGGCGAGAGCACGACCATGCTCAAGTTTCTGGGGCAGGGAAACTTCTTCGAACGCGTGCGCGATTTCGTCCGCCAGCGCCCGACGTTCGGCACCTGCGCGGGGGCGATTCTCCTTGCCCGCGAGGTGGTGCAGCCTCCGCAGGCGTCGCTCGACGTCCTCGATTGCACCGTCATACGCAACGCCTACGGCCGCCAAATGGAGAGTTCCATTCGCTCCGCCCGGGTGCTGCCGCAACACCACGAGGCCCTGGGCGCGCACCAGATCGAAGCCGTGCTCATCCGCGCCCCCAGATTGGAGTCACTCGGGCCCGGCGTCGAGATTCTCGCCGTCGCCGACCACCAGCCGGTGCTGGTGCGCCAGGGCCACATTCTCGCGGCAACGTTCCACCCTGAACTCTCCGCCGACTCCCCCGCACACCGCTACTTCCTGAATTCCTTCTAGCAGGAACAGAGCGACGCCGCCCCCCGGCGATGGGCATTCCGCTCCACTCGCCTGCCTATGCGCTAAAATCCGCGTAATGCTCCCGCCCACCCATCGCCGCGTGCTCGCCATCGTGCTCGCGGGTGGACGCGGCGAGCGCCTTCAGCCCCTTACCAAGTACCGCTCCAAGCCCGCGGTCCCGTTCGGCGGCCGCTACCGCATCATTGACTTCGTCCTCAGCAACCTGGTCAACTCGGGCATCAGCGCCATCTACGTGATGACCCAGTACAAGGCGCAATCGCTCATCAGCCACATCCAGCGCGCCTGGTGGTTCGTCGGCGGCATCCAAGACTCGTTTGCCACGATCGTGCCCGCGCAAATGCAACTGGGCAATCTTTGGTATCGGGGCACCGCCGACGCCATCTATCAGAACCTCAATCTGGTCGAACAGTACGGCGCCGACGCCATCGCCGTCTTTGGCGCCGACCACATCTACAAGATGAACATTCGCCAGATGGTGGATTTTCATTTTCTAGCCGGCGCCGACGCCACGGTCGCCTGCATGCCGGTCGAGGCCTCGACCGCGGGCGAATTCGGCGTGGTCGAAACCGGTTCCGACGGACGCATCCGCACGTTCGTAGAGAAGCCCGGCTTCGAAGATACGCCGCACATGCCTGATCGCCCGGGCTGGGCCTTCGCCTCGATGGGAAACTACATCTTCAACACCAAGACGCTGATTGAAGCCCTCACCGAGGACGCCAGCCTTCCCGGCGCTCACGACTTCGGCCGCTCCGTGCTCCCCGCCATGGCCTCGCGGTATCGCGTCTTCGCCTACGACTTCCAGAGCAACCGCCTGCCGGTGCACCGCGGCACCACCGAGGAGCACCCGTACTGGCGCGACGTCGGCACTATCCCAGCTTATTTCGCCGCTAACATGGACCTGCGCAGCGTGAGTCCGGAGTTGAATCTATTCAACTGGTCCTGGCCTATCATGAGCGCCAATTTCAACCAGCCGCCGGCCAAATTCGTGTTCGACGAAGAACAACGCCGCGGCATCGCGATCCAGTCGCTGATCGCCGGCGGCTGCATCATCGCCGGCGGCCGGGTCAGGGATTCCGTGCTCGGCAATAACGTTGTGGTCGAGGAGTACGCCGAAGTGGACGACTGCATCGTCCTCGACAACGCGGTCGTCGGCCGCGGCGCCCGGCTGCATCGCGCCATCGTGGACAAGAACGCGCACATTCCTCCCGGCGGCACCGTCGGCCTCGATCCCGACCGCGACCTCGCGCTCGGCTACCACCGCGACCCCAGCGGCATCACGGTCGTCCCCAAGGCCCCCGAGACACCGGAATCCCGCGTCCGCTACCGCTGACGCATCGGGCAGCGGGGATCCTGCTGGAATGGCGCAGGACGTGTGCGAGCTCTGCGCAGGGTGCGTCGAAACTGCGGCGGCGGGCTGCGGTTTGGGGCTGTCGGAACGGGCTGCCGCAGAGGCCTGTGGGAAACGCTTCGAGGCGCCAGCCGAGGCTGAGCGTGCGCCTGCTGATTCGAGCAGATTCCACGCGAACGAGTCCCGCAGAATCATGGGCAAGCGCGGGCGCGGTAGCGGAGTTCACTGGAACTGCGAGGCGCCGGTTCGGGTTCGCACCGTTTTGCTCTTGCCGCGACGTAAACGTATGCGTTCACGGTTTCGGAATTGCGGCCCGCATTGCTACAGCATGGGGCGGCTCTCGCAGCAGTTCACGCAGCGCAAAGCGCGAGCGTGGCGCTTCAGAGCGCTCTCCCCGTGCGCGACAAGCCGCGGCGGCGGCGCGACCCGACTCGCGTTATTATCGGACGCTGTGATATAAGTCGGCCAGGATGCCCGTGGTGAGGTTATCAGATGTACATCTAGGTGTACAATTGGCGCGTGGCGAAGAGCTACTCCATTGCGCAGGCACGCGCGCATCTGCCCGATCTGGTGGATCGCGTTGAAGCCGGCGACGACATCGAGCTCACCCGCCGCGGGCGCCCCGTGGCCTGCCTGATTTCCCACCGCGAGCTGGCGCGCTTGCGGGCAGCCACGGCCGACTTTGCCGCCGCCTACGAGGCATTCCTTGCGCGCCATCCCGACCGTGAGGGTCTGCCGGAAGGCTTCTTGGAACGGGCTTGGGAGTCTGAGAGCGATCGCGACCCCTAGGCGCCACCGTGGGATACCTGCTCGACACCAGCGTGGCCTTCGAGCCTGCGCGCTTACGGCCGGATCCGGGAGTCATGGCGAAGCTGCGCCTGCACGCCCGCTCCTGCGCTCTGGCGTCGCCGACTTGGCACGAATTGGAGAGGGAAGTCCTGCGGCTGCCCGCCGGGCAGCGCCGCGACGAACTGGCGGACTACCTGGCCGCGATCGTGCTGGGAACGCTGCCGATTTTGCCTTACGACCAAGCTGCAGCGGCTTGGCATGCGCGGGAGCGCGCGCGGCTGGAAGCAGAGGGCATTTCCCGCTCGTACGCGGTCGGCCAAATTGCGGCCGTTGCCGGCGTGCATGGGCTGGTGGTGGTGACGGCCGACCCGGGCGCGTTCGCCTGCTACAGGGAACTCCCAGTCGAGCGCTGGCACGAGGGGGGGCGCTGAAGGGGCGCTGGGGTCAGCCGCAGGACGCGCTAGACGGTCGGATACTGCAGCGCGTGCAAGCGGGCGAGCGCGACGCGGTAATGATGCGCCTGGTGCGCATGCAGGCGATGCAGCTCGCGATCCAGCCAGCCCGAGGGACGCGCCCAGCGCGCAACCCGCAGCAGGTAGAAGTAGGAGTGCAGCCACATCTCCTGCCGCAGGTAGACGGCCGGAGCGATATCGGAAATCTTTTTGCGCAGAAGCTGGAAATCGGCAACCGTATCGGGCGTGGCCGGGAGCAGGCCCTCGGCGCGCAGCCGATCGAGCTCTTCCATGTCGGCATCGGTGATCTTGACGTGCGCGAACGAGAAGGTGGTATAGGCCAGCACCGCCAGCCCGAACAGCAAGACCACGACCGAAAAG
>DATNED010000083.1:0-32409 GCA_035553115.1 Terriglobales bacterium | reverse complement strand
CGCATCGGCGATGCCGGTCGCGATCCGCACCGCCTCGGCGATGCCGAGCGCTCCCCGCTGCAGTTTGCGCCGCAGCGTCTCGCCCTCGATCCATTCCATGACGATGTAGGGCATCCCCTCGGCGGTGCCGAAGTCATGGATGGTGACGATGTTCGGATGGTTCAACGCCGATGCCGCGCGCGCCTCCGCCAGAATCCGCGGTTCCATTCCCGGCGCTGCCAGGCCTGCCCGGATCGCCTTGATTGCGACTTTACGCTCCAGCCGGGGGTCGAACCCGAGGTAGACGTCGCCCATGCCCCCCGACCCGATCGCGGCCTCGATCCGGTACGGCCCCACCTGCGTTGGCGGTGCCCCGCGCGAGGCCGGCCCTGGTCCGGTAGTTGCTTCCGTCACGTTTTCCGGGGTGTTGCTCAATCTGACTAGCGTAACCCGGGCAGCAGAGCCGCCAGCAACGCCGTTCGCGGCACCAGCGCCGAAAGCTCGATGTGTTCGTCGGGCGCGTGGGCGCCGCCGCCCACCAGCCCCATTCCGTCGAGCGTGGGGCAGCCCGCGGCGGCGGTGAAGTTGCCGTCCGAGCCGCCGCCGCTTCGCGTCGTGCCCAGCTCGAATCCCAGCTCGCGGGCAAGGGCCTGCGCTTGCCGCGCCAGCTCGAGGCTCGCTTCGCTCGACTCCAGCGGCGGACGGTTGATGCCCCCTTCCAGCTCCAGCTCCACCCGCCGGTCGCGCGGCTTCAGCCTCCGCAGCCGTTGATCCAGCGCCTCGAGCTCGCCCGCCGACCACGCCCGCATCTCGAGCTCCGCCCGCGCCTCGGCCGCCACCACGTTCACCCGCGTTCCGCCCGACATCAGCCCGCAGTTCACCGTGATCCCCTGCCCCGCGTCGGACCACGCCGAAACCTGGGCGATCAGCGCGGCGATCTCGGCCACCGCGCTCGCGCCCTGCTCAAAATCCACCCCGGCATGGGCGGCGCGCCCGTGCGCCGCGATCTGGTAGAGCGCGATGCCCTTGCGCGCCACCTTGAGCTTGCCGTCGGCGTCGGCCGCCGGTTCGAGCACCACCGCGCGCCGCGCCGCCCGCGCCCGCGCCTCGGTCAGCGCGCGCGAGCCGCGCGAGCCCGTCTCCTCGTCGTAGACGAACAACAGCGGCGACGGCAGCGCCGCTGCGGGCATGAGCGCCGCCACCGCCCGCAGCGCGAACAGCGCCTGCACCAGGCCGCCCTTCATGTCGTAGACGCCCGGGCCGTGCGCGCGATCGCCTCCCGCCCGGAACGGCATCGCCGCCAGCGTGCCTGCCGGATACACCGTGTCGAGATGTCCCAGCACCAGCGTGCCCTCCGCGGCGCCGTCGCGTTGCAGCTCCAGCCCATGCGAATGCAGCCGCGCTTGGTATCCCAGCGGCGCGAACGAAGCCCCGACCGCGCGCGCAAATGCGGCAACCCGTTCCGGCTCCAGGCTGGGCGTCTCGGTCTCCACCCATGCGCGCAGCAGCGCCAGCATCTCGCCTTGGCGCGGCTCCAGCCAGGCCGCAATCGCGCGCGGGTTCATTCGGTCGCGACGCCGCAGCCGTGCACCAGCGCGCCCACCTGCGCGGCATTCAGGCGCGTGGCATCGTACTCGATGCCGATCCTCCCGGCCGTCTCGTCCACCCGCAGGGAACGGATGCCGTAGACATCCGCGAGCGCCGCCAGGGCGCGGAGCTGGTCGTCCGCCAGCGGCTGGGTGATGCGGAAGGCGATATCCATCGAGGTCATGGCTGGGCTCCTTGGGAAGCGGTGCGAAGTATTTGGTGATGGACGGAAATCGCCGCTGCCGCCCGCAGCGCCAGCTCAAGCGCGGCCCGCGCCTCGCCGCCATCTACCTCGGGCGCGCGCCGGCTGGCCGCGGCGTCCAGGAACGCGGCAATTTCGAGCGCCAGCGGCTCGTCCGCCCCGCCCTGCAGTTGCTCGCGCGCGATCGCAGGCATCCCGTTCTTAAGATCCACAGAAAATACCTGCGCGTCCCGCCGCGCGTAATCCAGGGAGAGGTACTCGCCCGGCTGGAAGAACCGCAGCTTCCGCACCTGCTCGGTCGAGACCCGGCTCGCGGTCAGATTCGCCACGCAGCCGCCGGCAAAGCTCAGGCGCACGTTGGCGATGTCGGTGTGCCGGCTCAGCACCGCCAGCCCCACCGCCTGCAGGTCGGTCACCGCCGCTCCGACGAAGCTGCGCACAATATCGAGATCGTGGATCATCAAGTCCAGCAGCACATCCACATCCAGGCTGCGCGGCGTGAACACGCTCAGCCGGTGCACCTCGAAGAACAGCGGCCGCGTCAGCCGCGCCCGCACCAGCCGCACCACCGGGTTGAACCGCTCCAGGTGCCCGACCATCAGCAGCCGCCCGCGCCGTGCCGCCGCCGCGATCATCCGGTCGGCGTCGGCCAGCGATGGCGCGATCGGCTTCTCCACCAGCAAATCCAGCCCGCGCTCAAACAGAAAACTCGCCACGTCCGCGTGCGCCACCGTCGGCACCGCCACCGAAGCCGCCGCTGCCTGCTCTGCGACCTCCTCAAGCGACGCCAGCACCTGCGTCTCATGCTGCTGCGCCAGCGCCTGCGCGCGCGCCCGGTCGGTGTCGTAGACGCCCACCAGCCGCGCCTGCGGCAACTGCCGGTAAATTCGGGCATGGTGCCGTCCGAATGCCCCGCACCCCACCACCGCCACCGGAATCGGCCCGCTCATGCCGCCTTCGCCCTCCCTTCGATGGCAATTCCCGCCGCGTCCGCCGCCGCCAGCAGCGCTTCGCGTTCCAGCATCAGCGTGATCCCCGCATCCACCCCCAGCGCCGTCGCCCCCGCCGCTTGCATCGCCCGTATCGTGCCCGGCCCCACCACCGGCACATCGAAGCGCAGGTCCTGCTTCGGCTTCGCCACCTTCACTACCGTCAGCCCCCGCCCCCCCGCCAGGCTCGCCGCCCGCAGGATCATGGCGTCGGTGCCCTCCATTGCCTCCGCCGCTAGGCACGCCCGCGCCGATATGGCCACCGCTTGCCCGATGTCCATCGCCGCCAGGTGCCGCGCCACCTCGAAGCCGTAGTCCAGGTCCGCCCGCTCCGCCTCGCTCGGCCCCCGCCGCGTCATCGTCCCCGTGTCCGCTAGCAGCGGCCGCAGGAAATCGGTCGAGCTTTCCAGATGAATGCCTTCCTTCTCCAGCGCCTCCGCCACCGCCCCCAGCAGTGAATCGGTGTTCCGCGTCGCCAGCGACGCCAGCAGCATCGCCATCTTCCAGTCCGGCCGCAGGTGCGAAAAAATCTGCTTGTGCTTCACCTGCCCCGCCATCACCGCGCGCCGCACTCCGGCCTTGTGGAACACCTCGATCAGCTTTCCCAGTTGCCCCAGGCTCAGCCACGCCACCTCCGCGCCCAGGTTGGCGATCGCCGGGTCGGTCTCCTCCTTGATCGCCGCCACGAACATCGGGATTCCCCGCCCCCGCGCCGCCTCCAGCAGCAGGAACGGAAACCGCCCGTTGCCCGCGATCAAGCCGTAGGTCTCGGTCACTTGATCACGCCTCGCGCGCTGGCTTCGATGAATTCCACAAGCACTTGCGTGTCCGGATTCCAAACCTCGGCCCGGATCCTCTCCACCGCCTGCGAGGTGTTCAGCCCCGAGTTCAGCAGCAGACGGAACGCTTCCTCCAGCGCCCCGATCCGCTCCGCGCTGAATCCTTGCCGCCGCAGGCCGATCTTGTTCGGCCCAAAGGCGTGGTTGTCGCGCGTCTCGCTGGTGATCGCGAACGGCAGCACGTCCTGCGTCGTGATCGTCCCGCCGCCCAAATAGGCATGCGGCCCCACCCGCACGAATTGATGAATCGGCGAAAACGCCCCCAGCGTGGCGTGGTCGCCCACCGTCACATGCCCCGCCAGCGTCGAGCAGTTCGCCATAATCACGTGGTTGCCGACGTGGCAATCGTGCGCGATGTGGCTGTACGCCATGATCAGGTTGTGGCTGCCGATGCGGGTCACCCCGCCGCCCTTCGCCGTCCCCCGATGCAGCGTGCAGAACTCTCGGATTTGGTTCTCCTCGCCCATCTCCAGCCGCGTCGCCTCGCCCTGGTAGCTCAGGTCCTGCGGCGGCAGCCCGATGCTGTTGAAAGGAAAAAACCGGTTCCGCGCCCCGATCGTCGTCGGCCCCTCGATCACCACGTGCGCATCGAGCCGGCACTCTTCCCCCAGCTCCACCTCCGCCCCGATCACGCACCCCGGCCCGATGAAGCACGAACTCGGAACCCGCGCCTTGCGATGCACCGTGGCCAGTTGCGAAATCATGGCTTGCTGGCCGCCACCACCGCGCAGCTCAGCGTGCCCTCCGCCGCCAGCTTGTCGCCCACCATCGCCCGCCCTTGCATCCTTCCCGCATTCGAGCGGAAGCCCAGCACCACCACCTCGAGGCGCAGTTGATCCCCCGGCACCACCGGGCGCCGGAACCGGCACGCATCCACGCCGGTGAAATAAATCAGCCGTTGCCCCGGCTCTGTGTCCTCATGCAGGATCATCAGCGCTCCCGCCTGCGCCAGCGCCTCCAAAACCAGCACCCCCGGCATGATCGGATGCCCGGGGAAATGCCCCTGGAAAAACGGCTCATTGATCGTCACGTTCTTGATCGCCACAATCCGCTTCGCCGGTTCGAACTCGACGATGCGGTCCAGCATCAGGAAGGGATACCGATGCGGCAGCAGCCGCTCGATCTCCGCAATCCCCATCGGGAGCGGGTATTTCAAAGCCGGGGCGGATTGGGGCGCGGATTCGGGCATGGGGAATTATAATTCGGCGAAATCCGCGATGCGAGACAGCCGCTGCACCGTGGCCCCGAGCAGCGACAGCCGCGCCGCCCGCAGCTTCGGGTCCGGGTCGTTCACCCGCACCTCGTGGAAGAACTGTTCCATCGGTGCCGCCAGTTGCGCAATCGCAGCTAGCTCCGCCTCGTACCCGGCGTCTTCCGTCAGCGCCGCCACCGCCTGCTGCAGCGCCTTCTCCGCCGGCGCCCCCAGGGAAGCCCCATCGCTGCCCGTCTCTTTCCAGTTCTCCTTGCGCACGATGTTCCGCGCCCGCTTGATCACCGCCCCCACCGCCGCCAAATCCGGTGCCGCTGCCAAGGCCCGGCAGCGTTCGAAGGCGTCGAGCGCGTCGTCCGCGCCCGCGGCCAGCACCGCGTTCACGAAGTTCGGCGCGAACCCCGCCGCCTCGCGCAGGTAAAAGCTCATCCGCTCCTTGAAGAATTCCGGAAGCCCCGCCGCCGCCGCGAACCCCGTCTTCGTCCAGGCTTCGCTCAGCCTCAGGTGCAGCTTGCTCTCCACCACGATGCGCACCACCCCGTTCGCCTGCCGCCGCAGCGCAAACGGGTCCGCCGAGCCGGTCGGGATATCCCCGATCGAAAACATCCCCGCGATCGTGTCCAGCTTGTCCGCCACCCCGACGGCCGCACCCACCCTCGAGCGCGGCGGAGCTTCCCAGGCATATTGGTCGGCGATCGCCTCGGAAATTTCGGCCGACTTGCCTTCGAGCCGCGCGTAATGCCCGCCCATGATTCCCTGCAGCTCGGTGAACTCCTTCACCATATCCGTGGTCAGATCGCACTTCGCCAGCTCCGCCGCCTCGCTCGCCGCCGCTCGGTCCGCGTCCCAAAGCTCCGCCAGCCACGTCGCCAGATCCCGCATCCGCCGGCTCTTCTCCCGGTAGCTGCCCAGCTTGGCGTGGAACGTCACCTGCTCCAGCAGCGGCAGCCGCTCGGCCAGCGTCAGCTTGCGGTCGGTGTCGAAGAAGAAGCGGGCATCCGCGAACCGCGCCCTCAGCACCCGTTCGTTGCCGTGCCGGATCAGCCCCTTTGGGTCGCCCTTCTGGTTCGTCACCGCTATGAAATACGGAGCCAGCCGCCCCTGTGCGTCCTCCACGGCGAAGTACTTCTGGTGGTCCCGCATCACCGTCACCAGCACCTCTTCCGGCAGCGAGCTCAGGTAGGCCGGGTCAAAGCTTCCCACGATCGCATCCGGGTGCTCGGTCAAGTTGACCAGCATCGCTTCCAGCTCGACGTCCTTTCGCGTCCGCATCCCCGCCGGCAGTTGGATCGCATCCGCGACCGCTTGCCGCCTTGCCTGCGGATCTGCCGTCACCCCGTTCGCTTGCCACTTCCCCGGAAACTCCGCCGCAGTGGCCACCGAGAATCGCGCCGCGCCTAGCGTCCGATGTCCCCGCGATTCAGTTCCGGATTCCAGCTCCCCCAGCCGAAATGGAATCGCACGATCCCCCAGCAGCGCCAGCGCCCACCGCACCGGCCGCAGAAACCGCATCCCTCCGTCCCAGCGCATCGAACGCGGCAGTTCCAGCGCCTCGAACGCCTCCGGAATGATCCCGGCCAGCAGCGCCTCCGCCGCGCCCCCTCCAACCCTGCGCTTCAATGCCACGTATTCGCCCCTGGCGGTTTGCACCCGGTACAGCTCGCCCGCCGCCGCGCCGTTCTTGGCGGCAAAGCCCAGCGCCTGCGCGGTTGGCGCGCCGTCCGCTCCAAAGCAAAGCCGCACTGGCGGCCCCAGCACCTCTTCCTCGCGCATCGGCTGGCGTTCCCGCACTCCCGCCTGCACCACGATCAGCCGCCGCGGCGTCCATTGCGCCTGCGCCTGCTGGCCCTTGTCAATCAATTGCGCCTCCGCCAGCCGTCGCTGCAGCCCCGCCCCCAAGCCCTCGGCCAGTTGCCGCACTTGCCGCGCGGGAAGCTCCTCGCACCCGATTTCGACCAGCAGCGTCGCTTCAGGCATGCGCTGCGCCCTCCCGTTGCCGCTGCTCCATCCACGCCGAGGCAATCCCCACCGCCAGCGCCCGCACCCGCTGGATCATCTCCACCCGCTGCGTCACCGAGATCGCCCCCCGCGCGTCCAGCAGATTGAACAGGTGCGAGCAGCGCAGGCAAAGCTCGTACGTCGCCAGCAGTGGGAACCGCTCCCGCGCCGCCTCCGGCAGTTGCGCAAATTGGCCCAGCATGCCCCGGCACTCCTGCTCGTGTCCGCGAAACGCAGTCCACAGCCGCTCGATGTCGGCTTGTTCGAAGTTGTAGACCGATGAGTGCAGCTCGTCCAGGTACCGCACGTCCCGGTACCGGTACTCGGCGTTCCATTGCATGTCGTAGATCGAGTCCACGTCTTGCAGGAAAGCCCCAATCCGCTCCAGCCCATACGTAAGCTCCACCGGAATCGGGTTGAGGTCTTGCCCCCCACACTGTTGAAAATATGTGAATTGTGTGATTTCAAGTCCGTCCAGCATCACCTGCCAGCCCAGGCCCCACGCCCCCAGCGTCGGCGCTTCCCAGTTGTCTTCCTCGAACTTGATGTCGTGCTGGGCCAGATCAATCCCGATCGCTTCCAGGCTCTTCAAGTACAAATCCTGCGAATCCTCAGGTGCTGGTTTAAGAACCACCTGTAACTGCAGGTGCTTGTACAGCCGGTTCGGGTTCTCCCCGTAGCGCCCATCCGCCGGTCGCCGGCTCGGCTGCGGATAGGCCACGCGATACGGCTGCGGCCCCAAGACACGCAGAAACGTCTCCGGCGCCATGGTGCCGGCCCCCACTTCCAGGTCAAACGGAAGCTGCAGCACGCACCCCTGCGCCGCCCAGAACTCCTGCAGCAGCAGAATCAAGTCTTGAAAATAGATCATTCTTCCAGCCCGGCCAGCATCGGCCAGCTCCGCAGCGCCGCCTCCAGGTGCCCCTCGATCTCGGCCTTGAGCTGCGCCCGCAGCTCCCGCCCCGGCGCCGCCGCGCAGGCCGCCGCCTCGGTCTGTCCCAACGCCCCCAACCCCTGCCGCGACAAGGCGTCTGCGAGCGTGGTGGCGGCGGGGCTGAGCGTGAATTGCGGCAGGAATCCTCCCAAGCGGACCATCCAGTATAAATAATAGGTCAGCGGCAGCCACGCCGATTCCCGCGCCCGCAATCCCTCGGTCGTCGCCGCCAACAGCCGGAAGGCCGGGTCGCTCACCTCGTTCTCCGGCAGCATCCGGTCGGCCACCTCCACCATCAGCGCGATCGCCACCGAGCTCAGCAAGCTCCGCCCCGCCGTCTCCACCATCGAGGCCACCATCTCGCAGCGGTCGAGCGCGCACAGATCCTTGCCTTCCCGCTCGAAGTACTGCACCCGCACCCGGCTCAGCGGTTCCAGCATCGAGCCGAACTTGCTCTTGGGCCGGCTCGCCGCCCGCGCCACCCCCCGCCGCTTCCCCCATTCCCGGGTAAAGAAACTCACGATCTTGTCCGATTCCTTCAGCGGATACGTGCGCAGGATGAAGGCCTCGGCGGCGCGGAGCGGCATGATGCACTCTACCAGCCCCGTGCCGGCATCCTCAACGTCCGATAACTGCGCGCGTGCACAGGATCGCCCTTGGGCTGTGGAAAACAAGGAGACATAATCATGGAGGCAGGCCAAACGAAGTTTGACGTGGTGGCGATCGGGGAAATTCTCTGGGAGCACCGTATGCAGGTAGCCCGTTTCCCCGCCCACGGCGACAAGGCCGCCTATCGGGTCGGCGAGACCCGCCTCGTCGGCGTCGCCGCCTTCTGCTTGGAGCGGGCCAAGAAGGGCGAACGTGTCGCCCTTGCCGCCCAGATCGGCGACGACGCCCGCGATGCCAGGTTGAAAGGGGAGCTTGCCGCCGCCGGAGTGGACTTGAGCCGCCTCGTCCAGAAGACCGGCCACGTCAGCAGCGATCGCTGGATATTCGAAGAGGACGATGCCAGCGAAAAAACCACCCTCATCATGCCCCCAGGCAGCTACCCCGAGGATGCCATCAAGCCCGAATGGCTCGCCAGCGCACGCGAGCTCTGGATGGATCGCCGCGGCACGCCCGCCGCCGCCAAAGCCGCAAAACTCGCCAAGAAGGCCGGCATCGCCCTCCACCTGCTCGCCAGCTAGTGTCCTGAGTCAGAAATTCGCGGAAAAACTGAGAGCGCGGCAAGTGCAGCTTTTCCACTGGAAAAGCCGCAAAATCCTGCCCGGAATTCTTAAGCTTTCTTCTGATTCAGGACACTAGCTACTGCGCGTCGAGCATTTCGACCGCGAGCAGGACGGTGCGGCCCACCACGGCCAGGCTGTGCTCGCTGACTTTGTCCATGGTGTCGGCGGCGGTGTGGTGGTAGGCCCCCATCCCGTCCCCGGGCATCTTCCCGAACTCGGCATCCACCACATCCACGACCGGGATGCCGACGTCGGCGAACGAAACCTGGTCGTCGGTGATCGGCGTCGAATACTTGAAAAAGTAGTCCTGGTAGCCCAGCTTGGTCGCCGCGGCGTAGATGAAATCCTGCAGCCAGCCCGTCGAGGTGGATTCACGGTCCACATTCAAGTTCGCGTCCCCGATCATGTCGAGCAGGAAGAAGCCCTTGATTCGCGGAACCAAACCTTCCGCTTTCAGTTTGTTCGCCAAGTGCCGGCTGCCATAGAGCCCGTCGGAGTCGGTGAACGAGTTGATGGCCTCTTCGAGGTCGGTCCACACCAGCCAGATTTGCATCTTGGTCGGCTGCGCCGCGTGCAGCGCATCGGCAAAGGAAATCAGAATCGCGGTGGACGAGCCTCCGTCGTTCGCCCCCACGAAGCCCTTCTGGAACAGCGTGTCGTAGTGCCCCGCCAGGATGAAAATCGGCTGCTTCGGGTCCTTCGAAACGTTGAACTTTCCGATCAGGTTGTGAACTTGGATCGGCCCGCGCGGCGTCTTCGCTTCGAAGTCATCCTGGCTGTACGCCCCGCCGTCCCTCTGCACCGCCGCTTGGACCAGCGCCTGGGTCTTGGCGTGTCCCGGCGATCCCGGGTTCCGCATCCGGAAGCCGGTGACTTCGGCCGTGTAGGCGTAGCACTTCTGCGCGTTGAACGCCTCATGCAGCGACGGTCGCGGCCCCGCTCCCAGCAGCAGTCCAATCCCCGCGATCGCCGCCAACCCTTTCATATGCTAAGAATAGCTGATTACTGACGACTGATTACTGAATACCCCTACAGCGGCAGGTACAGCCGCGCCTCGCACCCCTTGCCGCCTCTCCGGTTCCCCAGCGTCAGCCGCCCGCCATGGGCCTCGACGATTTGCCGCGACAGCACCAACCCGATCCCGCTGCCTCCGGGCTTGGTGGTGAAGAACGGCACAAAAAGATTGGCGGTGGCCGCCAGCCCGGGGCCTTCGTCGGCGATCCAGATCTCGAGCCAGGTGTGGCGCGCGTCCCATCCGATCTGCACCCGCGCCGATGTCGGCAGGCACGCGTCCACCGCATTCCGCAGCAGGTTGATCAGCACCTGCGAGATCTGGTCGGGGTCCAGCCGCACCGAGAGCTCCGGGCCGGGTCGAATCTCGACCGGCAGCCGCTGCTCGATCCGCACCGCCGACTGCACCAGCGGACGAATATCGGTCGTCTGCACCTCGGGCTGCGGCAGGCGCGCCAGCCGAGTGTACGCCCCCATGAAGCGGTTCAGCGCCGCCGAGCGATCGGAGATCACCGTCAAGCCGCGCGCCATGTCTTCGCTCCAATCCGCGGGCTGCGGCGGCTTGAGCAATCCTGAAAGCGAATCCGCCAGCGACATCACCGGCGCCAGCGAGTTGTTGATCTCATGTCCCAGCACCCGGATCAGCCGGTACCATGCCAGCCGTTCCTCTTGCCTCAGCGGCTGGCTCAAGTCGCTCACCATCAGCAGCCGGTGCGGCCGCCCATCCTGCCGGAACTGGGTATGGCGAATATCCCACCGCCCCGGTCCCCCGGGAAACGTCGCCTCTTCCAGCCGGTTCGCCGGCCCCGCCAGCATGGCCGCCAGATCCAGCTCCGCGGCGCTCTGTCCCAGCAAGCGTTCCGGGGTCGAGGCCAGCAGGCGCGCGCCCGCGGGATTCACCAGCCGCAGCCGGTCGCCTTCGTCAAATGCGAATACCGCGATATCAATCGCCTCGACCACTTTGTCCAGCAGCGCGCCCGCCTCGACCCCGGTCACGCGCGTCATGCGCAGCGTCTCCGAGAGTTCATTGATCTCCGCCGCCAGCGCCCCGAACGCGTCGCCATAGCTCGCGCCCCGCGCCCGCACCGAGTAGTCGCCGCCGCGGATCGCCGCCAGCATGTTGGCATACGTCCCCAGCGCGAACAGCGTCCGGTTGCGCGCCGCGACGGTGAAGCCCACCCAGCTCCCCGCCAGTACCGCCGTCAAGAACCACTGCAGTTGGTGCGATTCCCCGAACCATCCCTGGTTCCTCGGCAGCCAGATCAGCACCAGTGAGAGCGCCACCGCCGGCGCGCCGCCGAGCAGGCCCAGCAGCAGCAGCGAGTCGCCAGGCGCAATCTTCGCAGCACTCGGCGAGCCCTCGCGTTCAGAGGCCATAACGTTCGATGCGGCGGTACAGCGCCGCCCGGCTCAGCCCCAGCGCCTTCGCGGCATGATGGATGTTCCCGCCCGCGCGTTCCAGCGCCGAACGCACCAGAATCCGTTCCGCCTCGTCCAGCGGCAGGGATTCCAGGCTCGAAAGCGCCGCCGAAGCCGCCGCCTTCAGCCCCAGATCGCTGGCCCGGATCTGCTCCCCGCTGGCCAGCAGCACCGCGCGTTCGATTGCGTGTTCCAGCTCGCGCACGTTGCCCGGCCAGGAGTGCTCCTGCATCGCCTGGATCGCGGCCGCCTCGAATCCCGTGATCGCTTTCCGGTACCGCGCCGCCAGCAGCCGCAGGAAATGCTGCGCCAACGGCTGGATGTCGTCCCGCCGCTGCCGCAGCGGCGGAACATGGATCTCGATCGTGTTGATGCGGAACAGCAGGTCCTGCCGGAACTTCCCTTCCGCCACCGCCTGCGAAAGATCCGAATTGGTCGCGCTGATCAGGCGCACATTCACTGTCCGCGTCTTCGACGCCCCCACCCGCTCCATCTCGCCCGATTGCAGCGTCCGCAGCAGCTTGGCCTGCTGCGCCAAGCCCAGATTCCCGATCTCGTCCAGGAACAGCGTGCCCCCGTCGGCCAGCTCGAACCGGCCCACTCGGTCCGCCTTGGCGTCGGTGAACGCGCCCCGCACGTGGCCGAACAATTCGCTCTCGAACAGCGTCTCCGGCAGCCCGCCCGCGTTCACCGTCACCATGGAATGCCCGGCACGCAGCGACAGCGCATGCACCGTCTTGGCGATCAGCTCCTTGCCCGTGCCGTTTTCCCCGGTGATCAGAATGTTGGCGTCCGACGGCGCCACCTGCGTCACCAGTTGCAGCAGCGGCCGCATCGCCGCCGAGTTGGCGATTAGCTCCGGCCGCCCCTCCGCCCGCAGCAGCCGGGTCTCGGCCTCGAGCCGCTGTTCCTGCCGCAGCGCCCGCCGCAACTCCACTTGGTTGCGCACGATCGCCAGCAGCCGCTCGTTGTCCCACGGCTTCTCGACGAAGTCCCGCGCCCCCTGCCGCATCGCCTCGACCGCGATCTCCACCGTGCCCCACGCCGTCATGATCACCACCGGCAGCGTCGAATCCAGCGCCGCGATGCGCGGCAGCAGCTCCAGTCCCTCCGCTCCGCTCGTGGTGTCGCGGGTGAAGTTCAAATCCAGCAGCAGCAGGTCGAACTCTTGCGCCGTCACCGCCTGCAGCGCCGCCGCCGGCGCGTCCACCGCCTCGGTGCGGAATCCTTCCCGCTTCAGCAGCAGCCGCAGCGCCTCGCGGATGTCGGGCGCATCGTCGGCAATCAAAATTTTCGGGTTCACGAAGGGGTACTCAGTAATCGGTGGTCGGTGATCAGCCGCGTGCCGCGTTGACCTTGGTGATCAGAGTGCCGAGCATGCGTTTCAGCTCGATGACGTCTCGATTCAAGGCCGCGAAAGCGGCTGCGGGCAGCAAATCTAGGTCCATAGAAAGTTGAAGCTCGCACTCAGTCTCGCACGCCGAACCCATCGCGATGGTCAGGAAACGGGCCAGTTCTGCGTTGCCCGCTCGGCCGCAGCCCTCAGCGATGTTGGCCGCGATCGATATGGTCGCCCGCCTCAACTGGGACGTGATCCCGAATCTCTCCGCGAGTGGAAATTTGGCGGTCGCGACGTAAACGCCCTGGACCAAAAGCCGCGCCTTCTCCCAGACCCTCAGCTCACGAAAATCGCGCATACCGATTACTGATTACCGATTACTGATTACTGCTTCCCGCTCTTCCGGTCCCCCACCATCCACCCATCCCCCAACTCCACAATCCTATCTCCGTACGTCGCGTTCAGCTCCGAGTGCGTCACCTGCACCACCGTCGTCCCCTGCGAATTCAGCCGCTTGAACAGCTCCATGATCTCGCGCCCCTGCGCCGAGTGCAGGTTGCCGGTGGGCTCGTCGGCGAGGATCAGCTTCGGGCTCGCAATCACCGCCCGCGCGATGGCCACCAGTTGCTGCTGCCCCCCGGAGAGCTGGTTCGGATAGAGGTCCTTCTTCCCCACGATCTGGAACCGGTCCAGCGAGTCGGCCACCAGGCTCGCGCGCTCCTTCGAGCGGATGTCGCGGTACGACAGCGGCACGTCCAGGTTCTCGTATACGGTCAGGTTGTCGAGCAGATGGTAGCTCTGGAACACGAACCCGATGTACTGCTTGTTCAGCTCCACCCGCTTCTTCACCGACAGCGCATGCACCGGGGTTCCTAGGAAATTGTATTCGCCCGTCCACAGGCTGTCGAGCATTCCCATGATCGCCAGCAGCGTGGACTTCCCCGACCCCGACGGCCCCATGATGGTGAGGAATTCCCCCTCGCGGATGTCCAGGTTGATCTGCCGCAGGGCATAAGTCTTGCCCGCGCCCGCGGGAAACGTCTTTTCAATTTTGCGCAGTTGGATCACGAGGTCTAGAGTACCGCATCAATGCAGGCGGCCCACGCTGTCCGGCGTCAAGGGTTTGCCCAGGAAGATGTGGTATTCGTCCAGCAGCGTTCCGCTGTCTTTGGCCAGCGCGATCAGCGCCCCGGCGTAGGCCTGCTGGGCCGCCACCTCGGACTGCTGCGCTCCCAGCAGCGCCACCTGCGCGGCGATGATGTCGGTCACCGTTCCCTTCCCCAGCTTGTACTTCGTGTTGGCGTCGTCGAGCGCGCTCTGCAGCGCATCCGCCTGCAGGCGTGCCGCCGCCAGCTTCGCCGATTGCCCCTCCAGGTCAATGCGGTCCTCGTTGACCAGCTCGCTGACGTTGTTCTGGTCCTTCTGCAGATCCACCCGTGCCTGCGCCGCCTGCACCTCCGCGGTGGCTTCGTCGCTGCGGTTGATCCGGTTCCACACCGGCACATTCAACTGGAACCCGACGCCATAGTCCGGCGCCGAATAGGAAAAAATCTTGCCCAGCGAGTTGCCGAAACCTCCGGGCAGCGGCGCCAGCACGCTCCCCACCGGGCAGGGGAACGTTTGCACGGCGCAGTTCACGCCCAGGCCCGAAACCCCGCTCGAGGTGTACGATGCGAAAACCGCCAGGCTCGGCAGCAGCCCGTTCTTGCGGATCTTCACCGTCAAATCATCGTTGTTGACGTTGATCCGGTCCTCGGCCAGCTTGGGGCTGAAGCTCACCGCCGTCTGCACCATCTTCCCGATGTCGCCCACGTTGACGTTGGTGGGGTTCGGAAGCTGGTCGCTCGCGACGATGCGGGAGTTGATCACCGCCGGCGTCCACTGCTTGGCCACGTAGGTCTTCAGCTTCGAGGCCGCCTTGCGGTAATCGGTCTGAGCCTGCACCAGCGCTTGCTGTGCCGCGCCCAGCGCGCTTTGCGCCGTGACCCGGTTCGCCGCCGGAACCTTGCCTTGGTTGATCAGCGCCACCGTGTTGTCGAGCGTCTCCTGCGCATGCTGCGCCGACTGCTGGGCGAACTCCACGTTCTTCCCCGCCGCCGCCACCGCCCAGTACTGCGTCGCCGCCTGTGCGACGATGTCGGTGACCTGCAGCTTGTAGTTGGCATCGGCGTACTTCAAGCTGTTCTGGCCCATCACGATGCCGGCGCGGTTCACCGAACGGCTGCCCCCGTTGAGCAGTTGCTGCTGCACGCCGATGCTCACGTCGCTCGTCACTTGCGGGTTCAGGAAAAGCTGGTTCGAATTCTGATACTGCCGGAAGCTTGCGAAGCTGATCGAATATCCGGTTCCGGTGGTGAAGCCCTGCCCGAAGCTGGCGCTGCCGAAATCCTGGTTCAGGATCTGCACCGCGGTGCCGAACAGCACCGGGTTCGCCAACGGCGTGCGCGAGTGCTCATCGGTGAACGTGAAGTTGAAGCTGGGGTCGTAGCCGCCGTTGCCCCCGTGCACCCCCGAACCGCCGCCTCCGACCGAACCGGCGCTGCTGCCTCCCCCTCCGCCTCCGCCCCCGCCCGAGGCGCCGATGGCGCCGCTGAACAGCGCATTCGAAATTTGCTCGCCCGCCACCCCGCGGGCTGTGCCGCCGGCCAGCGTCCGCCAGTAGTCCGGCCGCGCCAGCAACTGCTGGTAGCTGGCATCGGCGATGTCCAGATCCGCCGACAGCGCCAATTGCAGCACTTGCTGCAGCGAAAGGTAGAGCGTGCCGCTGCTCGCGCCGCGCTCCAGCGCGGCCGGATTCCGCAGGTCGGGCATGCTCACTCCCGCCGGCGCGAAGCGCTGCCAGAAATTCAGCCAGTTGCCCCGGTTGGTCAGCGTCAACTCCGTCGGAACGGCCGAATTGGTGACGGCGATGGTAGGCGCGGTCTGCGCTTGTTGAGCGGCCGCTCCTGTCGCAGCAACCGCGAGAAGAAGGACGATTCGGGTTCGGGTCACGGCCAATCCAGCGCACGCCGCATGCCACGCTAATCCGCTGATTCAAAGCCACTTTCGTCACGCCCGGGCGGCCCCACCGTTCACTGCCGCAACCCCGCTGTCCGTTTCCGCACACTCGCCCATTGAGGTGGGCTACGTGGCAAGCTCGAGGTCGACAACGCCAGACGCCCCGTATCGCCCCGCCCCGCTCCAACCAAAAAAAGCCAGCCGAGCAGGCGCAAGCGGGGAAACTGGCGCCTAAGGGGCTCGGCTGGCTCGCTGCTAGCCAAAGGCTGGGGGACCCGTGGCTAACTCCGTGAGAAGCTGTGAGGATTTTCTAGTGGCCGGTCACGACCGCCGATTGCTCCTGTGCTTGGCTCTCGTCCACGATCTGGCCGTCGAACAAGTGCACCGTGCGGTCGGCGTACCGCGCGAAGCGCGGATCGTGCGTCACCATGCAGATGGTGGCCCCGCCCTCGTGCAGCTCGTGCAGCAAATCCATCACCGCGTCGCCGTTCTTCGAGTCCAGGTTTCCGGTGGGCTCGTCGGCCAGTAGGATGCTGGGCTTGCCCACCAGCGCGCGCGCCACCGCCACGCGCTGCTGTTGCCCGCCGGAAAGCTGGCTCGGCAGGTGACGGGCGCGATGGGCCATTCCCACCCGCTCCAGCGCCGCCTGGCAGCGCTGCTTGCGCTCGGAACTCGGCATCCCGCGGTAGGTCAGCGGCAATTCGACGTTCTCGTAAACCGAGAGGTCGCCGATCAGGTTGAAGCTCTGAAAGATGAATCCGATCTCGCGGTTGCGGATGCGGCTCCGCTCCCCCAGATTCAAATTCGCCACCGGCTGGTTGTTCAGCATGTACTCGCCGCCCGTGGGCGTATCGAGCAGGCCGAGAATGCTCAGCAGCGTCGACTTGCCGCACCCCGAAGGGCCGCCGATCGCCACGAATTCTCCGGCCAGGATTTCCAGGTGAATGCCTGCAAGGGCGTGGGTCTCCACTTCGTCCGTGTAGAAGACCTTGGTCACTTCCTTGAGCGCGATAACGGCGGGCTGATCGGCCATTTCCCCTCCTGAACTTGTAGACTTCGATCGTCCTGACTTCGTGTACGTAAACTTCGGCTGTTTGGTTCGGTTACCCGGAAAATACTAGTGCACCGCCACCGGCGGGCTGAATCGTATGCGATCAAAGGCGTCCTGCGCGCTCGTATCGCTCAGCACCACCCAATCGCCGACATTCAAACCCTGCAGGATTTGGATCGTGTTCACCGAGGCCGCCCCCAGCGTCACCTTCACCCGCGTGCCTTCGCGCCCGTCGGGCGAAATCTTGAACATCGTGACCGTCGAGTTCGGCGTCCCGAACGCCGGCCGGCCCACGTGCACCACGTTCTTCAGCGTCTCCAGGTCCACCGTGCCGTCCACGCTCAAATCCGGACGCGAACCCGGCGGCAGCGGACCATCCAGCGCCACATCCACACTCACCGTGCCGTTCTGCGAGTTCGGGTCAATCCGCATCACGTGCCCCGGCACGATGCCGTTGTGCGTGTCCACGCTCGCGGGCAATCCGATGGTCACGTCGCGCACGTCGGTTTCGGCAATCTTGATCTGCGCCTTCAGCTTCTGCGGCTGCACCACCTTCGCCACCGCCGTGCCCGCCGGCACCCATTGCCCCACTTGCAGCTCCGTGCCTCCGCCCATATCCAAATCTTCCAGCAGGCCGTCAATGCCCGAGCGCACCGTCAGCGCATCCACTTGAGATTTGGCCAGCTCCACGCCCGCCTGCATCTGGTCCACCTTCGCTTGCGCGCTGGCAACCTGCGCCGCGTCGCTCGCTTGCATGCTCTCGAGTTGGCCTTCTCCCATGGTGACTTGCTGCTGCAGTGCGGCCGCCTTGTCCGCATCCGACTGTGCGTCTAGACGGGGAACCAGCCCTTTGGTTAGCAGCATCGCGTCGCTCTTGGCCAAATCGTCCGCCTGCTTGGAGTTCGCCACCAGGTTGGCCTGCGTCGATTGCTGCGCCAGCAAGGCCGTGTGCAACGTGGCCTTGAGATTGGTCATATCCGCTTCCGCGCTCTTCAGTTGCGCCTCGGCATCGCTCAAATTCTTTTCCGTGGCCGGGTTGGTCAGCTGCACCAGCAGCGTGCCCGGCTTCACCGGCGTTCCCGGCAGCACCGGAATCGTCTCCACCCGGCCTTCGGTCGTCGCGGGAATGGTTCGGACTTCCTCCGGCACCAGCGTTCCCAAGCCATGCACTTGGCGCACCATCGTGCTCCGCACTACTGGCTCTCCCCACACCGAGCCGCCATCCACCGTGGGCGGCGCGGGTTTGAGGCGGGAAACGGCATACGAGACTCCGGCGAGCGCCAACACTGCTACTACGCCCAATCCGATGCGCCGCATGCGCCTTTGCTTCAAAAATTTGGGATCGCGTGCTTTGTCCATAGCTAACTCATAACGATGCACGCGCGGGGCCAGTCGGCACGCCCTTCCACCACTGAAAATGCAGCCCTTGCGCCTCGCGCCGAGGCCCTGCCGTGTTCAATTTCGCCGGTTCTATGTCCGCTTCCGGACAGCGCTACAGCTCGCGCAGCGATTCGAGCGGTGCCATCCGCGCCGCCCGCGCCATTGGTACCAGGCTCGCCGCCAGGCCCACCAGCAGCACCATCGCGCTCGCTGCTGCCAGCACGCCGGCGTCGGTGCCGGTCCCGCGGTAAAGCTGCGCCGCGATCAGCCGCCCCGCGGCCAGCCCTGCGCCCAGGCCCACCAGCGCGCCCATCCCCACCCAACGCATGCTCTCGCCCAGCACCATGCTGGCAATCGCCCCCGGCGCGGCCCCCAGCGCCATCCGAATCCCGATCTCCTGCGTCCGCTGCTGCGTGTGGTTCGCCACCACCCCGTAAATGCCGATCAGCGCCAGCACCAGCGCCAGCCCGCCGAAGATGGCGAGCAGCCAGAGCGTGGTGCGCGGGTTCGCTACGGAATTGTCCACCACCTGTTCCATCGTCTGCAGTGCGGTCACCGGAAGCGTCGCGTCGGCGTCCCGCACGATCCGCCGCGCGTCCGCGCTCAATTGCAGCGGCGGCACCGCAGTGCGCAGCGCGAATTGCGGCTGCTCGGCCGTGGACTGCAAATACGAATAGTAGACCTCGGTGCGCGTCGCCGCATCCAGCCCGTACTGCTTGGTGTCCCCCACCACGCCCACCACCGTCACCAAATCGTGGTTGTCGGCCGCGGGATGCCCCCGCCAGAACTGCCGTCCGACCGCGTCTTCGCCCGGCCAGTTGGCGTTGGCGAAGCTGGCGCTCACCAGCGCCACTTCCGGCGCGTTGGGACCGTCGGACTCGCTCAGGTTGCGGCCGCGCAGCAGCGGCAGCCCCAGGGCCGACAGATATCCGGGGCTGATCGAGTGCAGGTCGGGGTGCGGAAAATGCCCGCGCTCGGGCAGCGGCTTGCCTGCGATCGTCACGTCGCCGCGGTCGTGGTTGTTGGTCATGGGCAAATTGGTTCCGATGCCCGCCGATCGAACCCCGGGCAATGCGGCAAGCCCGCGCAGAATCTGGCGCTCGATCGCGATTCTCGCCGCCGGCTTCTCGTAGGCGCCGCCGGTGAGGTTGGTTCCAAACGAAAGCACTTGCTGCGGCGCGAATCCGGGATTCACTTCCATCAGCTGGGAAAAGCTGCGCAAGGCCAGCCCGGCTGCGATCGTGAGCACCAGCGCGAGCGCGACTTCCCCCACCACCAGCGCGCTGCCCGCGCGCGCCCGGCGCGCCCCTCGGCTCCCCATCTCCAGCCTTCGCCTGCCCGCCGAGCGCGCCGGAGCCAGCCCGAACAGCACCGCGGAGATGGCGCAGATCAGCAGCGCAAACCCCAGCACGGGCCAATTCAGATGCAACTGCACCGGTGCCACCGCTTGCAGCCCCCGCAGCGCCAGCGCGGCCAGGCCCACCCCGGCTGCGCCTCCGAGCAGCGCCAGCGCCAGGCTCTCGACCAGGAGCTGGCGCACCAGCCTTCCCCGCCCCGCTCCCAGCGCCGCGCGCACCGCCCACTCCTCCCGCCGCCCCGCCGTGCGCACCAGCATGAGGTTGGCGACGTTCACGCACGCGATCAGCAGCACCAGGCCGACCGCGCCGAACAGCAGCCAGAGCATGGGCGCGTCCTGCCCGACGTAAAGCGCGCGCAGCGGGCGCACCACCGCGCCCTCGGCCGCATCCTCCTCGGGATAGGCGAGCGCCAGCTTCGCCATCGCGCTGCGCTGCTGCGCCAGCGCGGTCGCCTCCGTGGCCTCCGGCGTCAGCCGCGCCAGCACGTCGGCGTCGTTGTGCGAGCCGCGGTCGAAGGTCTTCAGGAACAGTCCCACCGGCAGGAAAACCTCGGTCTCGTTGTAGTCGCGGAACTGCGCATTGAGCACTCCAACCACGGTATAGGCCCGCATATTCAGGTCCAGGCGCTGGCCCACGGCGGCGGACGCGGCGCCGAATTGGCGCGCGGCCAGCGTGCTGGTGATGATCGCTTCCGGAAGGGCGTTGGCGGAATCGGCGCCGGCCGCGAAGCCGCGTCCCCACTGCGGATGAATACCGAGCGTGGCGAAGAAGTTGCCCGAGACGTCGCCGGCGCTGACCACTTCCGGCGTGCCTGCGCCGCTGAGGTTGAGCCCCAGCGTCTGGTACCAGGCCAGCGACGCGAAGGCGCCGCGGGCCGCGGCGTTCTGCGCCTCCCAGTCCAGATAATCGGGATACGGAACGCTCACCGTGCGCCCGTTGGCGTGTTCGTCGAGCGCCACCAGGCGATCGGGTTGCTGAAACGGCAGCGCCGCCAGCAGCTCCGCCCGCACCCAGGTGAAGATCGCGGTGTTGGCGCCGATGCCCAGCGCCAGCGTCAGGATCGCGACCGAGGCGAAGCCGGGGGCGCGCCGCAATCCGCGCAGCGCCAACCGCCAATCGCTCGCGGCGTCGCGCCCGGCTAGCGCCAGCCGCATCCGCAGCGGCAGCCGCGCCCCCAGCGGCGCCTCCGCCGCTGCGATCGATCGGGCCAGCTTCGCCCAATCCGGAATGTGCGCCTCGGCCCGGCCTTGCGCCGTTGCGCCGTCCGCGCCCTCCGCCACCGCCTGCGCAGAAACCTGCTCCAGTTGCTGCGCCAGCTCGGCGACGATCTCCTGCTCGCGCGCCGGCGTCAAGCCCAGCGCGGGCAGCTTGGCGCGCACAAACGCTTCGAAATTGGGCATCTCAACTCTCCTTGGGATTCAAAATCGCCGCCATTCCCCGAAGAAAGGCCCCCCAGTTTTGCCGTTGCGCCGCCAGCGCCCTGCGCCCGGCCGGACGCAGCTTGTAGTACCTCCTCCGCCGCTCGCCCGCCCGCTCCACCCACCGCCCTTCGATCAATCCCTGCCGCTCGAGCCGGTAGAGCAGCGGATACAGTGATGCCGCATGGAACTCGATCGCGCCTTCCGAACGCTGCGCGATCACCAGCGCCAACTCGTAGCCGTGCCGCGGCCGCGCCTCGAGCAGCGCCAGGATCAAGGCTTCCGCCGCGCCCCGCGCCGCGCTCCGCGCCGCCTTCGCTTGCGTCTCCATATGTGGTGATGATACCTATGGCCCCGCCCCCAGTCAAGCGCCAGGCTCTGGGGAAAAGCGGCGCCCCTATTCGACCCGCCGGCTGCGGCCGCGGAACACCGCCACCACGGCGCCCGCCTGGTTCGTCACCGCCACCTCGTACACGCCGCTGCGCCCCGCCACCGCCACCTCGCGCGCCTCGGCGGTGAGCACATCGTCCCTCCGCGCCGGCGTCAGGTACTCGATCGAGCATCCAGAGGCCACCGCCGCGTAGCCGTGGCTGTTGCAGGCGAAGGCGAAAGCCGAATCTGCCAGCGTGAAAACGTATCCGCCGTGGCAGGTGCCGTGGCCCTGCAGCATGGCCTCGGTCACCCTCATGCGCACCGTGGCCGTGCCCGGCGCGAACGCCGCAATCTCCATCCCCAGCAGTTGCGAAGCTCGGTCGCGCGCGTACAGCTCACTCATGGAACCGTCCGCCAGAAAGCGCAAGATGCCGCAGCAGCGGCGAAGCCCGGTACCGGCTTTCGCCGTAGTAGCGTGCCACCTCGTCGAGCACTCCCAGCACCCGCGCCGCGCCCATGGCGTCCGCCCACTGCAGCGGGCCAATCGGATAATTCACCCCTTTGCGCATGGCGAAGTCCACGTCCGCGGCATTGGCCACTCCGTAATGCACCGCGTCGGCGGCCTCGTTGGCCAGCATCGCCATCGTGCGCAGCACCGCCAGGCCGGGCAGGTCGCGCAGCCGCGATACCGCCAGCCCCCCAGCCTGCAGCGCGCCGATGGCGACCGCGCAGGCGCTTTCGTGGCACTTCGGCGAGGCCGCAATCGCCACCCGTTGGGCCTTGGCGTAGTCCAGCGCCAGGTCAACCACCACCGTCGGCTGATTCCTTGCGTTCCCCACCGGATGCCGCTCGAGCGCCGCCGCCGTGCGCCCGTCGCTGACATGCAGCACCAAGTCGGTCGGCAAATGCGGATCGAGCACCACTTCGATCCCGCCCGATTCCAGGCGTCGCGCCAGCGCCTCCGCCAGATCCTGCTGCCCGGTCAGGGCGATCCGATCGGGCTTGGGCGCAGGCGGCTCGGTGCGCGGCGAAATCGTCGCCCCGCCTTCGCCATGCTCGTAGAATCCCCGCCCCGACTTCCGCCCCAGCCAGCCCGCCTCGACCAGCTCCTGCTGCGCCAGCGACGGTGCGAAGCGCGGGTCGAAGTAGAAGCTTTCCCACACCGTGCGCGTCACCGTGAAGTTCACGTCCTGCCCGATCAAATCGGTCAGCTCCAGCGGGCCCATGCGGAAGCCGCCGGCCTCGCGCAGCACCGCATCCAGCGTGGCCGCGTCCGCCGCTCCCTCGGCCAGGAGCCGCAATCCTTCCGCATAGAAAGGCCTCGCCACCCGGTTGACGATGAACCCCGGCGTCGCTCGCGCCCGCACCGGCGACTTGCCCCACGCCCGCGCCAGCGCCTCGGTCCTTGCCAGGCATTCCGCATCGGTCGCCACCGACCCGACCACCTCGACCAGCTCCATCAGCGGCGCGGGGTTGAAGAAATGCATGCCGACCAGTCGCTGCGGCGACTTCAGTGCGCGCGCAATCGCCGGCAGCGATAGCGACGAGGTGTTGGTCGCCAGCAGGCACGCGGGCGAAACCAGTTCCTCCAGCTCCGCGAACGTCCGCCGCTTGGCCTCGAGCTCCTCCACGATGGCCTCGATCACCACCCCGGCCCTCGCCACCTCGTCCATCGTGTCCGCTGCCCCCAGCCGCGATCCCGCCTCCGCGGCTGCCTGCGCGGGCATCTTTCCCTTCGCCGCCAGCTTCTCGAACATGCCGCGCACCTGCGCCACCGCCGCCGCAGCCGCGCCCCCGCGCGTGTCCTGCAGCAGCACCGGATGCCCCGCCGCCGCCGCCACCTGGGCGATGCCTGCGCCCATCGCCCCCGCCCCGATGACTGCTACTGTTGCGCTCCCCATCCGAGATCCCCTCTTCCCCGCTATCGTCCCGTGAACTTCGGCGGCCGCTTCTCCAGGAACGCCGCGACGCCCTCGCGGTAATCCTCCGATCCCCCGAGTTCCCGGTTCAGGTCCCGTTCGAGATCCAATTGCTGGTCGAGCGTCTGGTGGGCCGCGGCCTGGATCGCCTGCTTGATCCGCGCCAGCCCGCGCGTGGGCGCAAGCGCCAATTGCGCCACCAGCGCCTCCACCGCAGCCGGAAAATCCGCATCCGGAACCGCCCGCCAGATCAACCCCCAGCTTGCGGCTTGCTCGGCCGGGATCTTCTCCCCCAGCAGCGCCATCCCCAGCGCTCGCGCTTCGCCCACCAGCCGCGGCAGCCAAAACGTTCCGCCGGTGTCGGGCACCAGCCCGAGTTTGCAGAAGGGTTGGTAGAACGTGGCGGATTGCGTCGCCAGGACCAAGTCGCACGCCAGCGCCAGGTTCGCGCCCGCGCCCGCCGCGACGCCGTTCACCGCGCACACCACCGGCAGCGGCAGCGCCCGCAAGCTGCGCACCAGGGGGGCGTAGAACTGCTCGATCGAGGCGCCCAGATCGAGTTTCTCTCCGGGCGTCATCGCCCGATCGCCCAGATCCTGCCCGGCGCAGAAGCCCCGGCCCGCGCCTGTCAGCAGCAGCACGCGCGCGCTGCCGTCGCGGGTGCGGGTGATCGCGTCGCGCACCTCAAGATGCATCGCGGCGTTGAAGCTGTTGAGCTTCTCCGGGCGGTTCAGCGTCAAACGCGCCACCCCGCCGTCCATCGTGAACAGAATGTGCTGGTACGAGTCCATCTTCTACCGGTGCTTGAAGTTCGGCTTCCGCTTCTCTGCGAATGCCGCCATGCCCTCGCGCCGGTCCTCCGTGGCGAACGTGGATTGGAACGCCCGCCGCTCGAACCGCAGCCCCTCGGCCAGCGGGGTCTCGAAGGCGGTGTTCACCGCCTCCTTCACCATCATCGTCGCCGGCAGCGACATCGCCGCGATCTTGGCCGCCGTCCGCACCGCCTCCGCCAGCAGTTCCGCCGCCGGTACCACCCGCGCCACCAACCCGCTGCGCTCGGCCTCGGCCGCGTCCATGCGCCGTCCAGTCAGGCACATCTCCATCGCTTTGGACTTGCCCAGCGCCCGCGCCAGCCGCTGCGTGCCCCCCGCCCCCGGCATGGTGCCGATGGTGATCTCCGGCTGCCCGAACACCGCCGTGTCCGCCGCCAGGATGAAGTCGCAGGCCATCGCCAGCTCGCATCCCCCGCCCAGCGCGTACCCGGCTACCGCCGCGATGATCGGCTTGCGGATGGTCGTGATCCGCCTCCACGCCGCCGCCCGCCCCGCCGGAAAATCCGCCAGGAAAATATCGCTGAATCCGGCGTCCTGCATCTCTTTGATGTCGGCGCCGGCGGCGAAGGCCTTCTCGTTTCCCGTCAGCACCATGGCGCCGATGCCCGCATCGGCCTCGAAGGCATCAAGCGCCTCGCCCACCTCCCGCATCAGCGCGCTCGAAAGCGCGTTCATCGCCGCCGGGCGATTCAAGGTGATCATCCCCACCCGGCCCTCGCGCGCAACCAAGATCTCCTCGTAGCTCATGCATCCTCCAGCTTATAGAGCGGCTCGAATTTTTCCACCGGAATCCTCCGCCGGTTCGCCTCCGGCGTCGTCAGCGCCTCGGCCGCGATCAAGCTCTCGCCGCTGCGCCGCGCCAGCTCCTGGTAGGCCCGCGTGCCTTCGTCCTTCCATGCCAATTCCCGCTCGCTCAGCTCGCGCACCACTTTCGCCGGAACGCCCATCGCCAAATGCCGCGCCGGAATCTCCATCGCCGCCTTCACGAAGCTCATCGCGGCCACGATCGCCCGCTCGCCCACCACCGCGCCGTCCATCACCACCGCGTTCATGCCCACCATCGCTCCCCGCCCGATGCGGCAGCCATGCAGCACCGCGCCGTGGCCGATGTGGCCCCCTTCGGCGACCACCGTGTCTTCGCCCGGAAAGCCGTGCATCACGCAGGTGTCCTGCAGGTTGCTCCCCGGCTCCAGGATCAGCCGCCCGAAGTCGCCCCGCAGCGATGCGCACGGCCCCACATAGCACCCCGCCCCGACCATCACGTCGCCGATCAGCACCGCCGTCGGGTGTACGTAGGCGCTCCGGTCCACCACCGGGACAATGCCGTGGATGGCGTAGATCGGCATGGGCTCGTCAGGCGATATGCGCGCGCGACTGCACCACCCGGAAGCGGCTGGCGACAAACGCCGAGTCGGTCAGCGCCGCATTGGCGGCCGGGTTCGCCCCGGTGCCGTGGAAGTCGCTGAACGCCGCCGATTGGTTCACGAACACCCCGCTCGTCAGGTTCTCGGAAAGCGCCACCCCCGCCTCGGCGGCCACCGCCCGCGCCCGCTCCACCACCTCGGCGTCGGTCGAGTACACCGCCAACGTCAGCGCGCCGTGCTCGCGCGCGCCTCGGCCGGCCAACTCCAGGCTCTGCTGGGTGGATTCGGTCGCGATCAGAAACGCCACCGGGCCGAAGACCTCGCGTAGGAAATCCGCCTCTTCCCCCGGCCGCGCCCGCAGCAGCAGCGGCGTGCGCACCCGCGCCTCCGGATACTGCGGGTGCGTCAAGCTCTCGCTGTCCAGCAGGATCTTCTCCGCCGGCCCCCGGCGCGCATGTTCCAGGCGGTTCAACGTCTCCCGGTTCTGGATCGCGCCCAGAATCTCGACCGCCCGCGCGGTGTCGCCCAGCAGCTTCGCCACCGCCTGGGCGATGCTCCCCGCGGCCTGCTCGAAGCTCAGTTGTCCCTCCGCGGTCGCGATTCCCTGCTGCGGAATGAAGATGTTCTGCGGCGCCGTGCACATCTGCCCCGAGTACAGCGCCAGCGAAAACGCCAGGTTCCGCGCCAGTCCGGCGAAATCGGCGGCCGAATCCACCACCACCGCGTTCACCCCCGCCTTCTCGGTGTACACCTGCGCTTGCCTCGCGTTGCGCTCGAGCCACTCGCCGTTGGCCGGGCTCCCGGTGAAATCAATGATCTTGATCTCCGGCCGCAGCGCCAACCGCTGCGGCGTGTCGTCGCCCGCGTTGTGCGCGATCATCGTCACCACGTTCGCATCGAATCCCGCCTCCCCCAGCACCTGCCGCGCAATCTCCACCGTGATGGCCAGCGGCAGGATCGCCGCCGGGTGCGGCTTCACCAGCACCGCGTTGCCGGTAGCAAGCGAAGCGAACAGGCCAGGGTAGCCGTTCCAGGTGGGAAACGTGCTGCAGCCGATCACCAGCGCCAGCCCCCGCGGAACGATGGCGAAGCGCTTTTCCATCTTCAACGGCGGGTTCTTGCCTTGCGGCTTCTCCCATACCGCCGTCCGGGGAATGCGGCTCATCTCCCGCCAGGCGTACGCGACCGCCTCCAGGCCCCGGTCCTGCGCGTGCGGCCCGCCCGCCTGGAACGCCATCATGAAGGCCTGCCCGGTGGTGTGCATCACCGCATGCGCCATCTCGAAGCTGCGCTGGTTCAGGCGTGCCAGGATCTCGAGCGACACCCCCACCCACGCCTCCGGCTCCGCCGCCCGCCATGCCCTGCTGGCCGATTGCACCGCCGGAATCAGCGCATCAATGTCCGACGACGGATACCGGATTCCCAGCTCCGGTCCATACGGCGACACTTCATGGCCCACATCCGCGCCCGCGCCCGCTTGGCCCAGATTGAGGCGCTGGCCCAGCCTCGCCTCGTAGGCCGCCTTCCCGGCTTCGCTTGCGCCCTCGCCGTACGCCTTCGGGCTGGGCATCTCCGCGAACGGCGTCCAGTAGCCGCGCGTCTCGATCGCCGCCACCGCCTGCTCCAGCCTCGCCCGATGCTTTTCAAACAGCTCGCTCGCCTTCGCCATCGCTTTCTCCTCCACCGCGGTCCCCAAACGCTAATCCGTATCGAAATCCACGGTGACCCGTGGCGTCACCGGAAAACTCTGGCACGTGAGCACGTAGCCGCGGGCGATCTCGTAATCCTCCAGCGCGAAGTTCCCGTCCATGTCCACCTCGCCCTCGACTAGTTTGGCACGGCAGGTGGCGCACACTCCGCTCTTGCACGAGTGGCGCAGATCCAGCCCCGCCCGCAGCCCCGCATCGAGGATGCTCTCCTTCCCCCGCACCACCGGAAAGCGGTGGTGGCGGCCGTCCAGGATCAGCGTGGCCTCCGTAATGTTTGCTTCCGCGCTGGCGGCGGCGGCGCTCGCAACCGGCACGCTCCCCTGGCGCGAGACCGCGAACTGCTCCACCTTGATCTGCCCCTTCGGGTACCCCTGCCGCTGCAGCACGTCGCTCAAGTCGCGGTTCATGCTCCCGGGCCCGCAGATATAGATCGCGTCCATCGCCTCGAGCGGTCCCCAATGCCGCAGCAGCCCCTCCACCTTTTCCGGCGTAAGCCGCCCGTTCAGCAATTCCAGATCCTGCTGCTCCCGGCTCATCACGTGCACCAGCGTGAAGCGCTCCAGGTGGCAGTCCTTGATGTCCGCCAGCAGGTTGCGGAACAGGATCGTGCTCGAAGCCCGGTTTCCGTAGAAAAGCGTGAACTGGCTCCGCGGCTCGTCCCGCAGCGTCGCCTGAATCAACGACAGCACCGGCGTGATGCCGCTCCCGGCGGCGATCGCCAGGTGCCGGCGCGCGGCGCTTGCGTCGAGCGGCACATGAAACAGCCCCGCCGGCGGCATCAGGTCCAGCCCCATGCCCGGACGAAGCTGGTCGTTCGCCCAGTTCGAGAACACCCCGCCCGGATGCCGCTTGATGGCGATGCGCAGCACCGCCTCGCCCGGCGCCGAGCAGATCGAATACGACCGCCGCACCTCGCCGGCGCCCGCGATCTGGGCGCGCACGTTGACATGCTGCCCCGCAAGGAAGCCGAATGTCCCCTCGAGTTCCGGCGGAACCTCGAAGCCCACCACCACCGCCTCGCGCGTCTCGGGCTCGACCGTGGCCACCGGCAGGGTGTGGTAATGGCTCATTAATGGACTTTGAAGTAGTCGAACGGCTCCCGGCACTCGCGGCAGCGGTGCAGGGCCTTGCACGCGGTCGAGCCGAATTCGGAGATGCATTCCGTGTTCGCCGATCCGCAGTGCGGGCAGGCAATCGCCGCGCGGATCTGCACCAGCCGTTCCGGCGGCGCGATTCCCGCGCTGCGAAGCTGCTCCCTGCCCCGCGCCGTGATCCAATCGCTCGACCACGCCGGCGCAAGCCGCGTCTCCAATTTCACCCGTTCCACCCCGTGCTCGCGCAGCGTGCGCTCGATCTCCTTCGCGATCACCGCCTGCGCCGGGCAGCCGGAGTACGTTGGCGTGATCGCCACCTCCAATTCCTCTCCGCGCCACTCCACCTCGCGCACGATTCCCAAATCCACCACCGAGATCGCCGGCAGCTCCGGGTCCATCACCCCGCGCAGCCACTCCCACACTTCCGGCGTGGCTACCATTGCACCCCTTCCATTGCGCCCCTACCATTTCGCATGGGGATACGCCCGCTGCAGGAATTGCATCTCGGCCAGCATGTGCCCCAGCGCCTCGGTGTGCACGCCCTCGCGTCCGCCCTTGTGCGCCCATGTGGCGGTCGGCACCTCCAGCGTGGCTTCGGCGAATGTGCGTCGCACCTCCTCCATCCACACCTCCCGCAATCCCGCTGAATCTCCCGCAAACATCTCTCCGGTGTACGGCCACAGCGCCGCGGCGGCGGCTTGCGCGCGGCGGTGGCTCTCGTCGGTGCCGTCGCCCATGCGCACCACCCAGTCCCGGCTGCGCCGCAGGTGGTAGGCGTTCTCGGTCGCGGCCTTCGCCGCGATTTCGGCGATCCGCCCCTCCGGCATCGCCCGCAGCCGCGCCAGCTCGAGGCGGTGCCAGGCGTCAAAATAGTATTGCCGCACCATCGTCTGCGCGTAGTCGCCGTTCGGCTGCTCCGCCAGCAGCAGATTCCGGTACTCGCCCGCGTCGCGCAAAAACGCCAACTCGTCTTCCCCGCGTCCGCGGCCTTCGAGCTCGCCCGCCAGGCCCAGCCACAACCGCGCCTGGCCCAGCAGGTCGAGTGCGGTGTTGGTGAGCGCCAGGTCCTCTTCCAGCACCGGCGCGTGCCCGCACCACTCCCCCAACCGCTGGCTCAGGATCAGGTCGCTGTCGCCCATGAATTGGGCGATCGCAAGGCTTGCCGCCTCAGAGATTTTTCACCTCCGGCGGCACCTGGAAAAACCCTGGATGCCGGTACACCTTGCTGTTCGCCGGCTCGAACAGCGCCTCCCGCTCCCCCGGCGAGCTCGCCGTGATCGCCGCCGACGGCACCACCCAAATGCTCACGCCCTCGTGCCGGCGGGTGTAGACGTCGCGTGCCGCGCACAGCGCCGCCTCGGCGTTCGCCGCGTGCAGGCTTCCCGCGTGCTTGTGCGCCACCCCGTGCTGGCTGCGGATGAATACCTCCCACAGCGGCCACTCCGGATTCGCGCTCACGCCGCCGCCTCCTTCTTCTGCTGCTTGGCCGCGTACGCCGACGCCGCCTCCACCACCCACGCGCCCTCGGCTTGCGCTGTGCGCCGCGCCGCGATCCTCTCCTGGTTGCAGGGCCCCTGGCCGCGGATCACGGCCTGGAACTCTTCCCAGGCGATCCGGCCGATGTCGTAATGGCCGCGCTCGGCATTCCACTGCAACGCCGGATCGGGCACGCGCAGTCCCAGGTACTCGGCTTGCGGCACCGTCTGGTCCACGAACTTCTGCCGCAATCCGTCGTTCGAGATCAGCTTGATCTTCCACGCCATGGACTGCGCCGAGTGCGCCGACTCCTCGTCCGGCGGCCCGAACATCATCAGCGAAGGCCACCACCAGCGGTTCAGCGCATCCTGCGCCATCGCTTTCTGCGCCGCCGTGCCCCGGCACAGCGTCAATAGGATGTCGAAGCCTTGGCGCTGGTGGAAGCTCTCCTCTTTGCAGATCCGCACCATCGCCCGCGCGTACGGGCCGTACGAGCACCGGCACAGCGGGATCTGGTTCATGATCGCCGCCCCGTCCACCAGCCACCCGATCGCCCCGATGTCGGCCCAGGTGAGCGTCGGGTAGTTGAAGATGCTCGAGTACTTGGCCTTGCCGCTCAGCAGCTCGTCAATCAGTTCCCCCCGCGACACCCCCAGTGTCTCGGCTGCGCAATAAAGGTAAAGGCCGTGCCCGGCCTCGTCCTGCACCTTGGCCAGCAGGATCGCCTTGCGCTGGAGCGTGGGTGCCCGGCTGATCCAGTTTCCCTCCGGCAATTGCCCGACGATCTCCGAGTGTGCGTGCTGCGAAATCTGCCGGATGAGCGTCTTCCGGTACGCCTCCGGCATGGCGTCTTTGGGCTCGATCTTGACGCCGGCTTCGATGCGCGCCTGGAATGCCGCATCGGACGTGGCGGAAACGGTCTCCATGAGGCCATGATATCAAGCGCACGTCCCTCGTTCCACGCCGCCCCGCGCTGTCCCATCCGTAGGCGCTGCCGCGAAGAAACCTGGCGACCGTGAGAAGGACCCGCGCCCGGAGCGGAGCATCTACCTAAGAAATCCGGTCGCATTTCAAGCGCGCGCTGAACGGAAGCGACAATCCGGAAAGGCCAACGCACCTCGCCGCCATCGGGAGCAGGCATTCCGGAACAAAAACCCCCAAGCCCGAAGGAGAAAGATTACTGATGCCGAGAGATTTCGGAGCGATCGCTCATACCCTATCAAGAGACGCGGGCATGTCAATCCGTGGCCGAAACTTCTGCCGCATTCGGACCTCGTTCCAAGGCCAAATCGTTGCCGGGATTACCTGCCATAAAATCCGGGCAATTCCGCCGCCACGCAAACCCTCCCCCTGCTCTTGCCGATTGACGGCCCACGCAACCAGGTCGGCGGCTTGAATTCCCGGCGAATCCTCATGCGATGCCGTGTCGACCGTCTTAATGAGAGACCAAAAAATTCCGCGGTCGCCTCCTCGTCGCGCGCTCTTTTTTTCCGCTTGCCATTTCCTTTCAAACCTGCCCTTGAACGCTTCATTTACATCAAAATAAAAATGAACGTCCGGGGTTATCACCCCCGGAAATTTCGTCACGTACCATGCCAACACCGCCTCTGGGCATGCGCGATTGCAAAGGTCAACTGCGTGCGGTAGATCGTACCCCTCCGCCCTGAGCCTCCTATAGGCCGCCCTGTCCACCGCGGCCCAAAAAATCCTGAACCTCGATTTGTCCAAACGGCTGAGATAAACGGCAAGGTCGTTCAGTAGCGCATCCACCTTTCCCCCCGTCCAGCCGCTGGCCGACCTGAACGGCCCGCGCAGATGCATTGCAAGTCTCATGTGCAAAAACGGCGCCGGCGGTTCCCTACTCAAAAGAATTCGGTTCCAGTCGTCATCAAACGAGGACCACACGCTGTCATCCGAGGCCAAGCCGCCAAGCGTGAGGCGAGGCTCATCTGTTTCCGAACTGCTTGTTCCGGAGCCGTCGAAATAGGCGCGATATTTCACAAGAAAAGCACCGCATCGTGCAAGCGACTCGAACGCAGGACCGGGGACCCGTCTCCTGCAAAGACACCGCCAACAGCAGCCATCATCCCTCCCGCGCCGGACAGGTCACGTACACTATACCTCCACGAACCGCCCTGCTAGCAGGCTGCTGAAAATCGGCGCTGCGAGCTGCGTGCCCTCTTCCGAGATGCCCGCGGGCGCCGGTTTCCAGCAAGTGAGGACAAGCACTGGGGCGGCGTAAGGCCGCCAGAGGCGGCGATTCCCCGTATTCCTATCTCATCAGGCAGGCTGCGCCAGCAGCTTGCGCATTCGGACCAGGTTGTAGGCGGCGGCCGCAAAGGTGAAGGCCCATTCCACCCTCTCCCGTCCCCGGTATCGCGTCTCGCGCAACAGCGCGATCGTCTTCATCCATCCGAACACTTCCTCGATGCGCTTCCGCTTTCTCTGGCTGATGCCGTAGCCCACCTGCCTCGCCCTCGCCGCCGGGATGGCGCTGCGCACCCGCTTGCGTGCCACGTGGGCTTTGGTCTTCAGGTTCCGGGATTCCGACTCGAACTGGCGGTTGTCGAAGCCCTTGTCCGCCCCGCAGGTCACCTCGTGCGACCCCGCCAGCGATGCCAGCATCTGCAGCGCGGCGTGCGTTTCCGCATTGCCGTAAGCGTGGGTCAGCCGCGCCCGTGCTACCAACCCGTTGCGGTTCT
>DATNED010000082.1:0-19358 GCA_035553115.1 Terriglobales bacterium | reverse complement strand
GGGTCGGCGCAGCTGCAGCAGCAGCTCCACAATCTGGGCGACAACATGGTGTGGGTCGAGGCCGGGGCGGCGCGGGTAGCGGGGGTCTCGCGTGGAGCGCAGAGCACCAAGACGCTAGTCGCGGCCGATGCCGATGCGCTGCTGCGCCAGGTTCCGCTCTTCACCCGCATTTCGCCGAACGTGGATTCCTCGGTGCAAACCATTTACGGCAACGAGAACTGGGGCACCAGCGTGCATGGGGTGTCGCCGGATTATTTCACCATCCGCAGCTTTGTATTCGATCAGGGCGCGCCGTTCACCGCCAGCGACGTCAGCAATGGCAACAACGTGTGCGTGCTGGGAAACACGGTGTGGATGCAACTCTTCGGCGGCGAGGACCCGATCGGCAAGCAAATCCGCATCAAGAACTTGCCCTTCACCGTCGTGGGGACGCTGCTGCCCAAGGGCCAGTCGGCTACCGGCCAGGACCAGGACGACCTCGTCGTGGTGCCCTACTCCACCGCCCAGCGCAAGCTTCTGGGCCAAACCTGGCTGGACGACATCTACGGCTCGGTCACCTCGTCCGCGGCCATCCCCGCCGCGGAACAGCAGGCCACCGCACTGCTGCACGACCGCCACCGCATCCGCAGCGGCCAGCCCGACGATTTCAAGATCCGCCATCCCGAGGACATCGTCCAGACCGAAATCGCCGCCAACCGCACGCTTTCGATTTTTCTGGTCTCGCTGGGCGGCATTTCGCTGCTGGTGGGCGGCATCGGCATCATGAACGTGATGCTGGCGGCGGTGACCGAACGCACCCGCGAGATTGGCGTGCGCATGGCGGTGGGCGCGACGGAATGGGAAGTGCAGGTGCAGTTCCTCGGCGAGGCGGTGATGCTGGGATTGGTGGGAGCGGTCGCCGGCATTCTGATCGGAGTCATAGGATCGCTAGCTCTGGGCTCTTCGATGCACTGGCCCATGACGATACCGGCGAGCGGGGTGGTGCTGGCGGTGGGGTTCGCGGTCGGCATCGCGGTCGCCTTCGGCTACTACCCCGCCCGCATCGCCGCCCGCCTCGACCCGATCGAGGCGCTGCGGTTCGAATAGCGGCCAGCCACGGCCTGGGCGCATGGGCCAACTTTACGGCGTGGCAATGACGACGCGCTGGAAACTGGGCGGTAGCGGGTGAAGCTCGGTCTCGCTGAAGCCTGCCTTATCAAACATCGCCGCCAGCTCCGAGTACGAGTATGCGTCGCCGGCAGGAGTGGTCGTCAGCATGATGAGGGCGAACATCGCGGAGCGCATGGGCGCGGTGCGGTTCTCGTCCACGACGAACTCGAGCACCGCGGCCTCGCCCTCGGGCGCGAGCGCGGCGCGCACGCGGCGCAGCAGCGTTTCGCACGTCGGCGGATCGAAGTGATGCAAGAAATTCGGCAGCAACACCCAGTCGAAGTTCGAGCCCAATTCGACCTCGAAGGCGCTGCCGGGCATGGTGTGATACCGCGAGGCTACCCCGGCGCGGGCCGCGTTTTCCTTGGCGACCTCCAGAACCTGCGGCCAATCCAGCGCGTAAATCTCCGCATTCGGATTGCGCGTCGCCATGGCGATGCCAAAGTGTCCGTGGCCGGCGGCGATGTCGAGCACCTTCAGCGCCGCCCCGGGTTTGGGGTCGAGCAATTCTGCCAGCGCCTGGGCAGGGAAGCGCTGCATCGGCCCCATGTTCCGCGCGAAGCTTACCCAATAGGGGCTGTCGGGCGCCATCGCGGGGTCATCGGGCAATACGGTGCCGCCCTTGCGCACCGCCTCGGTGAGGCGGTCGAAGGCCTGATCGAGCAAAGGGGAAGCGATGAAATCGGCCGCGCTGCCGAGATAGACGGGCGAATGCCGATCGAGAAACGCGGCGCTGTCGTTGGTGAGCGCATAGCTGCCGTCGTCATCGCGGGTCAGGTGGCCGAGCGTTGCCAGCGCGTCGCACAAGATGCGGACACCGCGCTCCGCGCCGCCGGTTTTCTTGGCAATCGTCGCCGCGGTGTTCGTGCCCGCTCCGATCAGCGTGAACAGGTCGAGCTCAAGCGCCGTGCGCATCACGGCGGTCAGCTGATGTCCCATCATCGTGCTGAAGAACAGGTCCGGGGAAGGCGGCGAGCCGGTGGTTTCTTCGGGGCGTTCGTTTCGTGCCATCAGCACGAATTATACGGGCTTATTCCAGCTTTTCCCCATAGATTCTCGCTAGAATCCATTGCGCCCCGGCCAGCACGAAGCCGATCAGCAGCACCGCCGCCGCGCCGTCGCGTGCGGCCCGCAGCCAACCTGTGCCCTCTAGCGGCAGAGTGCAGCTCCGCCAGCGATGCCCGCCGCGCTGCCGTATCGCGCCGCGCGCAGTGGGATTTCCGAGGCACGCGGGTTGATGCTCCAGCGCTGCAGCGTGGTGCCGATCAGCGGAAACCACTCCGCCATCAGCGCTCCCATGCCTCCTCCGAAGATGATGATTTCGGGCTCGAGCAGGTCCACGATGTTCCCCAGCCAGATGCCCAGCAGGAGCGCGGTCTCCTCCAGCGTCTGGCGAGCGATCGCATCGCCGGCCTTCCAGGCCGCGCCCACGGTTTCGCCGCTGACGCCGCTCACGCGGCCTTCGGCCATGGTGAGCAGCCGCCGCGCCCGGTCGGGGCGGGCGCGGACGAGCTTCCGCGCCCGCCGCCCCACCGCCGGCCCGGAGGCGAGCGCCTCGATGCAGCCGCGCTTCCCGCACCCGCAGCGTGGGCCGCGGTGGTTGATGGATAGGTGCCCGCCCTCGACCGCAGCTCCGGTGCGGCCATGATAGATTCTTCCATCGAGCACCAGTCCCGCCCCGATGCCGGTGCCGAGCGTGGCATAAAAGACGGCTTGGTAGCGTCGCCCAGCGCCCCAGCGCGCTTCGGCCAAGGCGGCCGCATTGGCGTCGTTGTCGAGCTTCACCGGCACCCCCAGCGCCTGTTCTAGTTTTGCCGCCAGTGGAAAATTCCGCCAGCACGGCAGATTCGGCGGGTTCAGCACCACGCCGCGCCGGGGATCCAAGGGCCCCGGGCTGCTCACCCCGACGCCCGCGACCGTTTTCGTGCCCATCGCCAGTTTGGCTGCAGCGATCACCGCTTCAAGCCCGGCCATGGCGCTTCCGCGCGCCGGCATCGGCACCCGATTCTGTGTAAGGATGCGCCCCGCCGGCGTCACCAGCCCGGCCGCGACCTTGGTGCCGCCAATGTCAACACCGAGATAGTTCGCGCTTGCCGAAACCATGCTGGGAGTATACTTTACGGCCATGAACGCCACCGCAGCCGGATTGCTCATCCTGGTGATCGCCGGGGTCACCAACGGCAGCTTCACGCTGCCGATGAAATTCACGCGGCGCTGGGAGTGGGAGAACACCTGGCTGGTATACACGGTGTGGGCCTTGGTGATCTTTCCTCCGCTCCTGACGTTGCTCACCGTGCCCGGATTGGGCGCGGTCTACTCGGGCACTCCCCATGGCGCTGCCATCGCCTGGATCGTTGCCGCTTGCGGTGCCGGCTGGGGCATCTCGCAGATCTTTTTCGGCCTGGCGGTTGAGGGGGTGGGCATCGCGCTGGCCTTTTCGGTGATCCTGGGCCTTGCCGCCGCCGTCGGCAGCCTGGTCCCCCTGCTGCGTCAGCACGCCGACCAGATCTTCCAGCCCATGGGCCTCGATGTCTTGGCGGGGGTGGCGCTGGTGCTGGTCGGCGTCGGCATCTGCGCCGTCGCGGGACGCAGGCGCGAGGCCGCGCTCAAGACGGTCGCGCCCCGCTCGGCGTCCTCGGCGGGCACGGCAGTTGCGGCGGCGGCGAAGCCCAAAACCAGCATCGCCGCGGGTTTGGTCTACTGCGTCATCAGCGGCGTGGGCTCTGCGCTGGTGAACATTGGCTTCACCGAAGGCAAGCCGTTGCAGGATTTCGCGCAGGCGCATGGCGCCGCCGCCATCTGGGCGCCGAACGCGATCTGGTTGCCGCTGATGTTGGCCGGTGGAGTGCCGGGCCTGATCTACTGTGCGTATTTGGTCAAGAAGAATCGCACTGGTGCTCGCTTCTCGGAATCCGGCACCGCCGGCTACTGGTGGCTGGCGGCAGTGATGGCGCTGTTCTGGTTCGGCAGCACTGTGCTCTACGGCATGGGCGCGGGCGAGCTCGGCAGCCTCGGCACCATACTGGGCTGGCCGGTGTTCATGTCGCTCATCGTGATCACCGCCAGTTTCTTGGGCGTCCTGACCGGTGAATGGAAAGGCAGCGGCAAACAGCCGGTTCGCATCATGTACGCCGGGATCGGGGTGCTGATCTTGGCGATCGTGGTGCTTTCCCGGGCGTAGCGCACTGCGCCGCTCGTAGCTCCCGAGTCGGGTTCCGCCCCAATCAAAAGCCGACCGCTCGGCTACCCGGCCCGGCGCAGGTACAGCCGTGGACGGACAGCCGAGCGGGGTTCCAACTTGGCCGCTGACTTCAGCGAAGATTGGCCAATTGGGTACGGTCCAATTGCTGCAGGGAATCCGGCAGCGGCGCGTAATGCAATGCCGCCGCGGCGTTCTGACCGGGGCCGAGGAGGTAGGCGACGAATTTCGCCAGTGCAGCCTGCTTGGCGGGGTCCTGATTGGTTTTCGGCAGCAGCAGGAAGGTGAGGCCGGCGATCGGGTAAGCGTCCGGGCCGGGCGGGTTGACGATGGGCAGGCGGGTGTCGCGGGCTAGCAAGTCGGCGTCGACAGCGATCGCCGCCGAGCTCGACTCCGCCGAGGGAGCAATGAAGTGTCCCGCTGCGTTCTGGATCAGCGCTACCGGCAACTGGTTGGCTTCGGCGTAGGTGAGTTCAACGTAGCCGATCGCTCCGGTCGTCTGCTTGACGATGCCGGTGACGCCTTCGCTGCCTTTGCCGCCGAGGCCGACCGGCCAGGAGACCGAGACGCCCGAGCCGGCGCGCCGGAGCCAGTCGCGGCTGACCGCGGAGAGATATGTTGTGAAGATTGAGGTCGTGCCGCTGCCCTCCGAGCGGTGCGCCACGAGGATGGCCTGATGCGGGAGCGTCACCCCGGGATTGGATTGTGCGATTGCGGGATCGTTCCATTGCGTGATGGCGCCAAGGAAGATTCCGGATAGCGCGGCGGCGCTGAGGCGCAGGGGCTGCTGCAGCGGGAGGTTGTAGGTAATGCACACCGGCCCGGCGCTCTCGGGAATCTGCACCAGCGCAGGCATGGCGGCAAGTTGGGCATCACTGAGCGCGGCATCGCTGGCGCCGAAGTCCACCGTGCCGTTCTTGACCTGCTGGATGCCGCCGCCGCTGCCGATGGATTGATAGTTGATGGTGATGTCGGGGTTGGCGGCGTGGAAGTCCGCGCCCCAGCGCGCCATCAGCGGATAGACGAAGGTGCTGCCGGCGCCTGTGAGCTGGACGCTCGAAGGCGCGCTGGCGTTGGAGATGTGGCCGCAGCCGATCGCGCCGGCGAGGCCTGTGAAGACAAGGAGTGCGAGAAAGTTTTTCATGGCGGAGATCCTTTACGGGAGGTTGTAGCGGAGGTTCACGAAGGCCATGGTCGAGCGCGCATTGCGCGCGGTTGCCGGGGCGACGATGGCGTAAGGATTGCGGGTGAGATAGCTGGCCTGCGCCATGAGCTGCACCGATCCATAGGCGGCAGACTTCCAGAAGGTGTGCACCAGGCCGAGGGTGGCCTCTTGAATGGCCTTGTTGGTGCTGTTGGGGGAGCCGGGGAAGCCGTATCCCACCGCGGAAGCGCCGGAGAGATCGAAGGACGGGCGGATGTAGATGCCGCCGTAGTAGGCGTAGAAGAGGTCCTGCGGCATCAATTGCCATTCCAGGCCCGCAATGCCGCCGCTGGCGCGGATGAGGGAGATGGTTCCGTCCTGGCGGATGGCGAAGTCTGGCGCCATGCCGAAGAAATACCTTCCGCCGCCATCGCCGTAGAAGGAGTTGGCGATCAAATGGAAGCCGGGCGCCGCCGCCCAATTGGCGTTGAGCGCGAGCCCGCCCCCGCCGGCGCGGGTTGTGACGCCGGTGGTCGGATTGAGGATGCGGAACGTGCTCTCCAGCCCGGCGGCCTCCAGGTGCAGGCCGGCGCCGTTGGGGGCGGAGTCATAGGCGAGTTTGCCGATGAAATCGGGCGTGAAGCCGGGCGCCGAAAGCGTCGATGCGCCGTTATCCACCTCGGTGGAATACGGTCCGGCGGCGCCTCCGGGCAAGGTGACCAGTGGAGCGCCCGAGCCGCCAATGTACGCTTCGCCATTCTCGACCGTGATGCCGGCGGTGAACCCGGGTGAGGCATGGTACACAACCCGGAACTGCGGTTGGCGGGCCCAGGTAAGGCCGACTTGATAGTTGGTGTCGGTGACTTGGGAATAGAAGATGTCCGAAGGCATCGGGGACAGGCCGACGCGATTGGGCGTGAGCATGCTCCAATCCTGGCCGGCGAGAATCTCCCAGGCGCCCTGGCGCAGATCGAGGAAGAAGACGCGCATGCGCAGCGTGTTGCTATTGCTGCTGACCGCGACATTGGTGGGGGCATTGCCGAGGAAATCGGTTTCGATGTAGCCGGTGACCTCAGTGCCGTCGCGCTTGCCGCTGACCTTGAGCGTCATGCGGGAATTCTGCAGGCTCTCGCGCAGCTCGGAAAGTTTGCCCGCGACGGTGTCGCTGTAGGGGATCTTGGCGAAGTTCGTGCCGATCCCGCTGCCGACGTTGGTGGTGCGGTAGACGGTGGTGAAATCGAGGAACCCGCCGGGGGTGAAATCGAATGCGCCGATTTTCACCGCGAGCGGGGCCGCGGACGCGTCCTGCGCCGCGAGGGGAACGGAGAAGGCCGCAGCCACCAGGGCTGCGGCGAGGAGAACGAAGCATTTGCGCATAGAATCCATTGGCCTCGAAGGAACAATCCCATGGCCCGGCAGCGCGTGCGATTACGATTCGATTACATCTGAATTGTTACAGTTCGATGACAACCAGCGAAGCGGCGCGCGCACGCGAACGCTGGCTGCAATACTGGGGACGTGGCCGCGACCTCACAGGCGGCTTGGAGCGTGCGCGATCCCGATTCACGCCTGCGATGGACGCTGCGCCTGCTGGCGCTGCCGCCGCTGCTGCTGGTGCTGGGACTGGGTTGGCAATTATGGACGGCGTCGCGCATCTCCCGGCATGCGTTCGGATGGAGCTTCGCGACCGCTTCGGCGTGGGACCCGGTGGCTGGGAAATTCGGAGCCTGGCCGTTCCTGTATGGGACCCTGTTGACCACTGCGCTCGCAATCTTGCTGGCGGCGCCGCTGGGGGTGGCGACGGCGGTGTTCCTGGCGGAATTGTCGCCGCGCCGGTTGCGGCGGCCGCTGGCTGGGATGGTGGAACTGCTCGCCGCGGTGCCCAGCGTGGTCTATGGGCTGTGGGGGATTTTCGTGCTGGCGCCCTGGCTGCAGCGCTCCGTCGAGCCCTGGCTGAGCAGGCATGCAGGGGCGGTGCCGCTGTTCCAGGGCGCGCCCTACGGCGTGGGATATCTGGCCGCAGGATTGATCCTGGCCATCATGATCGTGCCTTATGTGGTGAATATGGCGCGGGAGGCGTTGGCGGCAGTGCCGCGGCACCAGGCCGAGGCGGCGTATGCGTTGGGCGCGACGCGCTGGGAGATAATCGGGCGGGTGCTGCTGCCCACGGCGCGCTCGGGCATTTGGGGCGGGGTGCTGCTGGGGACAGGACGGGCGCTGGGCGAGACCATGGCGGTGACGATGGTGATCGGGAACCGGCGCTCGGTGAGCGCATCGCTGTTCGCGCCCGGATACACTCTGGCGAGCGCCATCGCCAATGAGTTCACCGAAGCCACGACGCCCCTGTACACGTCGGCGCTGGTGGAGCTGGGCCTGGTGCTGTTCGCGATCACGCTGCTGGCCAACGGCGGTGCGCTTCTGCTGAGGCAGATCCGCGCCCGGAGCACGGCATGAACCTCGGGCGGCGCAAGGCGGTCAATGCGGTGATGCTGGCGCTGGCGGGGTTGGGAACCGCGGTGGTATTGATGCCGCTTGCGATGATCCTGGCCACAGTGTTGCGCGAGGGCGTGGGCGGCATCAATCTTGCGTTCCTGACCCAATTGCCGGCGCCGCCGGGCAGCAGCGGCGGGGGCATGGGGAATGCGATTGTGGGCACGATCGAGCTGCTGGCGTTGGCCAGCGCCATCGGCGTTCCACTGGGCTTGGCGGGCGGGCTGTACTTGGCGGAGATGGGCGGAGAAGGGCTGGCGGCGGGGATACGCCTGGCGGCCGATGTGCTGAACGGGGTGCCGACGATCGTCACCGGGCTGTTCGTGTACGCGGTGGTGGTCGCGCCGATGCGCCGATTTTCGCTCATTGCGGGCGGGTTGGCGTTGGCGGCGATTCTGACGCCGGTGGCGCTGCGCGCCAGCGAAGAGGTGCTGCGCGCTGTGCCCAAGAACTACCGCGAGGCGGCGATCGCGCTGGGGGCGACCCGCTGGCGAATGCTGCGCGACGTGATTTTGCGGGCGGCCAAGAGCGGACTCATCGGTGCGGCGCTGTTGGGGGTGGCGCGGGTGGCGGGCGAAACGGCGCCGCTGCTGTTGACCTCGCTCAACAGCACGCAATGGAATCTGCGCCCCGACCAGCCCACCGCCTCGCTGACGGTGCAGGTGTTCGACTACGCGATTGCGCCCTACAACGACTGGCATCGGCAGGCGTGGGCGGGAGCGTTGATCTTGCTGGTGCTGGTGCTGGCGCTCAATCTTGGCGCGCGGGCCTGGGGCCGCGAGCGGGAGGCGGCATGAAGTCGGGCAAATCGGCGGCGGAGGCGGGGTTGGATGCGGTGGACGCGGCGGTGTTGGTGCTGGATGCCGGGCTGAAATGCACCTTGGCGAATGCGGCGGCGCAAGCAATGTTTCTGCTACCGCAGCAGGACCCGAAGGGGCGCGCGCCCGGCCTGCAACGGCTGCCGCAGCTGCTGCATGCGGTCGAGGCGGCGGCCTCCGAAGGGACGGCGTGGGAGGGACGGCTCGAGTTGGGCGACGGGCGCTGGCTGCAGGCGGCAGTCTCGCGCCCGCCGGAGCTGGATGGGTGCGTGGTGGTGGCACGCGACGTCACCGAAACCGTGCGGGTGGAAACCACACGACGGGATTTCGTGGCCGCCTTGGCGCACGAGCTGCGCACGCCGTTGACCTCGATTCAGGGCTACGCCGAGTTGCTGGGCGAGGACGGCGAGGCGGGAGTCGAGGAGCGGGCGGCGCACCTGGGCGCGCTGCAGCGCAATGTCGAGCGGCTGAGCCGTCTGGCGCGCGATCTCGTGCTTTTGGCCTCAGTCGAGACCGGCGAGTACCCGATGCGGATCCAGCGCTTGGACGTGGGGACGGCGGCGCGGGCGGCGATGGAGGTGATGGCGCCGCTGGCGCGCGAACACCAGGCCCGGCTGGCGATGGGCACGGTGGCGGAGGGCGAGGTGCTCGCGGATGCGGAGGCGTTGCAGCGGATTCTGCAGAACCTGCTGGAAAACGCGGTGCTGCATGGGCGCGGACCCTTGCATCCCCCGCCGGGGGTGATGCTGGAGATCGAGCTGGCAGGGGCGGTGCGCGGAGGCGAATACGCGCTCGAGGTGCGGGACAATGGGGCAGGCATCAGCAGCAGCGACCAACGGCGGGTGTTCGAGCGCTTTTACCGTGTGGACCGCAATCGCGGCGCGACCGGCGGTGCCTACGGCACCGGGTTGGGCCTGGCGCTGGTGAAGCATTTGGCCGAGGAACAGAGCGGGAGGGTGGAGCTCCAAAGCGAACTCGGGCGCGGAAGCGTATTCCGCGTGCTGCTGCCGCGTGCCGCGGGCGCGAACGGAGCGGGGCAATGAACGAGCATTTGAGCCTGCTGGCACAGGCCGCCGCCGACCAGCGGCCGCCGGCGGCGGCGGGCCGGACGGTGATCGAGGCGCGCGGGTTGAACTTCCACTATGGGTTGCGGCAGGTTCTGCATGACGTGAACCTGTGTGCCCATGAGCGGCAGATCCTCGCGTTGATGGGGCCGTCAGGGTGCGGCAAGAGCACGTTCCTGCGCTGCCTGAACCGCATGACCGATTTGGCGCCGACGGCGCGAATCACCGGAGAGGTGCTCGTCGAGCGGTTGAATATCCATCGGCCGGGAGCGGACGTGATCGCGCTCAGGCGGCATGTGGGGATGGTGTTCCAATCCTCGAACCCGTTTCCATTTTCGGTCTATGACAATGTCGCCTACGGACTGCGGGTGAACCGGATGGCGCGCGACCGCGCGGCGCTGGACGCTGCCGTGGAGCGGTCCCTGCGGGCGACCGGGCTCTGGGACGAGGTGTGCGACCGGCTGCGGGCGCCGGCGCTGGCGCTTTCCGGCGGCCAGCAGCAGCGGCTGTGCATCGCGCGCGCGTTGGCGGTCGAGCCGCGTCTGCTGCTGATGGACGAACCCGCAAGCGCGCTGGACCCGATCGCGACGGCACGCATCGAGGAGCTGGCGATGGAGTTGAAGCAGCGGTACACGATCGTGTTCGTCACCCACAACCTGCAGCAGGCGGCGCGGATCAGCGACCGGACCGGGTTCTTTCTCATGGGCCGGTTGATCGAGATCGGGGACACGCGCGAGCTGTTCACCTATCCGAAGCGCCAAGAAACGGAGGATTACATCACCGGCCGCTTCGGCTAGGATGCGCCTATGGAACCCACACGAAAACATTTTGCGGAACAACTCGAGCAGCTGCGCGAGCGCGTGCTGTACATGGGTGGGCTGGTCGAGACCGCCGTGCAGCGCAGCCTTCAGGCGTTCCGCGACCGGAACCCGGCGCTGGCCGAAGAAGTGACGCGCTCGATCGAACCCGAGATCAACCGCCTCGAGGTCGAGGTGGACGAGCGCGCGCTGCGGCTGATGGCGCTGCAGCAGCCGATGGCGGTGGACCTGCGCTTCCTGGCGGCGGTGCTGAAGATCGGCAACGACCTGGAACGCATGGGGGACCTGGCGGTGAACATCGCGCAGGGACTGCCGCGGCTCTTGGCACAGCCGCTGGCGCCGCCGACCGTGGATTTGCCGCTGATGGCCGAACGCGCGAACCGGATGCTGCGCCGCGCGCTCGACGCGCTGATGCAGCAGCGGGTCGAGCTGGCGCGTGCGGTGTTGGAGGCCGATGACGAGGTGGACCGGATGCGCGACGCGATCTTCCGCGAGCTGATGACCTCGATGAGCCACGATCCGGAACAGGTCGAGCGCTGCCTGGCGTTGATGTTCGTGGCGCGCAACCTCGAACGCATCGCCGACCACGCCACCAACATCGCGGAAGAGGTGATCTTCTGGGTGGCGGGAGTGGATGTCCGCCACCGGTTCCACGAGCCCCCGGCGCCATGAAGCCGCCGATCCCGGCCCCGCCGCCGGAGCAGCGGCCGCTGGTCCTGCTGGTCGAGGACGACGGCGATGTGGCGCAATTGGTGCGCGCCCAGCTTGAACGCGAGGGCGTCGGGGTGGAGGTGAATCGCACCGGCGCGAAGGTGCTCGAGCAGTTAACGGCGCTTGAGCCGCAGATGTTGATCCTCGATTTGATGCTGCCGCAGGCCAATGGGCTCGAGATCCTGGCGCGGGTGCGCCAAAGCGCGCGCTTCCGTAGCTTGCCGGTGCTGGTGCTGACCGCGCTCGGCAGCGAAGCGGAGCGCGTGCGCGGCCTCGACCTGGGGGCGGACGACTACGTGGCGAAGCCCTTCAGTCCGCGCGAACTGGCGGCGCGGGTGCGCGCGCGGCTGCGCGGGGCGCCGGAGGTCGAAGCAGCGCCGCTTCGGGCTGGCGTGATCGAACTGGACCTGCGCGCCCACGCGGTCCGGGTGCGGGGACAGGAGCTCGAGTTGAGCGATACCGAATTCCGGCTGCTCGCCTTCTTCCTGCGCTCTCCAGGCCGGACCTTTACCCGGCGCGAGATCGTGGCCGGGGTTTGGACCGCAAGGCACTATATCTCCGACCGGGCCATTGACGTGTACATGCTCCGGCTGCGGGGAAAGATCGAGACGAACCCGGAAAAGCCGGAGATGCTCGTTTCGATGCGGGGCAAAGGGTATCGCCTGAATGCGCCCGGCAGCGGAACTGTAACCGAGCTGTAGCGGCGCCGCCCGCGCTGGCATCGGATACTGGACTCCACAAAAGGAGACCAATTATGGATCGCCACGCGAGCTACTATGTCATGCAGTTTCTGACGCTACTGGCGGTGCTGCTGCTGGTGTTGCGCCTGCAAGGGCAGCGTCCGGGCAGCATCCAGGGACAGGTGCGCGGCACTGCGCGGGAGGGAATCGCCGGCGCCAGCATTCGGATTGCGCCGGGGCGGCGGCGGTGCAGCACCGACGCCGACGGGCACTTCCGCATCGGCCTGGTGGCGCCCGGCCGGTACCAGTTGCTCTTCAGCCATGTCGGCCACCTGCCGACGCAGCGTTCGGTCCAGGTTGCGCCCGGTCGGCGGAGCAAGGTGCTGGTCACCCTGCGCCTACTCGGCGCGGAGGGCCGCAATGGGGTTGACACGGGCGGCGCGGCGGGCTGGAAGGTAGCTGGCCAGCGCCGCCAGGCCCAATAACAGAAGTGTAACGCCGGCGAGGGTTGCGGGATCGGTGGCGGCGACACCGTAAAGATTGCTCTTGAGGAAGCGGGTGGTCAGCAGCGCGCCGGCGATGCCGATCACGGCGCCAACGGCGGCCAGCCCCAAACCTTGCCGCAGCATCATTCCCAGCACTCGGTTCGGTTCCGCGCCGAGAGCCATGCGGATGCCGACCTCTTGGGTGCGCTGGGCGACCGCATAGGCCAATACGCCGTACACGCCGATGGCGGCCAGAAGCACGGCTAGTATGGCGAAGCTCGCGAGCAGCCACATCATCACCCGCTGAGCGGCAAGCGAGGCCGCGACCACTGCGGTCATTCGGGTAACGCCATAGATGGGCTGGTCGTTGCCTGCGCCCGCCACCGCCGCCCGAATCGCCGGCACCAGCGTCATGGGATCGCCAGCGGCACGCACCACCAGCGACAGGCCCTGCCCGCCGGCGGACATGTACTGCATCGGAATCTGGTCGATCGCGGTGTACATCTGCTCCTGGATCTTGGCGCTGGCGTCGGCACCCAAGCCGAAGTGCTTGACGTGGCCCACGATCCCGACGACCTGGAATGGGCCCATGAACCCGGTGCTGATCTGCTTGCCGATCGGGTCTTCGCCGGGGAACTCGATCTTGGCCATCTCGGTGTCAATGACCATGGCCAGCGGGCGCCCGCGCACGTCGCCCGGCTCGAGGAAGCGTCCGCGCAGCAGCGGGATGCCGAGGGCTTCGGCGAAGCCGGGAGTCGAGAAGAAGCTAAGCGCGGAATGGACTTTGTCGGGCGCGGGTTGGGGCTTGTCGGTGCGCCACACCCCCATGTCGCTCTCGTTGTCGGAGATCGGAACCATGGCGGTCTCGGAAGCCGCGGTGATGCCGGGCACGGCGCGCACCCGCTCGAGCAAAGTGTCGAGGTCGCTGGCCACGCGCTCGTTGTTGCCCAGGTCGCCGGGCGCGAGCGCGAACTGCATGGTCGCGGCGTGGTTGGGATCGAAGCCGGGCGCGACTCGGTTCAGGCGGACCAGGCTCTGGATCAAGAGGCCGGCGCCCGCCAGCAGCATGAGCGCGAGCGCGACCTCGGCAATGACCAGCACGTGCTGGGTGCGATGGCTCGATCCCGAGGCCGAGCGTCCGCCATCTTTGAGGCTGGCGTGCAGGTCCTGCCGTAGGCTGACCCATGCCGGCAGCAATCCGAACAGAAGGCCGCAGCCGAGCGCGGCGGCAAGGGTGAAGCCCAGCACCCATCCGTTGATCGCAATCTGGCTCAAACGCGGCAGGTTGGGCGGCAAGAGATTGGGCGCGGCATGCACCGCGACCGCGGCCAACGCGAGGCCGGCCAAGCCCCCGGCGAGGCCGAGGACCATGCTCTCGGTGAGCAGTTGCCGCAGAATGCGGCCGCGCGTCGCCCCGAGTGAGGCGCGCAGCGCGAGTTCGCGGCGGCGTCCCGTGGCGCGCGCCAGCAGGAGGTTGGCGACGTTGGCGCAGGCGATCAGCAGAACCAGCCCAACCGCGCCCATCAAGAGCAGGATCGAGGATTGCGCATCGCCGACGATGTTGAGCTTCATCGGCCGCACGTCAATTCCGCGCCCCTTGTCGTCGCCCGGATACGCAGTGGAGAGCTGGGCCGCGATCGCGCTCATGTTGCCGCGCGCCTGCTCGATCGTGACCCCGTCGCGCAGCCGGCCGACCACCCGCATGCCGGGGTGGTTGCCGCGGTTGTGCAGCAGGATCGGCATCCACTGTCCGAGCATGGTGAAGGCATCGGCTTGGTCGTAGAACCAAAAGTCGCGCGGCAGAATGCCGACCACCAGCGCGCTCTGGCCGTTGAGCGGAATCGTCTCGCCGACCAGCTGGCGGTTGCCGCCGAAGCGCCGCTGCCAGAAGGCATAGCTCAATACGACTTGCGGGGCGCCGTTGGTGCGGTCTTCCGCGGCCGAGAAGCCGGGGCCGTCGAGCAGCGGCGTGCCCAGGATTTTGAAGAAGTCGGCGGAAACGGTCTCGCCTTTGAGGTGCTCGGGCTGCTGCGAGTGCCCCACGCCGCTGAGGATGAAATCGTCGCCGCGGTAGCCGGCAAGGGAGGTGAAGCTCGACTGCATCCGCCGCCAGTCTTCGAGGTTGGGATAGGAGACCGAGCCGGTCGTGAAGTCGTGCGTGCTCTCGTGCAAGACCATCAGCCGTCCGGGCTGAGGGTAGGGAAGGGGGGCCAGCAGAACGCCCTGGACGATGCTGAAGATGGCAGTGTTGGCGCCGATTCCGAGCGCCAGCGTCAGCACGGCAATGGCGGTGAACCCCGGGCGCAGCGCCAACTGGCGTAGCGCGTAGCGCAAATCTCTTCCCATGGAGAGCCATACGTACCAGGCGCGAGAACGGTTCCATGCCCGGGGTCCAGGGCCACTCAATGGGAAGGAATCGGGGCGCGCTTGAAACTTGAAGCTGGAAACTCGAAACTGTCTTTATGCGAGCCATTGCGATTGTGCCGGGAACGGAGGGGGCGAAATTCGTCGCGCGGCCGGAGCCGCAGATCGAGGGCGCATCGGATGTGAAACTGCGCGTCCTGCGCGTCGGCATCTGCGGCACCGATCGCGAAGAGATCGCCGGGGGTAGGGCCGACGCCCCGGCTGGCGCGAGCGAGTTGGTCATCGGTCACGAGATGCTCGGGCAGGTGGCCGCGGTCGGTAGCGCCGTGCGGCGCGTGCAGGTCGGCGATCTCGCCGTTTTCACCGTGCGCCGCGGCTGCGGCCAATGCGCCAACTGCGCCATGCACCGCTCGGACATGTGCCAGACCGGCCGCTACACCGAGCGTGGCATCAAAGGCCGCGATGGCTACCAGGCGGAATTCGTGCTCGATGCCGAGGAGAATGTCACTCGCGTGCCGCGCGAGCTGGCCGCTGTGGGGGTGCTGCTCGAACCGCTTTCCATTGTCGAGAAGGCGATTGCGGAGGCGCTTGCGCTGCAGCAGCGTCGCGACCCGCACGCCGCTTCCACGCCATCCTGGTTTTCGGGCGCGCGCTGCCTGGTGGCCGGGTTGGGCCCAGTCGGGCTCCTGGCCGCGCTGGTGCTCCGGCTCCGCGGCGGAGAGGTGTGGGGGCTCGACCTGCTGGACGAAAACACACCGCGTCCCGAGTGGTTGGCCGGCATTGGCGGTGTCTATGTGGACGTCCGCAAGTTCAAGCCCGGCGCGGGGGCGCTGAAGGAAATGGCGATCATCGTGGATGCGAGCGGCTTTGCTGCGCTCGAGTTCGAGCTTCTCAATGCGCTTGCGCCCAATGGCGTATATGCGCTCACGGGCATTCCGCCGGGAAACAAGCTGGTGGAAGTTCCGGCCGCCGCGCTGCTGCGCCAAATGGTGCTTGCCAACCAGATCATGGTCGGCAGTGTGAATGCCGCGCGCGGGCACTTCCAGATGGCCAGCGACGATCTGGGGGCAGCCCGGCTGCGCTGGGGACGGCATATCGAAGGACTCATCACCCACCACCACACGCCGGAGGAGTTCGTCTCGGGCGTGCATCCAGCCGGAGCGATCAAAGAGGTCGTCGCCTGGGGTGAAGCTCAAGCCGCTAATAGTTCCAACCCTCAAACTGCCGGCTGAGCAGCTCGCGGAGCCCGCGCAAGCTTTAAAATGACGGCATGGGCGAGGATTGGCCGGAGCTGCAGTACGGCGACTGGAAGGACACCTACGCTACGCTGCATCGCTGGATGCAGATCATCGGCAAGGTCCGCCTGGCGCTGGCGCCGCACCTCAACCACTTCTGGGAGGCGACGTTCTACATCACAAGCAGCGGCCTCACCAGTTCGGCGGTGCCGCTGCCGGGTGCCGCTGGCGTCTTCACCATGGATTTGGACTTCTTCGCCAACGAGCTGCGGATTCTCACCTCAATCGGCCGGGTGGGGCGGGTGCAGCTCCGGCCTTGTTCGGTGGCGGAATTTGAGCAGGAGTTCCTGGCCGCGCTGGCGCGGCTCGAGATTCCGGTGAAGATATGGAATATGCCGGTCGAGATTCCTCATCCGGTGCGGTTCAACCTCGACCAGGAGCATTGCAGCTATGATGCCGAAGCTGTGCGGAGGTGGTGGCGGATCCTCGTCAGCACCCACCGCGTGCTGAGCGAATTCCGCGCCGGCTTCATCGGCAAAAGCAGCCCGGTGCACCTGTTCTGGGGTAGCCTCGACATCGCCGTGACGCGTTTCTCGGGCCGGAATGCGCCGGAGCGGCCCGGGGCGGATGCCATGACCCGCGATGCGTACTCGCATGAAGTCAGCAGCGCCGGCTGGTGGCCGGGCAACGAGGACTTCCCCGAGGCCGCATTCTACTCCTATGCCGCGCCCGCGCCCGACGGGTTTGCCGAGGCAAAAATCGGCCCGGCGAAGGCCTTCTGGAGCACGCAGCTCGGCGAGTTCCTGCTCAAGTACAACGACATGCGAGGCGAACCGCAGCCCAGCCGAGTGCTGCGCGCGTTCCTCGACTCCACTTACGCGGCGGCCGCCGACCTGGGAAAATGGGACCGCGCCGCGTTGGAGCGGTAGATCCACTATGTGCCCACACCTCGCCCATGCCCATGAAGTGAAAGCCAACAGCCGAGGCTGTGAGGAATGCCTCAAGATCGGCGGTCGCTGGGTGCATCTCCGCCTTTGCCTCACCTGCGGCCACGTCGGTTGCTGCGACTCTTCGCCCAACACCCACGCCACCAAGCATTACCATGCCACCAAGCATCCGGTGGTCCGCTCCATCGAGCCGGGCGAGAGCTGGCGCTGGTGCTACGCGGACAAGATCATGGCGGAATAAGCGCCGATCGCGGCGGAGCCGCGCTGGCGCCTGCGCCAGTAATCGACGGCGTGCCGCCCCCGCTCGCCGGTAGAAAGCAAGCGTTGGCCGATTTGGGGTTGCCGCCGCAAGCTGGGGGCTGGAAGCTGGACCCATGTGCAACTGGAGCCGTTTCGGCATTCATTTCGGTCTGGGGCTGGCGCTGATCCTGGTCGGCACCGCTCTTCTGTTCAAGAACCTCGGCCTGAGCTATCTGCAGTGGTGGCCCATTTGGTTCATCGTGGCTGGCCTGTGGATGGTGGCAGCGCGCCGCTGGCCCAAGGAGGATCGCCGTGGCTGACGAATTTCAGAACACGTACGCTGGGCGTCGGCATTGCAATGGCCTGTTCTTTCCGTTGCTGCTGATTGTGCTGGGCTCGGTCTTCCTGCTGACCGAATTCAACCTGGTCGAGCCCTGGAGGGCATGGGCATTCTTCTGGCCCTTCATCCTGGTATTTTTCGGAATACGGCTGCTGGCGACTCAACGCGTTGGGCTGGGCGCGGTTGCGATTGCCTTCGGCGTGGCGCTTGCCGGCGAGCCGCTCAATCTCTGGGATTTCAATATCGGGCGGTACTGGCCGCTGCTGCTGATTGCGCTTGGAATCTCGATGCTGGTGCGGCCGGGATGGCTGGGCGCGCGGCGACGCGAACTGGCCGGGGCGGGACCAGGCAGCGACTCGGTGGTGGACGGGCTCGGGGTGTTGGGCGGGTTCCAGCGGCGGGTGACCGCGCAGAACTTCAGCGGCGGGAACCTGACCGCTTGCTTCGGCGGCTTCAATGTGGACTTGACTCGGGCCGGCATCAGCGGCGAGCGCGCCGTGATTGACATCACCGCATGCTTCGGTGGCGGGGAAATCCGTGTGCCCAACAGTTGGATCGTGGATCTCCGAGGGCAGGGATTTTTCGGCGCGTTTCAGGACGAGTCGCGGCAGACGCCGGCCGAGGGTGCGAAGACGCTCGTGGTCACGGGCATTGCGTTATTCGGCGGCGTGGTGATTAAGAACTGAGCAATGCACCCGCTGCTGGCATATCGCCGCCGGATGGCGCTGTACCTGCTGGCCTGGGTGCCGGTGACTGCGCTCCTCGCCGGGTCGCTGCGCGCCGGCGCCGGTGCGGATTGGTTCCATGCCGTCGGCCTGGCGCTGCCATTGGCCTTGGTCTTCGCCTTCGGCAGCCTGTCGCAGTGGTATATCTGCCGCGTGCTGCCCCTTGGGAGCACGCTTTCTTCTGCGCTGGCGGCGCAGTTGGCGACTGCGGTCGCCGCCGGCGGGCTTTGGGCGCTGCTCGCCCAGGGCTTGGCGTTCTCATTCGGCTGGCGCGTCCACGCCGCTGCGATGGTGTGGATCTTGGGCGGACTGCTCAGCCTGCTTTCGGCTGCGGGGTATTACCTGCTCATGGCGATCGAGCGGGCGGGGGAATCGGAACGGAAGGCTTTGGCCGCCGTGGGGTTGGCGCGGGAGGCCGAACTGCGGGCGCTGAAATCCCAAATCAACCCGCACTTCCTGTTCAACAGCCTCAACTCGATCAGCGCCCTCACCTCGGCCGACGCCGGGCGAGCCCGCCAGATGTGTGTGCTGCTCGGCGACTTCCTCCGCCGCACGCTGGCCCTGAGCGGGCGCGACGAGCGCGCCCTCGTTCCGTTGCGCGAAGAACTCGACCTGATTGCAGCTTTTCTCGCCGTCGAGCAGGTGCGGTTCGGTGAGCGCCTCGAGGTGGCGCTTCAAATTGACGACGGGGTGCTCGACCTCAAGCTGCCGCCGCTCCTGTTGCAGCCGCTGGTCGAAAACGCGGTGGTGCACGGCATCGCGCCCAGGATCGAGGGTGGGCGGATCACCATCGAAGCCAAGCGGGTGGGGGGGGAGATGCGCCTCCAGGTGCGCAATCCGGTGGATCAGGACTCCGTGGGGCGCGGCAGCAACGGCGTGGGCATCGCCAATGTGCGCGGACGCCTGCAGGCGCTGTTCGATGGCGCGGCATCGCTTGCTGTCGAACGAA
>DATNED010000081.1:0-5627 GCA_035553115.1 Terriglobales bacterium | reverse complement strand
CGTCCCCTGCATGTAGAAGGCCTGCTCGGGGATGTGGTCGAGCTCGCCTTCGACGATCTTCTTGAATCCGGCGATGGTGTCGGCGAGCTTGACGTACTTGCCTTCGAAGCCGGTGAACTGCTCGGCGACGAAGAAGGGCTGCGAAAGGAACTGCTGCACCTTGCGCGCGCGGTTGACGGTGAGGCGGTCTTCCTCGCTGAGCTCCTCGATGCCGAGGATGGCGATGATGTCCTGCAGGTCCTTGTACTTCTGCAGCACGCGCTTCACGGTCTGGGCGACGTTGTAGTGCTCCTGCCCGACGATGCGCGGGTCGAGGATGCGGGAGGAGGAGGCGAGCGGATCCACGGCGGGGTAGATGCCCATCTCCGAGATGGCGCGGCTGAGGTTGGTGGTGGCGTCGAGATGGGCGAAGGTGGTGGCCGGGGCCGGATCGGTGTAGTCGTCGGCGGGGACGTAGATGGCCTGGACGGAGGTGATCGAGCCGTTCTTGGTGGAGGTGATGCGCTCCTCGAGCTCGCCCATCTCGGTGGCGAGGTTGGGCTGGTAGCCGACGGCGCTGGGCATGCGGCCGAGCAGCGCCGAAACCTCCGAACCCGCCTGGGTGAAGCGGAAGATGTTGTCAATGAACAGCAGCACGTCCTGGTTCTCGACGTCGCGGAAGTACTCCGCCACGGTGAGGCCGGTGAGGCCGACGCGCAGGCGCGCTCCGGGCGGCTCGGTCATCTGGCCGTAGATGAGCGCGGCCTTGCTCTTGCTGGGATCGCCGGGCACGATCACGCCCGACTCCGACATTTCCAGCCACAGGTCATTCCCCTCGCGCGTGCGTTCGCCCACGCCGGTGAACACCGACACCCCGCCGTGCTTGGTGGCGATGTTGTTGATCAGCTCCATGATGATGACCGTCTTGCCCACGCCCGCGCCCCCGAACAGGCCGATCTTGCCGCCGCGCAGGTAGGGCTCGAGCAGGTCGATCACCTTGATGCCGGTCTCGAACATCTGCAGCTCGGTGGACTGCTCTTCCAGGCTGGGCGCCGGCCGGCGGATCGGGTTGCGCTTGTCGGTCTGGATCGGTCCCAGTTTGTCCACCGGCTCCCCCACCACGTTCATCACGCGCCCCAGGCAGGCATTTCCAACCGGCACCATGATCGGGCCGCCGGTGTCAATCGCCTGCATGCCGCGCACCAGCCCATCGGTGGCCTGCATCGAGATGCACTTCACCCGCCCTTCGCCCAGATGCTGCTGCACCTCGGCAATGAGGTCAATCGGTTCCGGCACGTCAAAGCCGGTCGAAACCACGCGCAGCGCCTGGTTGATCGGCGGCAGCGCGCCATCGGAGAATTTGCAGACCAGCACCGGCCCGGTGATCTCGATCACGTGGCCGATGGCGGTGGCGGTGGGTGCAGGGGTCGTTGCCATGAATGCTCTCGTAATGGGCTAGCCGAGCGCCGCCGCCCCGCTCACCACCTCGATGATCTCCTTGGTGATGGCGGCCTGGCGGACGCGGTTCATATTCAAGGTCAGGGAATCAATCAAGTCGCCGGCGTTGCTGGTGGCCGCCTCCATCGCGTTCATGCGGGCGGCGTGCTCGCTGGCCATGGACTCCAGCAGCGCGCGGAACACCTGCGCCTCCAGCGCGCGCGGCAGCAGCTCGGCGAACAGCTCCGCCGGCGCGGTCTCGAAAATGTAGTCGCGGCTGCCGGCCGCGGCCTTCGCCTGCTCGGGCACTTCGAACGGCAGCAGCCTGTGCACGGCCACTTGCTGCTGCAGCACCGACTTGAACTCGTTCCCGACCAGCGTCACCTCGTCCACCGCGCCGGTGGCGTAGGCGTTCATCGCTTCGCGCGCAATCGTGCGCGCCGCCGAAAACTCGATCGCGCGGGCGAACAGCCCGATGTGCTCGCTCGCCAGCATCGCCCCGCGCCGCTTGAACGCGTCCCGCCCCTTGCGCCCGATGGCGGCAATGCGGGTTTCCACGCCGTGGTCCGGCGCAGGCAGCGCGGCAATGGCCTTGAGCACGTTGGCGTTGAAGGCGCCCGCCAGGCCGCTGTCGCTCGTCACGACCAGCAAGAGGCGGCGCTTCAGCTCCCGCCGCTCCAGCAGCGCCCCCAGCGGCCACTCGGCCTCCGGCAGGTGCACGTCGCCCAGCGCCTGGGCGTCCAAGTACGGCGCCAGGCCGGCCATCAGCGCTGCGATCTGCTGCGCATAGGGGCGCGCGGCCAGGGCCTGCTCCTGCGCCCGGCGCAGCTTCGCCGCGGAGACCATTTTCAGCGCCTGGGTGATCTGCTGGGTGTTTTTTACCGAGCGGATCCGGCGCCGGATGTCGAGAAGGTTCGGCATTGCTTACCGTGCTTGCGCCGACTGCTCGACCTTGAAGCGCGCCTTGGCTTCTTCCAGAACTTTCTTGATCTGCGCGCGCAGATTGTCGTCCAGCGCCTTCTTCTCCCGAACCTCGGTCAGCAGCCCCGGATGGGCGTTGTCGAGGAACTCGTACAGGGCCGCCTCGAACGCCCGCACCCGCTCGACCTCGATGTCGTCGAGGTAGCCGTTGGTGCCGGCGAAGATCGAAATGATCTGCTTCTCCACCGGCAGCGGCGAATATTGATCCTGCTTCAGCAGCTCCACCAGCCGCTTGCCGCGGTTCAGCTGGGCGGCGGTCGTCTTGTCGAGGTCGCTGCCGAACTGCGCGAACGCCGCCAGCGAGCGGTACTGCGCCATCGCAAGCCGCAGCGAGCCGGCCACCTGCTTCATCGCCTTGACCTGGGCGTTGCCGCCCACGCGGCTGACCGAAATGCCGACGTTGATGGCCGGGCGCACCCCGCTGTTGAACAAGTCGCTGTCGAGGAAGATCTGCCCGTCGGTGATCGAGATGACGTTGGTCGGAATGTAGGCGCTGACGTCGCCGGCCTGCGTCTCGATCACCGGCAGCGAGGTCAGCGATCCGCCGCCCAGCTCCGGGCTCAGCTTCGAGGCCCGCTCCAGCAGGCGCGAGTGCAGGTAGAACACGTCGCCAGGGTAGGCCTCGCGCCCGGGCGGACGCCGCAGCAGCAGCGAGATTTCCCTGTAGGCGGCGGCGTGCTTCGAGAGATCGTCGTAGATCGTGAGCGCGTGCCGCTTGCTGTCGCGGAAGTATTCCCCCAGCGCGCAGCCGGCGTAGGGGGCCAGGTACAGCATCGGCGCCGGATCGCTCGCGGTCGCCGCCACCACGATGGTGTACTCCATCGCGCCGTAGCGCTCGAGCGTGGCCACCACCTGCGCCACCGTCGAGCGCTTCTGTCCGATGGCGACGTAGATGCAGATCAAATCCTTGCCGCGCGAATTCAGGATGGTGTCCAGCGCGACCGCCGTCTTGCCGGTCTGCCGGTCGCCGATGATCAGCTCGCGCTGCCCGCGCCCCACCGGCACCATGGCGTCAATCGCCTTCAGGCCGGTCTGCATCGGCTCCTTCACCGGCGAACGGTCGAGCACGCCGGGCGCGATGCGCTCGATCGCGTTGAACTCCGTGGTCACGATCGGGCCCTTGCCGTCGAGCGGCTGCCCCAGCGCATTCACCACCCGCCCGATCATCGCCTCGCCCACGGGAATGGACATGATGCGGTGGGTGCGCTTCACCTGGTCGCCCTCGCGGATCGAGGCGAAGTCGCCCAGCATCACCGTCCCCACCTGGTCTTCCTCCAGGTTCATGGCGATGCCCGCCACGCCGTGCGGAAATTCCAGCAGTTCGCCCGCCATGACCTTCTCCAGGCCATGAATGCGCGCGATGCCGTCGCCCACGGATACGACCGTGCCGACCTCGTCCACCGCCATCACGGCGTCGTAGTTTTCGATCTGCGCGCGCAGAATCTCAGAAATTTCGTCAGTGCGAAGTGTGGCCATGGAAGTTGTTCGTGATGCGTTGCTAATTGTTCGTCAGAAGATGGTGCCGCAGCCGCTCCAGCCTGCCGCGGATGCTGCCGTCGTAGACCTGGTCGCCCACGCGCGCCACGAAGCCGCCGACCAGCGCCGCTTCGGTGCGGTAGCGGGCGTCGAGCTTGCGCCCCATGCGCCGCGACAACTCCGCCTCGATGCTCGCGCGCTCGGCCGCGGACAGCGATCTCGCGCTGGCGATCTCCGCCTTGACAATGCCCTCGCGCTCAAGCAGAAGCTGCTCGAAGGCCGCGTCAATGCCGTCCAGGTGCCCCGCGCGTCCCCGTTTCGCCGTCACCAGCAGGAAATTGCGCGTCAGCCGGGAAAGCCCGAGCTTGGCGGCGATGGCCTCCAGCACCGGCCTTTTCTGTTCCCATGCCACCGCCGGGCTCGCCAGCACCAGCCGCAAGGGCGCCGAGGCCTGCACCGTCGCCGACACCAGCCCCAGCTCGCGCCGCAGCGTGTCGGCCGGGATCGCGCCCCGGCCCACCAAATCCGCCAGTGCCTGCGCGTAGCGTTGCTCGACCGCGGCCATCGCTAGTTCGGCCTCCCCAAGCCCGACTGGCTCAATTGTCCGACGCCCGCCCGCACCACGGCTTCATCCTGCTCCGGCGTCAGCCGGTCCTGGATGCGCTGGTGCGCCAGCTCGATGGCGAGCTTCGCCGCCAGGCTATGCAACTCCTTCTGCGCGAGCTTGGCCGCCGCCTCGATCTCCTGCCGCCCCAGGCGAATGATCCGCTCCGCCTCGCGCTGGCTTTCGCCCACCATGCGTTCATGCTCGCGGGTCGCTTCCGCTTGCCCTTCGCGTTCGAGCGCGGCCAGCTCCTGCGGCAGGTTCGCGACCCGCGCTTCGATCTCGGCCAGGCGCGCCTGGGCGCTCTGCTGCGCCTGCTCCGCGTCGCGCATCCGCGTTTGGATGCCCTCGCCCCGTTTCCGCAGCTCCTGCGGAATGCTCCATTTCTCCCCGGCGAACAGCAGCTTGTAGAGGATCCACAGCAGCACCGCCAGGTTGAGCAGCAGCACCGTGACCCACACCGCATCGCGCAGGCTGCCGTGCGGCAGCCACCAGCTCACGCTGCGCACGTCGGGCGTGGCCTGCAGCAGGAATGCGAACGCCGCGTTCATGCCCCCACCCCCGGCAGGCCCGCCGACTTGCGGTGCATCGCCGGCGACAGGACCTGGGCCATGATTTGATCGGCCAGCGCCTCCGCCGCGCCGCGCAGATGCGCCCGCGCCTCTGCCGACTGCGTCGCCAGCGCTTGCCGCGCCTCGACCAGCGTGTGCGCGGATTGATGCCGCGCCTGCTCCAGCGCCGCCTGCCCCTGCGTCAGCGCCGCCTGGCGCTGCGCCTCGATGTGCCTGTAGTTGGCGATTTGCCGCTGCCGCAAGGCTTCTTCGTACGTTGCCAGCTTCTGCTCGGCCTGCGCCGCCAGCGCCGCCGCCGTCGCCTGCCGCCCCTCGATGCGGGCATGGCGCTCGCCCAGCATGCGCCGCAACGGCCGGTACAGCACCGCCTTCAAATAGAAGTGGAGCAGCAGGAAGAGGATGATGGTCGGGATGCTGCCGAGCAGTAATCGGGCGAGTTGTTGGAACGTCTGGGCCATGCTCGTTGTCGTTGCTGCGGCACGCCAGGCTGCCGCGCTAGAGCGAAATCAGCTCGTGCCCTGCACCTACGCTGATTCTGCTCGAGGTGGGTACCGGAACTGACTATTTTACTGAACCCC
>DATNED010000080.1:0-48838 GCA_035553115.1 Terriglobales bacterium | reverse complement strand
GATGCCCTAGGATCCCGAATCGTTGCCCGCGCGCTTGTGCGTCATGTGCTCCTCGATCGTCGCCCCCGAGGTGGCCGGCGAGTGCCGGTACGAATCCAGAATCTCGCGCTCGGCGTCGTGCAGCACCGCCCGCAGGCTCAGGCCGATCTTCTTGTCCGCCGGGCTCAGCTTGATGACCTTGAACTCGTACTCCTTGCCTGCCTGCAGCGGCGCGCCGTCGGTGATCTCGGGGTTGATCTCCGAATTGTGGCAAAGCCCTTCGATTCCGCTCTCGAGCTCGACAAACGCCCCGAACGAAGCCAGCCGCAGCACTCTTCCGGGCAGCACTTCGCCTAGTTGCCGGGTGGCGAAGAACGTCTCCCAGGCGTCGGGCTCAAGCTGCCGAATCCCCAGCGACAGCCGCCGGTTCTCAACGTCAATGCTCAAAATCTTCGCCCGCACATGGTCGCCCTTCTTGACCACCTCGCTCGGATGTTGAATCCGCTTCGTCCAGGAGAAATCGCTGATGTGCACCAGCCCATCAATGCCGTCCTCGATCTCGACGAAGGCGCCGAAATCGGTCAAGTTCCGCACCCGCCCCTCGACAATGCTGCCCGGCGCGAACCGCTCCGGCAGCGTCTCCCAGGGATTCGACTGCGCCTGCCGCAGCGAAAGCGACATGCGCCGCTCGCCGGGATTGACGTCCAGCACAACCGCTTCCAGCTCCTGCTGCATCGCAACCAGCTTGGAGGGATGCTTGGTCCGCTTCGACCACGACAGCTCGGAGATGTGGATCAGCCCCTCGATGCCCTGCTCCAGTTCGACGAAGCATCCGTAATCGGTGATGCTCACCACCTTGCCGTGCACGTGCGCGCCCACCGGATACCGCTCCTTGGCATCCGCCCACGGATCGGGCAGGAGTTGCTTGAAGCCGAGCGACACTCGCATGCGCGCCTTGTCGAATTTCAATACTTTGACGGTGATCTCGTCGTTGGGCTGCACCATCTCGCTCGGGTGCGCCACTCGCCCCCACGACAGATCGCTCACGTGCAGCAGCCCGTCCAGCCCGCCCACATCGACAAAGACGCCGTATTCGGTGACGTTCTTCACCACTCCGGTCACGACTTGCCCTTCGACCAGCGCCTCGACCGTGTGCGAGCGCCGCGCGTCTTGCTCTTCCTGCAGCACCGACTTGCGCGAGACCACCACGTTGCCGCGCTTCTTGTTCAGCTTGATGATTCGGACCCGAACCTCTTGCCCCATGAACGCGTCGATGTTCCGCACCGGCCGCACGTCCAGTTGCGACCCCGGCAGAAACGCCTTCACCCCGATGTCGCAGGCCAACCCGCCCTTGATGCGCTCAATGATCCGCCCTTGCATGATGGTGGCCTGCTCGTGGGCGTGCTCGAGCTCGTCCCACAGCCGCAGGCGCGTGGCCTTCTCGTGCGAGAGGCGCAAGCCGCGCTCGCCGCCCTCGTGCTCGATGACCACGTCAATGATGTCGCCGGGATGAACCTGCGCCACGCCGTCGGCGTCCACGAACTCGCGCAGGCGGACCACGCCTTCCGATTTCTGGCCGACGTCCACCACCACGTCTTCGCCATCAATCTTGAGCACGGTGCCTTTGAGCACCTCGCCCTCGTGGACTTGGTTCTGTAGTTCAAAGGATTCGAGAAGTTGTTCGAAGTCTTCCATGGAGATGAGAATTGCGGACAGCCTCGTAGCCCCAGCCCCCGCCGAAGCCCGACACCGCCCAAGACACTTGGAATTTTCCCCGTATTCTGCTACGGAGCGCAGTCTAGATGATAATCCCGCCCTAAACCTTTGTCAATTCGCGCGGGTCGGCTTTCAAAGCCGCCCCGCGCCGTCCCAGCGCGCGTGGCAACCCGGCCGCTGCCAGCCTTCCTTTAGCGCACCACCGGCGCCGCCGTAGTCCGCCGGTAATCGCTTCCGTGCATGGCCACGAACACGCACATCTCGTGCAGCCGGCTCCGCAGCCGCTCCCCCACCCCCTGCTCCAGCGACCCCTTCGCCGCGCCCTCCTCCAGGTTCGTGGTCACAATCGTCGCCCGCTTGCGGGTGTAGCGGTGGTTCAGGATGTAGTGCAGCGTCTCCAGCGCCCACTCCGTCGCCCGCCCCACCCCCAAATCGTCAAGGATCAGCACGTCGGCGTCGAGCAGCGGCCGCACCACGCCGCTCTCGGTGGTGGGGTTGGCCGGATCAAACGTGCTTTGAATCTGCTTGAGCAGCTCGCGATGATCCACAAACCGGCAGCCAATGCCGCGGTCGAGCAATTTGTGCGCAATCGCCACCGCCACATGCGTCTTGCCCGTGCCCACCGTGCCGAAAAAAACCAGCCCGCTGCGGTCGCGGTCCACCAAGCCGGGATAGTCGCGTGCGTAGGCCGCCGCCTGTCCGTGCGCCAGGCGAAGCTCGCGCGCGCCTTCGGGTAGCTCGAAGTTCTCCAGCGTGCAATGCTGGTACCGGGGCGGAATGCCCGCGCCCGCCACAAGCTCCTCCGCGCGCAACGCGTAGTGGCATTCGCACCGGACCACCCCGGCTCCTCCCCCACGAGCGGGTTTCCAGCCCGTGCCGCCGCAAGCGGGACAAACCGGATTGGAGGCGGATGCAGCGGCCATACGCGAAAGCACGCCTATCTTACACTGAACCCGAGTCCCATGTCGGAAGCCGCTGCCCGCGCCATCGTCGCCAAGCTCCAGGCCAAGGGGTTCCAGGCCCTCTTCGCGGGAGGCGCAGTGCGCGACCACCTGCTCAACCGCCCGGCCCAAGACTTCGACGTCACCACCGACGCCCATCCCGATGTTGTGATGCGCCTTTTCCCCCAGCACACCGCCGTCGGGGCGAAGTTCGGCGTCATCCTCGTCCATCTGCTCGATTCCTCGATCGAGGTCGCGACCTTTCGCACCGAATCCAGCTACCTCGATGGGCGACACCCCGGCCAGGTCGTCTACGCCAATACGCCCCAGTCCGACGTGGCCCGCCGCGACTTCACCCTCAACGGGCTGCTCCTCAATCCTGCCAACGGCGAAATCCTCGACTTCGTCGGCGGCCGCGCCGACCTCGCCGCCGGCCTCGTGCGCGCCATCGGCGACCCCGAACGCCGCTTCCAGGAGGACCACCTCCGCATGCTGCGCGCGGTGCGCTTCGCGGCTCGCTTCGGCTTCGAGATTGAAGCGGCAACCCTTGCCGCCATTCGCCGCCACGCCCGCCAGATCAACCAGATCAGCAAGGAGCGCGTCCGCGACGAGATCGTGAAAATGCTCACCGAGGGGCGCGCCCGCCCCGCCTTCGAGCTGTTGGATTCAACCGGCCTGCTCGATGCGGTCCTGCCCGAAGTCGCGCGCATGAAGGGGATCGAGCAGCCGCCCCAGTACCACCCCGAGGGCGACGTCTGGGTCCACACCCTGATGATGATCAACGCCCTGCCGCATCCGGTCGCGCCCGCCTTGGCGCTCGGCGTCCTCCTCCATGATGTGGGCAAGCCGCCAACCTTTCGGCGCGCCCCCGACCGCATCCGCTTCGATCGCCACGCCGCCATCGGCGCCCGCATCGCCGAAGAGATCTGCCATCGCCTCCGCCTCTCCGCGCAGGACACCGCCGCGGTGGTCGCCTTGGTCGCGGACCATATGCAATGGATCGACCTGCCGCGCATGCGCGAGAGCACCCGCAAGCGCCTCTTGCGCCAGCCCGATGTCGAAGCCCGCCTCGAGCTCCTGCGCCTCGACTGCGCCATGAGCCACGGCGACCTCAGCCTGTGGAAACTCGCCCAGCGCATGCGCGCCCAGGCTCCGCCCGAAGCTCTGCGCCCGCCCAAGCTCGTCAGCGGTGAAGATCTCATTGCCTGGGGCTACCGCCCCGGCCCGCAATTCCGCTCCATGCTCGAAGCCGTCGAGGATGCCCAGCTCGAAGGCACCCTCGCCGACCGCGATGCCGCCCGCCGCCTGCTCGCCGACCGCTTCCCGATCGCGTAGCTTCAGCTGCCGGGGAATCTGGGGCCGGCACCGGAAACGAGGGGCGAGACGGGGTGGTTGGCCCGACCGAGGACAACGCCAGATGCCCCGTATCGCCCCGCCCCGCTCCCCTCCGTGGCAAACTGGAACCGTCCATGTTCCCCATCCATCGTTCGCGCCGCCTGCGCCAATTGCCGGCGCTCCGCGCCATGGTGCGCGAGCACCGCCTCTGCCGCGAATCGCTGGTCCAGCCGTTGTTTGTCGTCCCCGGCGCCGGCGTGCGCAAGGAGATCGCATCGCTTCCCGGCCAATTCCACCTCTCCGTGGACCGCCTCGCCGAAGAAGCCCAGCGCATCGAAGCGGCGGGCGTTCCCGCCGTGCTCCTGTTCGGCATCCCGACCGCGAAGGATCCCGAGGGCTCGGGCGCCTGGGCCCAGGACGGCATCGTGCAGCAGGCCGTGCGGGCGCTGAAAAAGGCCGCCCCCAACCTCCTGCTTATCGCCGACGTCTGCCTGTGCGAGTACACCTCCCACGGACACTGCGGCGTGCTGCGCGAGCGCGCCGGCCGGGTCGAGGTGGTGAACGATCCGACGCTCGAACTGCTCGCCCGCACCGCCATCGCTCAGGCCGAGGCCGGCGCTGACGTCATCGCCCCCAGCGACATGATGGACGGCCGCGTCGCGGCCATCCGCCGCGCCCTCGACGGCAAAGGCTTTGCCGAAACTCCGATCCTCTCCTACGCAGCCAAGTTCGCCTCCGCCTTCTACGGACCGTTCCGCGAGGCCGCGGGTTCGGCCCCCGAGCGCGGCGACCGCGCCGGCTACCAGATGGATCCTCCCAATGCCCGCGAGGCGCTGCGCGAAATGGAGCTGGATTTCGAGGAAGGCGCCGATATCCTCATGGTCAAGCCCGCATTGCCCTACCTCGACATCCTGCGCGCCGCCCGCGACCGCTTCCCGCTGCCGCTGGCCGCCTACCAGGTCTCGGGAGAATACGCCCAGATCGTCGCCGCCGCGCGCGCCGGCTGGCTCGATCGGGAGCGCGCCATGATGGAAACGCTCACCGCCATCCGCCGCGCCGGTGCCGACATTCTCATCACCTACTTTGCCGTTGCCGCTGCGGCCAAGCTCTAGGGCCGCCCGCGCCGCTGCACCGCCTTTCGTGCTGGAATGGGTCCGTTAAAGGGCTTTAATGGTGGTTTAACCGTTGGTTAATGGGGGTGCGCCCAGAATCTGGGGTAGGAAGTTCGGTTCCAACTCGGAAGAGAACCCCATATGAACCAACCAGCATCTTCGCCTGACAACGATCGCCTTGGTGTGCTTCTCATCGGCATGGGTGCCATCTCGACCACGCTGATTGCCGGCGTGGACGCGGCCCGCCGCGACCTTGCCCCGCCCTTCGGCGCGCTTACCCAGCTCTCCATGGTCACTCCGCCCGGCACCAGCAAGCGGGTGCCGCTGGCCGAATACCTCCAGCTCCCCGGCCTCCACCAGATCGTATTCGGCGGCTGGGACATCAACCCCGGCAATGCCTACGAAATGGCCGCCGCTGCCGGCGTGATCGAACCCTTGCAATTGTCCGCCGTGCGCGAGGCGCTCGAGGCCGTGGTTCCGATGGCGGGCATCCACGATCCGCAGTACCTGCGCCGTACCGAAGGCCGCCACCTCAAGCCGCAGAGCAACAAGTTCGAGCAGGCCGAGGCGCTGCGCCAGGACATCCGCAACTTCAAGCAGCAGCACCGGTTGAAGCAAGTGGTGGTGATGTGGTGCGGCTCGACCGAGGTCTTCCTGGCCGCGGGCCCGGCGCACCAGAGCGTCAAGATCTTCGAGGCCGCGCTGCGCGAAAACGAGCCCACCATCTCGCCCAGCATGATCTACGCCTATGCCGCGCTGCAGGAAAGCTGCAGTTTCGTCAACGCCACTCCCAGCCTGACCGTGGATCTTCCCGTGATGATCGAGCTGGCGCAGCGCAACCAGGCCCCGGTGTGCGGCAAAGACCTCAAGACCGGCCAGACGCTGCTGAAGACGATCCTCGCGCCGGGCATCAAGCAGCGCATGCTGGGCTTGGCGGGCTGGTTCTCGACCAATATCCTCGGCAACGGCGATGGCGCCACCCTCGACGATCCCGCCGCCTTCCGCAGCAAGGAAGAGTCCAAGCTGAGCGCGCTCAACCACATCCTGCAGCCGGAGTTGTACCCGGCGCTCTACGGCAAGCTCTCCCACCAGGTCAAGATCAACTACTACCCGCCCCGCGGCGACAACAAGGAGAGCTGGGACAACATCGATATCGTCGGGTGGATGGGGTACCCGATGCAGATCAAGATCAACTTCCTCTGCCGCGACAGCATCCTGGCCGCTCCCCTCTTGCTGGATTTGGCGCAGCTCAGCGCCGCCGCCCAGCGCGGAGGCGAGTCGGGCGTCCTCGAATGGCTGGGCTTCTACTTCAAGAGCCCGCAAACCAAACAGGGCCACCCCGAGCACGATTTGGCGGTCCAGCACCAGCAGCTGCAGCAGGCGTTCCATCGCCTCGCCGGCCGCTTGGCGGCGCAGCCGGTGCGTGCCTAAGCCATAATTCCGTGGCGCCCGCCGATTGCGGTCGGGTGTGTGGATCGAACGGAGAGACAACTTTGTCCAGCGAACTCACAGGGAAGATTGCCCTGGTCACCGGAGCCGCGCGCGGCATCGGCCGCGCCATCGCGCTGCGGCTGGCCCAGGGCGGCGCCGATTTGGTGATCAATTACGTCACCAGCGAGGCCGGCGCGAACCAGCTCGCCGAGCAGGTCCGGGGCCTCGGCCGCCGCGCCGAAGTCGTCAGCGCGGACGCGGTCAAGCCCGAGGGCATTGCCAAGCTCTTCGAGGCGGTGAAATCCCATTTCGGGGCACTGGATATCTACGTGAACAATGCGATTGACGTGGCCACCTACGGCCCCGTGACCCGCCAGCGCATCGAAGGCTGGGAGCACACCGTCCACGGCAACACCACCGCGCTGCTGCTTAGCGCCCAGAAGGCGGTGCCGCTGATGAAAGGCCGGCGCGGCAAGATCTTGAGCCTTTCGAGCCTGGGCTCGCAGCATTACATTCCGGGCTACGCCTCGATCGGCGTGACCAAGGCTGCCACCGAGGCGCTGACGCGCTACATGGCGGTCGAGTTGGGAAAGCAAGGCATCAACTGCAACACCCTGTCGGGCGGGCCGATTGATACTGACGCGCTCAAGCTCTTCGCCAATTACGCTCAAATGAAGGCTGCCTGCGAGCAGCTCTCGCCGGCGGGGCGCATCGGCACGCCCGAGGATTTGGCCGAGGTCGCGGCCTTCCTCTGCTCCGATGCTGCCAACTGGATCTACGGACAAACCATCATTGCCGACGGCGGCTTGTCGCTGCTGAGCGTTGGCTAACCTCGATCTCAACCCCGCAAAAGGAATCTCTCATGCCCGAAACCAAAGCCATCAGCGCCAACGCCCAGGAAGTCACGCTCATCCGCGAATCGGCCGACCGTATCCTCGCCCGCCGCCACGACGAAATTCTCAACACCGTCCGCGGCGCAATCGCCGAAGTGCTGGGCCGGGAAGAAGCGGAAGTCACGCCCTCCAGCAGCCTCATGATTGACCTCAACGCCGAGTCGCTCGACTTCCTCGACCTGCTCTTCCGCCTCGAGTCGGCCTTCGGCATCAAGATTCCGCGCGGCGGAATCCAGCGCGCCACGCAGGGCTCGCTCACCGAAGCCGAGTTCCAGCAGAACGGCTTGCTCACCGAAGCCGCGCTCGAGCGCCTGCGGATTTTGATGCCGGAAGTGGATCCCAAGCGGCTGGTTCCCGGGCTCACCGCCCGCGAGATTCCAACCCTGTTCACCCCCGAGACCTTCACCCGCCTGGTGGCCTGGCGCATCGGCGACCTCGAGGCCGAAAAGCCGACAGTCTGATTGTCGTTGGCGGACTGCGGACAGCTTCCATGCGCTATCTTCTCCTCGATCGCATCACCGAGCTGGTTCCCGGCTCGCACGCCGTCGGCACCAAATGCGCGGCCATGAGCGAGGACTACTTCGCCGACCATTTTCCAGGGTTTCCGGTGGTGCCGGGCGTGCTCATGATCGAGGCGATCGCGCAGTTGGCGGGGCGGCTGATCACCTATAGTGTGCGCGCCCAGGGCGGCGGCTCCGTGCTGCCGGTGCTGCTCACGGTGCAGAACGCGCGCTTCCGGCGCTTCGTGCGGCCCGGCGATCAGATGCAGATCCGGGCCGAATTGCTCGGCCTCACCGACGGCGCCGGGCGCTGCAAGGGAACGATCAAGGTCGGCGACGCCATCGTGGCCTCAGCCGAAGTGATGCTGGGGTATCAGTCCGGCGACGGCGCCGGCGTGATCCCGCCCGAAGCCCGGGCTGCGCTCGACGTTTGGGCTGAGCAAGTGAACCGCGCGCTGCTGGGCGATCTCGAAATCGGAGCCCGTCCGTGAGCTCGCCCCGCCCTCATCCCGGCCACCGCCGCGTGGTGGTGACCGGCCTCGGTGCGATCACGCCCCTGGGCCACACCGTGGCCGAGACTTGGGAAGGCCTCGTGGCCGAGCGCTGCGGCATCGCGACGCTGAGCTTGTTCGATGCCTCCAGCTTCGAAACCCGCATCGGCGGCGAGGTGAAGAACTACTCCACCGAAAAAATCCGCAGCCAGGCGCCGCCCCAGGTCGCCGAGGCCCTCGACCGCAAGAATTCGTTCGGCTGGGTGGCGGCGCGCGAGGCTTTCGCCGACGCCGGACTGGCCCACGGAGCCGGCGCGGCCGCGATCGACTCCGGGCGCTTGGGCATCGCCCTCGGCACCGAGGGCCGGCGCGACAGTCTGCTGCCCGAGCTCGCCGAGCGCAAGCTGCGGGCGACCGATCCGGTCGAGCGGCGCTCGGTGCTGGCCCAGGTTCCAGCCTGGGAATATCTGCGCTATTCGCCCTACGGCTTGGCCTACGCGCTGGCGGCGCAGTTCGGCGCGCGCGGGCCCATCACCACCATTTCAACCGCCTGCACCTCGAGCTCGCAAGCCATCGGCTACGCGCTCGACAAGATCCGCCACGGCGAAGCCGACATCATGCTCGCGGGAGGAGCAGAGTGCTTGATGGAGCCCACCATGGTCGCGGGCTTTATTTTGCTGGGCGCGCTTTCTAAGAACAACCAGAACCCGGCCGGCGCCTCCCGCCCCTTTGACCGCGAGCGCGACGGGTTTGTGCTGGCCGAGGGTGCCGCGATGCTGGTGCTCGAAGATTCCTGGCACGCCTACCGGCGCGGCGCGCGCATCCACGCCGAGCTGGCTGGCTTCGGCACCTCCATCAACGCCTACCGCATCACCGACTCGCCGCCGGACGGGCAGGGTCCGCTCATCGCCATGCAGGCCGCGCTCGACGATGCCGGATTGACGCGCTTCGATGTGGATTACATCAACGCTCACGGCACCTCGACCATCCAAAACGACGCCAGCGAGACCGTGGCAATCAAGCGCTGCTTCGGCGAGCGCGCCGCGCGCATTCCGGTCAGCTCAACCAAGTCCATGACCGGGCACATGGTCAACGCCGCCGGCGCGATCGAGGCCGTGATCTCGACCCTCGCGATTCAAAACAGCTTTATTCCGCCCACGATCAACTACCAGCACCCCGACCCGGTCTGCGATCTCGACTACGTGCCCAATCACGGCCGACGGCAGAGCGTGCGCACCGTGGTCTCGAATTCCTTCGGTTTCGGCGGCTCGAACGGCAGCCTGATCTTGCGCGCTTACGAACCCTGATGCCGAACCGCGTCGCCATCACCGGTCTCGGCCTGGTTTCGCCGCTGGGCAATGCCCCCGCCGCGCTTTGGCAGGCGCTGGCGGAGGGGCGCAGCGGCGTGGGCACGCTCGAGCACCTCGGGCTCGAGGCCTACCGCACCAAGATCGGCGGCGCGGTGCGCGACTTCCAGCCCAGGCAGTTCATCTCCGACCCCAAGACGCTGAAGCTCATGACCCGGCCGGTGCGGCTGGGCGTGGCGGCGCTCGAGCTCGCCGTGCGCGATGCGCAATGGGGCGACAATCCGCCGGGAACGCCTCCCGCCGGCCTAAACCCGGCCCGCATCGCCAGCTTCGTGGGCTCTCCCGGGCACGCCGGCGACCGCGACGAGCTGCTGCGCGCGCTCGATCTCTCCTACGGCGATCAGGGCCTCGATCTTCGCGCCTTCGGCGGCGACGGCATCTCCACCATCAACCCGCTGTGGCTGCTCAAGAGCTTGGCCAACCTGGTGCTGTATTTCGTCAGCATGCGCCTGGGAGCGCAGGGACCCAACGCCAACATCTGCATGAGCGGCACCGGCGGCCTGATGGCGGTGGGCGAGGCGTTTCATTGCATTCGCCACGGCCGCGCCGACGTTGCCCTCGCCGGCGGCTACGAGTCGCTGCTCGACGAGGAGAGGCTGGAGAGCTTCGAGCCCAGCGGCCTGCTCTATCTCGGCAACGGCGCTGCCGCCGCTGCCAGCCGGCCGTTTGATCGCGGCCATGCCGGATTCGTTGCCGCCGAAGGCGGCGCATTCGTGGTGCTCGAAGAGCTCGGGCGCGCCCGCGCCCGCGGCGTCCGCATCTACGGCGAGCTGCGCGGCTACGGCACCGCCGCCACCGGCTTGGGCGGGCGCCCCAATGACAGCGCCGACGGCTTTGCCGGCGCCATGCAGGCGGCCCTGGCGGATGCGCGCCTCGAACCCTGGGACTTGGATGCGGTGTATGCCCAAGGCTTGGCGATTCCCGAGTCCGATCGCGCCGAAGCGCAGGCGTTGAAGCGCGTCCTCACCTCGCGCTCCGCCTATACACCGGTGACGGCGGTGAAATCCTACACCGGCAACCTCCTCGCGGGCTCGGGTCCGCTCGAGCTCATTGCGGCGCTCGGCGCGCTGGCGCCCGGCGGCTCGGTGCCGGCGATTCTCAACTGCGAGCATCCCGACCCCGACCTCGGCCTCGACTATGTGCGCGGTTCGGCGCGCCCCGGCCCCTTCCGCCGCGTCCTGGTGAACGCCAGCGGCCTCGGCGGCACGACCGCTTCCCTCATCGCTGAGCAGGTGGCGGAATGACCGCTCCCGCCGCCATCCCGCACCGCTTGGCCGGGCAAGCTGTCCTGGTCACCGGCGCCAGCCGTGGCATCGGCCGCGCCATCGCGCTGCGCGCTGCCTCCGAGGGCGCGCGTGTGGCGCTCAATTTCCGCTCCCACGCCGCCGCCGCCGAAGCCCTAGCCCACGAAATCCGCGAGCTCGGCGGCGAGGCCGTACTGGCGCCGGGGGATGTCGGCATCGCCGCCGAGGCGCAGGCCGTGGTGGCGAGCGCCCACAAAGCGCTGGGGCGCCTCGATGCCCTGGTCAACAACGCCGGCATCGTGCGCGACAACCTGCTCCTCGCCATGGACGAGGACGAGTGGTCCTCGGTGCTCGCGACCAACCTCGGCGGCGCGTTCCACTGCTGCCAGGCGGCGGCGAAGATCATGGTGCGGCAGCGCAGCGGCCGCATCGTCAATATTTCGTCGGCGTCGGGTGAGCGCCCCAACCGCGGCCAGGTGAACTACGCCGCCGCCAAGGGCGGCTTGAACGCGCTCACCAAGGCGCTGGCGCAAGAGCTCGCGCCGCGCAACATCTTGGTGAATGCGGTTGCGCCCGGAATGATCGAGACCGAGATGAGCGAGCGGGTGCGCTCGCTCGCGGGCGAGCAGATCCTCGCCACCATCGCGCTGCGCCGCTACGGCAAGCCCGCCGAGGTGGCCGCCGCGGTGGCCTTTCTCCTCTCGCCCGACGCCGCCTACATCACCGGGCAGGTCTTGAACGTGGACGGGGGGCTGGCATGAGCGCCGCGCCCCGGCGTGTCGCCGTCACCGGCCTGGCCGCGCTCTCGCCCGCCGGCGCCGGCCTTGCCGCCTATCGCGGCTGGCGCGCCGGCGGCAGCCCCGCGGTGCTGCCGACCGCACTCGATCTGGGCGCAATCTTGCGCGATCCGAAGCGGCAGCGCAGCATGCACCGGACGTTTCAATTGGGAACCGCAGCCGCCGTGCTGGCGCTCCGCGCCGCTGCGCTCGAAATCGCCAAGCTCACCCCCGAGCGCGCCGGCGTCGCCGCCGCCCTCGCCGATCCTTCGCCCTTCACCGCCGATCTGCTGCGCAGCTTGGACCAGACGCTTCCGCGCGACGGCAGCGCGCTCCGCCCCTCCCACTTCGCCGAGACCGCGCTGCACCAGCTGCATCCGTTTCGCCGTTTGGCGCTGCTGCCGAATCTCGCGGCGGCGCATACCTCGCTCTTGCTGGGTCTGCAGGGGCCGAGCTTCACCTTCACCTCGGGAACCATGGCCGGCGAGCAGACCTTGATCGAGTCCTTCTGGACCATCGCCGAGGGTCGCGCGGACCTCATGCTCTGCCAGACCGCCGAGGCCGGCGAGCAATCCTATCCGCCGCAGGCGGGGGCTGAATTGGCCGGAGCAGCCGTGCTCGAGAACTGGGAGCACGCGGTCGAGCGCAGCGCCCCGATTTTGGCTGAATTCCACCCCTACTCCGTGCTCCCGGCCCCCAATTCCTTGGCCTCCCCGGCAAGGAACCTGCTCGACGCGCTCGACGCGTTCGAAGTGCGCGCAGCCGCGCTGAAGGAACAGTCCGCATGAGCAGCGCCCGCACCTGCGTCATCACCGGCGTCGGCGTCCTCTCGCCCCTCGGCCGCGGCTTCGATGCCACCCGCGACGCCTTGGCGGCGGGGCGTTCGGGCATCGCCCCCATCCGCGCCTTCGATGCCGCTGGGTTTCCGGTGCTGTGCACTGGCGAGGTCACCGATGCGAGCATTCCGCGCGGCAGCGCGCGCCAGGCCGCGATGGCCGATATCGCGCTCGCCGAAGCGCTGGCGCACGCCCGGCTCGAGGTTCCCGCGGCCGCCGATTCTCGGCGTGCGGTTTCATTCGCTTTTGGCAAGCCCACCGTGGATCTCGAGTTGCTTTCCGCCACCGCGCCCGCTTGGCGAGCCGCTTGCGATCCCGACTTGCTGCCGCGCCAAGTGCCCGCGCTCGAGGCCGCGCGCGCCAAAGCCGACCCCGCCGCCCTGCTGCGCCGCTTGGGCGTGGCCGTGAGCGCGGGCGGACCGATGTATTCCAGCTACACCGCGTGCGCCTCGGGCAATGACGCCTTGGGGCTGGGCAAGCGTCTCATCGAGCGCGGCGAAGCCGACGTCGTGATCGCGGGCGCGACCGATGCCCAGGTGCATCCGCTCAGCTTGATTGAATTCGAGTTGCTCTCGGCGCTCTCGCATGAGCCTGCGCCCACGGCCTGCCGCCCCTTTGACCGGCAGCGCACCGGCTTCGTGGTGGGCGAGGGGGCGGCGGCGCTCGTGCTCGAATCCGCGCAGCATGCGCGCGCGCGCGGCGCGCAGCCCCTGGCCCGCATCGCCGGATACGGCAGCTCGCTCGACTGCTTCGGCCTGACCAAGTGCCATCCCCAGGGGCGCGGCGCGGCCCAGGCGATTCGCGCCGCGCTCGCCGATGCCGGTGTGCTGCCCGCGCAGATCGAATACGTCAATGCCCACGGCACCGGCACCGTGCTCAATGACCAGTCCGAGGCCGCGGCCCTGCACGCGGTTTGGGGCGAGGCCGTCGCCCGGCTTCCGGTCAGCTCGACCAAGGCCATGACCGGACACCTGCTCACCGCCGCCAGCGCGATCGAGGCCGTGATCACGCTGGCGGCGCTCCGCGACGGCCTGCTGCCGCCGAACCTCAACTTCGAGCACCCCGATCCGGAGTGCCGGCTGAACCTCGTCACCGCGCCGCGGCGGCGTGCGCCGCTGGCCTACGCCATGTCCAACGGCTTCGGCTTCGGGGGGCAGAACTCGAGCCTGATCCTTGCTGCCTGACTCCTCCGCATGACCCCGCCATGAACCTCGATTCCCTATTCACCTTCGTGGACCACCATTTCCTGCGCACCACCGAGCAGCGCGTGAAGGTGGCCCGCCAGCTCCGCCGCGGCACCGTGTCGCGCCTCCAGCGCGCGAAGTTCCGGCACTTGGTGCGGTACCTGGGCAAGCACTCCCGCTTCTACCGGCAGAAATTCCGCGACTACGGCATCAACCCGCGCAAGGTGCGGTGCCACGCCGATCTGGGCGATTTCTTCACCACCGCCGACGACTTGCGCAAGGTGCCGATCGAGGACTTCCTCTGCGCCCGGCCCGAGTTCGGCTTCGAGACCACCGGCACCAGCTTGGGCGTCAACAAGCGGGTTTACTTCTCCTATGCCGAGATGGAGGAGTACGGACGCGACGGCGCCGTGGGACTGTGGAACTTGGGCCTGCGCCCTGAAGACACCGTCGCGGACGGATTCGACTATTCCTTTTGGAATGCTCCCTTCACCGCCTTCTACACCATCAAGGCGATGCGCGCGTTCCACGTGATCGGCGCCTTCGTCGAGCCCCGGGAATTCTACGAGCGCATCCGCGTCTACAAGCCCACGGTCATCATGGGCGTGCCCACGCACTTGGTGCGGGTGACCGAGGTGGCCGAGCAGGAAGGCGTGTGGCCGGTGAAATTTCTGATGCTCGGCGGCGAGAATCTGAGCGAGCGCACGCGCCAGTACATCGAGTCGGTGTGGAAGGCCAAGGTGTACCTGAGCTACGGCCAGACCGAAGCCTTCGGCGCCAACGGCATCGAGTGCCCGGAAAAGGGCGGCTACCACGTCAGCGACCTCAGCCTGGTGACCGACATTGACCAACCCGACGAAGAAGGCTACGGCGAGATGGTCTACTCCACCCTCGGCCGCTCCGTCATGCCCGTGCTGCGGTACCGCTCCGCCGACATCACCCGCTGGGCGCACCGGCCGGGCTCGGCCTCGACGGGCCCGGGCGAGGACGGCGCTTGCAACTGCCTGCTCAAGATGATGCCGCGCGTGGCCAAGATCGTCGGCCGCAGCGACGAACTGATCAATTGCTCGATGGGCAACATCAGCCCCTACTGGTTCGAGGAGATGCTGCGCGACATCCCCGAAGTCACCGACGATTGGCAGGTGGTGGTGCGGCGCGGCGAGCGCGACGACCGCATCGAGTTCCACCTGGAATTGCGCCCCGCCGCCAGCGCCGAACAGGTGCAGGCCCACCTGTTCAAGAACATCCAGGAGCGCTTCCCCGATTGCTGGCGCTACTACACCAAGAAATTCTTCGAGTTCGATTTTCAATTCCACGAGCCGCGCTCGCTGGGCGGAGGGCGCAAGCTCCGCCGCCTCATTGACGCCCGCACGCGCGCGTGGAATGACTGACTGATCCAGGAGGATGAAACCCCATGAACACCGCCACCTCTGATCTCGCCCTGCGCGGCGGCACCCCCGCCGTGGCCTCCGAAACCAAGGTCTCCTGGCCGATCGTCACCCCCAGTGAGCGCGAGGCCGTCCTCCGCGTCCTCGACCGCAAGATTCTTTGGGCGCAAACCAGGCCCGAGGGGCTCTACGCCCCCGAACAGACCGCGCTCGAGGAAGACTTCGCCAAATTCGTCGGCGTCAAGCACGCGCTCGCGGTCAATGGCGGCACCGCGGGACTGCACATGGCGTTGGCGGCCAGCGGCGTCGAGCCCGGCGATGAGGTCATCACCTCGGCATTTTCATTTCTGGCCACGCCGGCGGCGATCCTGCACGCCGGCGCGGTGCCGGTATTTGTGGACATTGACCCGCGCACCTTCAATCTGGACCCCGCGCTGATCGAATCCAAGCTCACGCCCCGCACCCGCGCCCTGATGGTGGTGGACATTCATGGGCTCTGCGCCGACTTCGATCCGATTCTCGCCATCGCGAAGAAGCACGGCCTCATCCTCACCGAAGATGCCTGCCAGGCGCCGGGCGCTACCTACAAGGGCAAGGGCGCGGGCACGTTCGGCAAGGCGAGCGGCTTCAGCGTCAACGGCACCAAGAATTTCGCCGTTGGAGAGGGCGGCTTCATGGTCACCAACGACGACGACATCCGCTTCAAGGGCAATTGGCTCAAGCAAGTGGGCGAGGTGCTTCCCGCGAGCGACCGCACCATGGAATTTCAGCACATGCTGGCCTGGAACTACCGCGTGCAGGAGCTGCCCTGCGCCTTCGGACGAGCCCAGCTCGCGCGCCTCGGGCAGGTCAACGCCACCGGCCAACGCAACGCGGCGATTCTGGACAGCTACCTCAAGGACCTGCCTGGCGTGCGCGCGCCCTACATTCCCGCCGAATGCGTCTCGGTGTACCACAAGTACCGCGTCTCGCTCGTCGCCGAAGAATTGAGCACCAAGCTGCGCGGTGCCGCGCTGCGCGACGCCTTCATGCGCGCCCTCGCCGCCGAAGGCGTGGACGTGGACACCTGGGGCAGCGCGCCCCTGTGTGCCCACCCCATGATCGCCGCCCGCAATCCGAAGGATCGCGCCGAGGCCTACCCCGCCACCGTGGCCATGTTCGCCAACAGCTTCTGCGTGACGAATGACGAATTCCCCATCTACGCCCAGCCCGAGGCGCTAATGCACGCCTACGGCAAGGCACTGCGCAAAGTCGCGCAGAACGCGTCAGCGCTGTGAAAGCAATTTGCAATTAGCATTGTGGCCGTCAAACCCCGCCCAGGCCACGAATGGCCTGCTCAAGACCGCCCCCACTTTGAAGAAGTGGGTCGCCATCCATTGACTTATCCAGTGGATGAACGCCCCCATCGGATGTTAATTCGAACCAAGACCAGAGGTACGGTGCCGCGATCTGCCCGGGACGGGCCCTTGTGGAAAGAAGCACCAAATAGCGGCTCCCAACTTCAATCCGCAGCCCAGGGCCGTTATCCTCGCTGCATACGCGCTTCGCGCCCGAATCACGGACACCGCCGTCGGCAACCACAGTTATTGTCGACCCCACGCTGGGCGGCGAGACGCCAATCCGCGACCTCACAATCTCCTCAGCCTCCAAGCTGACGCTACTCTCGATCCCACGATCTGAATCAAAGAAGGCAACGGCGCGGACTGTCCCTACTACCGCGATATCTGCGCCGTGCGCGGCATTTCGCCGTCCCGCTTTGCTGCTATCCTCCGATGATCCGACCCGCAGCCTTGGGCTTCGAGCGCGGCCATGTGGCTCTCCGTCTCGATCTCGGCTGCGGATTTTTGCTGCCCGGGCGATTGCAGGTTCTGGGCGACCAGCGCGCCCGCGTTGCCCAGGAAAGCGAGGACGACAGTCGTGATGCAATGCTTCCCGAAAGGACTCATTCCGGACCTCCCCGCCCAAGCATTGGCAGGAGCATATCGGGGGGAGGCGAGGGATTGTCAAGAAAAATATTATGGGTTAAAAGTAATCCCATGACCGCGCGCCGCGCGGGGCTATCCGCCGTGCCAATGGGAGCGGAACCAAGCGTCAGCAGCCTCAGCTTCCGGCGCGCCAATCCACAGTATTGACGAACTCAAGGGCCATGTCGCAAACAAGGAAGTGAAAATCGGGCTCCGCCGACGCACCTACAGACCACCAAACCGCGGCGCTCCTCTCATTTCCACCAGGGTTTCTGCAACTCCTGGCCCAGGGCCACGCGCAGCAGGAACATCGGCTTGAAATAGGCCGCGCTGGTCTGCTCGGCGCGCGTTTCGGCGAGCGTGGGGTCCGCCATGGCGGCGAAGGTGAAGGTCTCGACCTCGGGCGAGCCGATGCCCTGGAAGTCGCCTGCGAGCCTTCCCCAATCATCCGGGCTGGCGCCATCGTAGGCTTCCTCCGCCTTGCGCGCATTGGCTTCGGCCAGGTCCAGGCAGCGCTTGAGCAAGTCGTCGGCCTCGGCGTTCTGGTGCAGGTTCACGCCCATGCGGGCCGCGAGCAGCGCCACGCGCTCGTAGTTGGCGGCAAGCAGATCGTCGGTCATCAGATGGGGCGCGATGTCGGCGGCCTGCGCTGCCGGCGCGGGATTCTTTTCCGCCAGGCTGATGGCCAGGTTCATCGCCGCCTTGAACTTTGCTTGTTTTTGCGGATCGGCATCGGCCGGCATGGCGGCCAGCTTGCCCACCGCCGTGGCGGGATCGTCGTTGTCCGCGCGCCGCTGCGCGGTGAGATCGGAGATCTTGAAAATGCGCGGCTTCTGCGGGTTCGCGAAGACGGCGTACTGCGATTTCAGTTCCTCGGCGCGGGGGTAGCGTCCACCTGGTCGAGCAGGGCGAGCAGGCTTGCCCCGGTGCGGATCTCCGACTGGGTCATGCCCTGGGCTCGCTGATCGCGGGCGGCGCTGCCGGTCGCCGCCGGCGGATGCTGCACCTCGTCCTGCAAGTTGGCCAACATCGCCGTCGCCGTGCTTTCCAGCTTGGCGTCGAGATCGGGATATAGGCGGTGCCCCTGGGTCAACACACCCACGGAGGCGCCGAGCGCAATCGCGTCGTGCTCGCTGGCGGCGGCATCGTAACTGGCCAGCACCAAGGGCCGCTGGTCACTGTCGTCGCGGTGATAGGTGTCGAGCGCGATCAGCACCTCGAGGAAGGGAAAGGTGCCATGTCCAAGGCTTGGCATTCCTTCGCCAGCGCCAGCGCGTCATATTCAGGCCGCAGGCCCGTCGGCGGGGTGACGTGCTGCGCTGGGGTGAAGCCGACGCCGCCATTCATATAGGCGAGCAGGCCCTGCTCGGCCGGAAACTGCACGCCGGCCTTCTTCTCCGCCTGATTGGCCGCCGCGCCGATGAGCTCGGTGTAGAGCCGGTACCGTGGCACATCGGCAACGCGAGCGAGCTCGTGCGCGACCGCAAATCCCTTCGGGTCCAATATCAGCGCGCAGATCGCCTCCAACTCGGTGTGGTACTTCATCGCATAATGAAATCCCTCCTCGCCGCGGCTGCCTTCTTTCGCCGCCGGCAGCGCCAGCGCCAGGCGGAACGCCCGCGCGATGTCCTCGCGGGCCTGATCGGGGTAGCGTATGCGCTCCTGCGTGCCGAGCACGAGCCAATCGTCGGGAGCGACGTCGGCAGGCACATCCGCCAGCGCCGCGCGCGCGCGGTTGTAGAGCAGCAGCAGCGGGTCGGGCGGGGCGTCGGCCAGCTTCTGCGCTGGAGCTGCTTGGCCGCTCAATCCGGCGGCGAGTAACAGGCAACAAACTGCGCGCCAAACTGCAAGCTTGGTAATACTGCGATCCTACCGAAGGATTCTAGCCTGTTTTTTCTGTACAATTTCGGGAACATGGCATTTTCCCGCTCCGTTTGTATCTGCGTCCTCGCCGCCTTGGCTGCGAGCCTCACGCTGGCCCGCCCTGCACAGGCACAGACCGACGAAATCCAGGTCTACGACGCCGGCATCGCGGGGCAGCGCAAATTCAACCTCACCTATCACGCCAACTTCACGCCCGATGGCATCAAGACGCCGGCGTTCAGCGGCGCGCTGATCTCGAACCACTCCTTCAACGGCGCCTTCGAGTGGGCGTACGGCTACAAGCCCTGGCTGGAGCTGGGGCTCTACTTGCCGCTGTACAGCATCACCGGGGAGCAGGGCGCGAAGATCAATGGCGGCAAGCTGCGGCTGTTGTTTGTCTCGCCGAATGCCGACGAGCGCCGGTTCTTCTACGGCATGAACTTCGAGTTCAGCTACAACTCGAAGCACTGGGATCCGCGGCGGTACACCTCGGAGATCCGCCCGATCGTCGGCGTGCACTATCATCCCTGGGACTTCATCTTCAACCCCATCCTCGACAATTCGTGGCGGGGCGGCTTCGCCGCGCTCGACTTCGCGCCCGCCTCGCGCATCGCCTACCACCTCGACAAGAGCTGGGCGGTGGCGGCGGAGCAGTACTCGGACTTCGGCGAGCTGCGCGCCATTCTGCCTTCGGCGCAGCAGTCGCAGCAGGCCTGGGCGGTGGTGGACCACTACGCCAAGGTGGACGTCGAGGCCGGCATCGGCTTCGGCCTCAACTCCGCCTCCGATAAAATCACGCTGAAGCTGATCCTCTCCCGCGACCTGAACTAAAGTGCGGTGAATCTCGGCGCAGGGCGGCGAGTCTGGTTCAGCAGCCGGCGCCAGTCCTATGGCAGGCCCGGCCCAGCCCCGCTCCCCGGCCGATAGGATGGGCACACCCCTTGCAGGAATAGTGACGGATGAGCAGAATCGTAGCCGCGGGCGCCGCGCAGATGCTTGCAATCGTGAGCCAAGTCGCGAACCTTTGTGCCATGCGCATAGTGCTCCTTTGAATGCCCTGGAATCATTCCGGTGTGGTCGAGCGTAGGTCTGAAGCTGATCCTCTGCCGCACGCGGGGGCCGCGCCGCTTTTCCTTGGGGCAAAGTCGGCGCGGAAGGCTGCGAAATTCACGCAGTGGCGGCCCGCCTCCGGGAACTAAGAGGCGCGGACCCAACTGGGCTGGGCCCCAGAACCCCAGCCCAGTTGAGCGTCAAGCGGGTCGGGCGGCGTAGCCGCCCGGGAGTCCGCGCCAGTCAATGACCTCAACTGATCCGACCGGCCTTTAGCAACCCGCGCCCGTGACGGGGTTGACCACGGGGTTGTAGCACGGGGCCTTGTGGTAGTGGTGGACCAGCAGAATCGTCGCCACTCCAGCCCCGACGATCGCCGAAGTGATCCAGATGGCGCGATGGTGGTTGTGCCTATCTTGGGTCTGGACGGCAGGCTCGGGGGCAGGCTTCGCGGCCCTGAGTGCGGGAGCCGGTGGCACGGTTGCGAGCGCGCTCTGTGAGGCTCGTGCGGCCGGTGCTGCAGGAGCCGGCTTGGCCGTCGGCGCTTGGGCGAGAGCCGCTGACGCGAAGATTGCTGCGAAAAGACTGATGAAGACGGCGCGTAATTTCGATGTCATGATGGCTCCTCAATTCCAGGAAATAATGCCGGTGTGGCGTACGGTGGGTGCCCGACCGCAATCAGAAGGCGGGTTGCAATCATTGCTGACGCTTGTGGAAAGGGTGTAGCCGGTGTACGGACCTTTGGCGGTGGTGGTGATGCTGATCAAGCCGCCGCCCTGATAGATAGCTTGCCACCAGCTGCTGCCGCTGAGGTAGTCGGCGAGGCCTGGGCCGACCGTTCCACCGTGTCCACTGAGGTGTCGTAGGAGTAGGAGGTCGTGTAGCCATCAATCGTGACGTTGATCGAACCGGTGTCCGGATTGAAATCTTTGGTGTAGAAACGAATCTGGACAGTGCCGGTTCCAGCGGTGTGCCCCGCGCCGGCGCAAGAAGAGACTGCATTCCCGAGGTTTAGGCGGCGACCATTGGTGGCGATGCTTGTTAGCGCAGAGATCTGGTCGGCGGTCCCCAGGATCGTGGCCTTCACGACTGACGGAGGCAGCGGGCAAGCCGATTCCAGGAGCCCGATTGCGCCGCTGACGATCGGCGTGGACAGCGACGTGCCATCCCAATCGTGAGGGTTGTTCCCAGTGGTGTCTCCAAGAGTAGTTGTGTACACGTTCACGCTCGGCGCGGCGATGTCGCCGCCGCTATTCGAGCAATGCCCATTTGGGTATTGGCCCACGTTGTCAGACATGTCGCTCCCGGAGACCGCAATCTCATTGGCGAGGTAAAAGCCCGCCGGATTGAGCGTGCCGTGGCACTCGTCACCGGTGCTCGCGGCAAAAATCATCCCGGTCTCCGTCCCGGCTAGGGTCATCTCGTCGGCTAGCCGAGTCATCGAGGCCACCGTGGCTGAAGTTCCCCGCGGCAAGGTGCAACCCGAAGTGGCTTGCGATTTGGAGCGCAGCATCTATGCCTGTCACGGCCGTTGCGGAGTCGCAAACGTCAGTGCAAATGCTGATGGACAGCATCGTCGCATTCCAGTCGGTCCCCGCGATGCCAATGCCGTTGTCCGTCGCGGCCCCCATCGCCCCGGCTTGGAGGGTGCCGTGCCCGTTCGTCCCCCCATTGTCATATTCCTGGCCAGCGCACCCCGACTGACTGTCAATTGCGTTGAAACCGTGCGAGCCCTGCGGGCAGTTGTAGACGTTGCCGCCTTCGGTGAAGGTATAGGCCGAGGGCGCCGACCCGACGTTGGGCGCGAGGTCGGGGTTGTTGAAGTCAATGCCGGTGTCGAAGTTCACCAGCACCACGCTCTTGCTGCCGGTGCTGAGATCCCACGCGGCGGGTGCGTTGATGTCGGCGCCGGGTGTGCCGGTGATGCCGCCGATGGCCTGGCCAGTGTTCTCAAACGCCCACTGCGACGAATAGAAAGGGTCGTTGGGCAATTCGAACATGGGTGTAATGCGATCCGGCACCGCCGAAGCGCGGACCGCTGTCGGATGGCCTATGTAATCCGGTTCGACCTTGGCGACATCGGCGTCGGCAGAGAGCGTGGCCAGGAGCTGGGCGACCGATTGGGTCGGGGCTTCGAGCTTGAACCAGCCCGCGCCGCCGAGCGGGCGCCGGTAGGTGGCTCCGGTGGCGGTGGTGACGGCGGCCAATTTGGCCGCTGCGGGCGGCTGCTTGAATTTCACCAGCACGCGATTGGCGACGACGGCTTTACCTTGATAGGTATCCGTCGCCTGAGGGGTTGCTATTTGCGTTTGGGTTAACGCGTGCTGGGGGGGCAGACACAGAACGCCGCAAACAAGAGAGTGGCAAAGGCTCTTGACACTATCTCGGACCTCCGCCTGTCAACCTACACCCGAATTACGGGATGTCAATAAAACATTTTAGGTCCTCCGTGAGCCTTTAGATTCGGCTCAGTTTGCGGCCCGCGTGCATTGGTTGCGGTCGCCGAGGCGCCAACCGCCGGAGGGGGCGCCGACTTCCCAGTCCACGCGCAAGCCGCCCGCGGCAGTGCGCTGATAGAGGAAGCGCTCGCGGAACGGGGCATGGCCGAGGATGGGGGTGTCTTCGAGGATGATCTGGCCGCCGGTCCATCCTTCCGGGCTGGTGAAGAAGCGCGCGCCGCCGGAGTTGTCTTGAAGAAAGGCTACGGTCTTGCCCGTCGTCCGGTCCACGGTCCCGAGGCCAGTGGCGTGGAAGTTGCCGGGAGCCACGTCGTCTTGATGAAACAGCAGCGCCTGCTCGCCCTGCAGCGGAGCGAACGAAATCGTGGCGTCGAGCGGCTCGCCGTTGGGGAGGTGCCCGTGGCAGGTCCAGTGTCCGACCAGAAAGCCGCTCATATCGGCGGGCAAGGTCGGCGCCTTGGGCATCTGCGCAAGGCCCGCTACAATCCCCAACGCAATCACAATCGCAGTCGTTCGCATGGTCACCTCGATGAACCACCAACCATCAACCATCAACTTTGAGCACCGTCAGCGGATCCACGCCTGCGGCGCGGCGGGCGGGCCACCAGGAGGCGAGCGCGGCCGCGGCCAGCAAGACGCCGGCGACGCCCGCCAGGGTGAAGCCATCGAAGGCCTGCACCTGGTAGAGCAGGCTGGCCATGGCGCGCGCGGCCAGCAGGGCGGCCAGTCCCCCCAGCGCGATGCCTACGGCGGCGACAACCAGGCCTTGCCGCAGCACCAGCGCCTGCAAGGCGGGGCGGCTGGCACCCAGCGCCAGGCGGATGCCCAACTCGCGCCGCCGCTGATGGACCAGGTAGGCCAGCACGCCGTAGAGGCCCAGCGCTGCCAACAACAGGGCCGTCAGCGAGAAGCCCACGAGCAGGCGGGTCGAGACCAATCGTGTGCTTTCGGCGCGGGCAATCAAGTCATCAAGCGGGACCGAGACCGGCGCCGCCAAATTCGGGTTCATGTCGCGCACCAGCTTCCGCACCGCCGCGCCCAGCGGCTTCGGGTCGCCAGAGCTGCGCAGCATCAACGTCATGCCTGAATTAGCGAGGTTGAGCGGAATCATGATTTCGCGGTTGGGCGGAATGTCGGCGCCTTCGGCCTTGAACGAGCCCACCACGCCGACGATGCGCGCTGGCGGGACGTGGCCCTGCCCGAAGACTTGGGTGAACATCTGCACCTGCTGGCCGAGCGCGCGATCCATCGAGCCCCAGTACTGCTCGGCCAGGCTTTGGTCCACGACCACCACCGGCGCCGCGCCCTGGGCCTCGTCGGCGGCGGTGAAGACGCGGCCGCGGAGCAGATGCATGCGCATCAGCGAGAAATAGGACGCGCTGGCGGCCACATAGTAGGAGGTCAGCGGCGCGTTGGGATCGGGCGCACGGCCTTGAAGGGCAATGAAGCAATCGGCGATCTGCGGCGTGTAGGGCACGGGAAACACAACGGCGGTGGACTCTACGCCGGGCAGGGCGGCGGCGCGGTCGCGCAGCGCGGTGAAAAACCGCTCGTAGTCGGCGGCAGTCTTGTACTGGTGGCTGTACACCGACACGGTCGCGGTCAGGACATGATGCGGATCAAAGCCCAAGTCCACGCGATTGAGCGCTTGCATGCTGCGCAGCATCAGGCCGGCGGCGGTGAGCAGCGCCATCGCCATAGCGACCTCGGCCACCATCAAGCCCGAATGCAGGCGATGGCGGCCCGCGCCAGCGCGCGCGCGCATCGAGGTTTTCCCAACCAGCAGCATGGGTGCCAAGCTGAGGAGCACGCCCGCCGCCAGCGCCAAACCGACGCCGAACATGGCCACGGCGGGATTGAGCGTCAGAGAGCCGGTATAGGGGAATGTAGGCGGCAGCGCGGCGGCGGTGGCGCGCAAACCCCACCAGGCCAGGGCTACCCCGGCCAGGCCTCCCAGCTTCGAGAGCAGCATGCCTTCGGTCAAGAGCTGGCGGGCCAGGCGTCCGCGGCTCGCGCCCAGCGCGGACCGCACCGCCATCTCCTGCGCGCGGCCGGCTGCGCGCGCCAGCAGCAAGTTGGCCAGATTGGCGCAGACAATCAAGAGCAGCACGCCGACTGCGGCGAAGAGCATCCAGAGGCTGGGGCCGACGCTGCCGGTTAGCTTCGCTTGCAGCGGGACCGCCGTGGCGTGCACGGTCGCATTCGACTTCGGGTACTGCTGGGCGAGTCGCGCGGAAACGGCGGCGGCTTGGGTCCGCGCCTGTTCCAGCGCGACGCCCGTGCGCATACGGCCGACGCCGTAGAGAATGAAGCTATTGGCGCGGTCATTGAAATAGAGCGCGGGCGCAAGCTCCTCGTAGGGCGCATACACCTGCACCCGGCGATCGAAGGAGAAGCTGGCCGGCATCACGCCCACGATTTCGCGCGGCCCGTTGCTGGTCTCCAGCATCTTGCCGATCGCACCGCGATCGCCGCCAAAGCGCGATTGCCAGAGGCCGTAGGTGATGATGGCCACCGGCGGGCCGTTCGGGGTGTGCTCCTGCGGGGTGAACCATCGCCCCAACAGCGGGGGCACGCCCAGGGCTTCGAAAGTACCCGCGAACATCAAGCGCCCGGGAACGAGCACCGAGCCGTCCGCGCCGCCGGTCAGCGTGACGCCGTAGTCCCGATAGCCGCCCAAGCCGCTGAGCGAGGTCATCTGCGCCTGGAAATCGCGCAGGTCGGGGATCGAGAAGGTTTGGTCGGCGCCGTGGTTGTCGAGCTCGGTGAGATAGATCAACTGCTGGCCATCGGGGAACGGCAGCGGCCGCAGCAACGTCGCTTGCAATACGCCGAACATCACCAGGTTGACGCCGATGCCGAGGGCAAGAATCAAAAAGGCGGTGACCGCGAAGCCGGGACTTCGCCTCCAACTCCGCGCCGCCAGTCGCGCATCCGTGGCGGCTTCGCGCAGCCATTGCAGCCGCCGCGTTTCCCGCACCGCTTGCGCGATGGCGTCGAGCCCGCCGAACTCGGCGGCGGCCTGCCGCCGGGCTTCGGCTTCGCCGACGCCTTCGCTGTGCAAATCGGCGGCGCGCCGTTCCAGGTGATCGCGCAGCTCTTGTTGCACGCGGTCAGGCTTCCTCATGCGCGAGCACCAAACGGATGGCTTCCGCCACCTCGCTCCACTCCATGGCCGCATCGGCCAGATGCCGGCGTCCGCGCGCGGTCAGCTCATAGAACCGTGCCTCGCGGCCGGTGTCGCTGATGCGCCATTCGGCCCGGATCCATTTCTGCTGCTCCAGCCGGTGCAGCGCCGGATACAGCGAACCCTGCTTCACCCGCAGCACCTCCTGCGAGATCTGCCGCAGCCGTTGTGCGATGCCGTAGCCGTGGCGCGGCCCCAGCGTAAGGATCTTGAGGATCAGGAAGTCGAGCGTGCCTGGCAGCAACTCTGGCGGCATAGGCAGATTGTCTACCTATTGGCGCGGGAAGTCAAATGGGCACCGCCGTCCTTCCGCCACGACGCCGGGCTAGGTCTGGCCTGAACTTGCTGGCGCTCGAAACGTTCATGAATCGCGCCGCCCGGCTCGCGCATCTTTTAGAAAGACGGGAGGTTGGCCATGGCGGCCGCGGCCAGAGTAGTTCTCAATCCCCACCGCCGCAGCCCACAAGCGGCGGCGTTGCTCGATCAGATGCGCGCCCGGGTGGTAGGCCAAGGCGAGGCGCTCGAGCGCATCGTGGACTGCTACCAAACCCTGCTCGCGGGGCTCAGCTCGCGCCAGCGCCCGCTCGCCAACTTCCTCTTCCTGGGCCCGACCGGCTCGGGCAAGACGCATGCCGTCGAGGTGCTGGCCGAGGCCCTTTTCGGCAATCCGCGGAATCTTATCAAGGTGGATTGCGCCGAATTTCAGCATAGCCATGAGATCGCCAAGCTGGTGGGCTCGCCTCCGGGGTACTTGGGTCACCGCGAGACGCATCCCATCTTGACCCAGGAGGCGCTCGACCGCTGCCAGACGCCGGAAGCGCCCTTGACGCTGGTGCTCTTCGACGAGGTGGAGAAAGCATCCGATGCCTTTTGGCAGTTGCTGCTCGGCATCCTCGACAAGGCCACGCTCACCCTGGGCGACAACCGCCACGTGGACTTCTCGCGCTGCATGATCTTCCTCACCAGCAACCTCGGTGCCGGCGAAATGCAGACCCTGCTCCGCCCCGGCTTGGGCTTCGCGCCCGCGGGCGCGGCCGCCCAGCGCCGCCTCGACGGCGCCGCGGTTTCCGCCGCTCGGCGAAAATTCTCGCCCGAATTCTTCAACCGCCTCGACCACGTGTTGGTGTTCCAGCCGCTGGACCAGGTGCAGTTGGAACGGGTGCTGGATCTCGAGCTCGACGCCGTGCGCTCCCGTCTGGCCGCCGGCCGCAGCGACGCCGCCGCGCCCGTGCTCGAGTTCCGTTGCACTGCGCGAGCGCGCGCCCGGCTTCTGGCTCAAGGCACCGACGCCCGCTATGGCGCGCGACCGCTGAAGCGCGCCATCGAGCGGCTCCTGGTCGCCCCACTCGCGAGCCTGATCGCCACCCGCCAGGTCGGCGCCCCCGAACGCGTCCTGGTGGATTACGTGACGGGCTCGGAGGACCTCGCCTTCACCCGCGACGCCGCCGCCTGAGCCGGTCGCCGGCGGTCACGACCCCATTCTGGTTCCCTTGTTTCCGCTCAGTTGCAGTGCGGCATCGAGCGCTTCGTCCAACATTCCAGGCCCGGTAAACTCGATCGCCTGCCAGCCGCGCGCGTGCGCGGCGCGGACGAACTCGGGAACATCGTCCAAGTACAAGATCGCTTCGGGCCGGCATTGGGCCGCGGCTTCGGCGGCGGCGTACATCGCCGCCTCGGGCTTGGAGGCGCCGACTTCGTGGGAGAGGACGTGGAAATCGAGCTCGTCAAGCAGAGGCCGGGTGCGCCGCAGGAAATCGAAGTGCAGGGCGTTGGTGTTCGAGAGCAGCCCGACACGGTATTGCTCCTTAGCGGCGCGGATGCGCTCGGGCGCGATGAGCCAACGCTCTTCGAAGATGGAATTCCACCAAGCGTCGAACCCGGCATCCTCCAGTCCGGTCAGCGCGCACATGCGGCTGCGAAACATCGCTGACGGCATGCGGCCCGACTCGAGGCGGTTGCACAACTCCGCAGCCTCGGCAGCGCCATCTCCCCAGCGGGCACGCAGCAGCGCGAGGCTGAACGGGATCAGCGTGTTGCCCAGGTCGAAGATGATGGTCTGAATAGGCGCCATGAAACGAAATTGCCAGTTGGCGCCGCCGCGAAGCGGTCCAACTGGCAATGGATGGTTTGCGCTCGTCCGGTTACGCCGCGCGATGGCGGCCTTTCGCGACTGCGGCCGGCTGCTCGGTTTCCGGCAGCAGCTCGAGCACGTAGCCGGCATCGAGCGACGCCGAACAGCGGACGCACTTCTGGCCCGGCATCACCCGCAGGCGCGAACGTCCCAGCCGCACCTCAGGAACCGCCAACCCGTCAACTGTGCGCGTGCACATCGGGCAATGAACTCTCGCCTTCAGCCCCTCCATGATTGCTGGCATGTCTGCCCACCTCCTCCCTGCATAGTTCAAAAAATCCGTAAAAAAATTGCGTGCTGCAAAAAACCCAACTTGGCCATTGGACGCTGCTTGAACACCAAAAGTTTCAGCCCGAAAGCCGCTCCCAGAAAATAAAATTTGGTCGAGTGAACCCCCGGAATTACTAGCGCCCGAGGTTCTGGTGTGCGCCGGTTCGGCTGGCGCCTTGCCCGCTGAATTGCCTGGGAAGAATAAGCCCTGAGCGCTCAGCGGAACGCCTACTATACACGCCACACCAAAATTTTGCAAATCACCCATCGCCGCCAGTCTAACCATTCGGTCGGTCCGCAATGGCCGAAGGGTGCAGCGCTGAAGCTGGGGGAGATTGGGCGAAAATGGAATCCTCATGCCGACTGCCCCCCTGACCACCCTCTCATCCGAAGAACTCCTGCTGCGCGAATCCGTGCGCGAATGGGCGGAGTCGCGCCTCCGCCCGAAAGTGCGGGAAATGGACGAAGGCGCCCACTTCGACGATGGCATGCTGCGGGAATTCTTCGCCCTGGGGTGGATGGGCATCCAAATTCCCGAGCAGTTCGGCGGCAGCGGGGGAAGTTTCTTCGATGCCGTGCTCGCGGTCGAGGAACTGTCGCGGGTGGATGCCTCTGCCGGCGTGATTGTGGATGTGCAAAACACGCTGGTCAACAATGCCCTGCTGCGCTGGGGCAGCGAGGCCCAAAAGAAGAAGTACCTGCCGCGCATGGCTGCGGAATGGGTGGGCGCGTACGCCCTCTCGGAGGCCGGCTCGGGCAGCGACGCCTTCGCGTTGGCAACCCGCGCGGAGAAACGCGCCGACGGCTTCTGCCTCACCGGCCGCAAGCTCTGGATCACCAACGCGCAGGAGGCCAGCCTGTTCGTGCTCTTCGCCAACGCCGACCCCGCCTCCGGCTACCGCGGCATCACCGGCTTCATCGTCGAGCGCGATTTCGCCGGCTTCAGCGTGGGCAAGAAGGAGGACAAGCTGGGCATCCGCGCCTCCAGCACCTGCGAGCTTCTGCTCGAGGATTGCCTTGTTCCCGCCGCCAATGTCTTGGGCGAGGTCGGCAAGGGATACAAGATTGCGATTGAGACGCTGAACGAAGGCCGCATCGGCATCGCCGCCCAGATGCTCGGCTTGGCGCAAGGCGCGCTCGATTGCGCCCTCGGCTACGCCCAGCAGCGCAAGCAGTTCGGCAAACCGATCGCCGAATTTCAGGGCGTGCAGTTCCAGTTGGCGCAGATGAAGATCGAGATCGAGGCCGCGCGCTTGCTGGTCTACAACGCGGCCCGCCTCAAGGACGCGGGCGAGGAATTCATTCAGCAGGCGGCCATCGCCAAATACTTCGCTTCGCAGGTCGCCGAGCGTGTCGCCTCGCTTGCGGTCGAGGTCTACGGCGGCTATGGCTTCGTGAAGGATTACCCGGTCGAGAAGTACTATCGCGACGCCAAGATCGGCAAGATCTACGAAGGCACCTCGAATTTGCAATTGCAGACGATTGCGAAATTGATGCTGCGCAGCTAACCCTCGGCCTCAGCCGCGGTGCACCTCGTGCTTCTTGAGCATCTCCTGCTCGAGCGCGAGGATGTCGGAGATGGTCACGATCCCGAGCCTTTGCGGCGGGTTCTCGGCGCTCATCACAAGCGCGTGTTCCGCGCTTTGTTCGATCATGCGATGGGCGAGCACCGCCAGGCTCTCACCCGCGGTGGTCGCCAGCGCGGAGGCATCGCTCCAGCCGGTTTCGGGAAGCGGACGCATGATCTCCTCGGCCTGCGTGCTCCAGAGCAGGAACTGCGGCGCAACGTAATCCTGCGAGACGATCAAGCCGCGCTTGGCCAGCTTGGCGGTCATCATCGAGTTCGCGCTGAACAGGCGCATGGTGCCATCCGCGATCATCACGCACACGATCAGCGGCAGCACCGCGTCCGGATTGTGGCTCAACTCGAATAGGAACACCACCGCCGTGAGCGGCGCGCGCGCGATGCTGCCGAAGACCGCCGCCATCGCCGCCAGCGCGTAAAATGCCGGCGGGCTGATGGGCGCGTTCGGCAGCAGCGCGTGCCAGCCCTGGGCGAAGGCCGCGCCAACCCCGCCGCCCACCACCAGCGACGGGGCGAAGACGCCGCCCGTCGTGCCCGAGCCCAGCGAAATCACCAGCGCCCAGAACTTCGCCGCCGAGACCTGCAGTAGCCTCGCCGCCGGCACCTTGACGTTGAGCATGGTCCGGATCGTGTCGTACCCGGTGCCGAAGACTTCGGGGAAGAAGTACCCGATCACCCCCAGGGCCGCCGCCCCCGTCACCGGCGCCCAGATCGCGACCGGCCGCAAGGGCAGCTTGTCAAACCAGGCGTCGAGCCAGAACAACGCCTTGGTCATCGCCAAGCCGATCAGCCCGCACACCACCCCCAGCAGGGCGAACAAGAGCAGCTCCTCCATGCTGCGCAACTGAAACAGCGGGGTGGGGAACATCGGCGCATTGCCCCGGTAATGCACCGCCACGGCGTCGGCAATGGCGCAAGCGAGTGCCGCGGGAATGAAGGATCGCGCGCGAAATTCAAACAGGATCAATTCGATCGCTACCATCAGCCCTGCCAGCGGGGCCAGAAACGTTGCCGCCATTCCCGCGCCCGCTCCCGCGGCCAGCAGCACCCGGCGGTCGTAGGCGGTGAGCTTGAGCCTCTGACCCAGCAACGAACCCAGCGCCGCCCCGGTTTGAATGATCGGCCCTTCCGCCCCGAAGGGCCCGCCCGTTCCGATCGCGAGCGCGGTGGCCAGCGGCTTCAGGAACGCCACTCGCCCGCGCACGATGCTCTTGTCGATCAATACTGCTTGCATCGCCTCGGGAATACCGTGTCCCTTGAGCGTCGGCTCCCAAAAATAGATCATGAGCCCGACCAGCAAGCCGCCGATCACCGGAATCGCGATGACCCAAGCGCCAAGCGAATGGTTCAGGGGCGTCCACGCCGCCAGCGACCAGCGCCCGTGGAAGAAGAAGCCGGTCAGCAAATAAATGAGATCGAGCAGCCCTAGCGCCACATATCCCGAGGCCGCGCCGACCAGCACAGCCAGCCCGGAGACCTTGAGCGTATGCGGACTCAGGGCCTCGCCGAACTCACCCAGCCAGCGCGCGCGCAGCGATAGGAGCCGCAGGCGCACGGCCCCTGGTGGCCTCACCTCGAATCCGCCTTGGTAGAATGCAAGGCATGTCCGACCAGCCGGCGGCGGCGCGCCCGCGCTACATTGCGCTTGAAGGACCCATCCGCGTGGGCAAGTCGAGCCTGGCGCACCTGCTCGCCCAGACCACCGGCGCGCGCCTGCTGCTCGAGCCTGAGAATAACCCTCACCTTGAGGCATTTTACGCTGGCGAGCCCGGCGCTGCATTTCGCGCGCAGATGCACTTCCTCCTGCAGCGATACAACCAGCTCGCGCCCCTGGGCCCCGGCCGGCTCTCGGAGCTGCTGGTGACCGACTACATTTTCGAGAAGGACAAGATTTTCGCCTACATCAATCTCAGCGACGCCGAGCTCGCCGTCTACACCCCCTACTTCGAGCTCCTGCGCCCGCAGATTGCCCTCCCGGATTTGGTGATCTACCTGCAAGCCACGCCCGCGGTGCTGCGCCAGCGCCTCGAGCGCAAGAACCTGTCCAGCGAGCAGCGCGTCTCGGACGAGTATTTGGCCGAGGTGGTCAAGGCCTACGATCATTTCTTCTTCCGCTACCGCGAGACCGACTTGTTGGTCGTCAACACCAGCGAGATTGACTTCGTCGAGCACTCCGGCGACTTGCGCGAGCTTATGCGGCGGCTGGAGGAACCGGTCGTCGGGGCGCAGTACTACCTGCCCATGGGGACCGAAGCCGAATGAGCTGGAAAACGCTGAAAATAGTAAACATAAGGTGTCCACAACACATTTCGGACCGGCGATCGCCCCGCCCCCCGCAAATGAGGTAACGGTCAAGCCTCCGGCATCGTTCTAGAAGGGGTTATGGGGACAGCTGCGCCGAAACACCGCCACACCGGCTGGGTCTGGCTTCTGATTCTGGCCGGAATTGGCTACGCCGGTTGGCATTACCGCCCCGCTCCTGCCGCCTCGGCCCCAGGCGGGGCCGCTGCCGGCCGCGGCGGTCGCGGGGGCTCGGGCGGCCCCAATGCTGCCCCGGTTCCCGTGGTGGTGGCAAAAGCCACCAATCGGTCCATCCCGCTCTACTTGCGCAACATTGGCACTGTCGTACCCGCCAACACCGTGAGCCTGCACAGCCGCGTGGATGGCCAGATCGTCCAAGTGCATTTCCAAGAAGGGCAAATGGTTCGCCAGGGTGACCTGCTGGTCGATATTGATCCCCGTCCCTACCAGGCTGCCCTTGCCCAGGCCCAAGGCCAGCTCGCGCATGACACCGCCCTGTATAACGACGATCAAATTGACTATCAGCGCTACCTGACCCTGTACCAGCAGAACATCGTTGCCAAGCAGCAGCTTGATTCGCAGGCTGCACTCGTGGACGAGTACAAGGGCGCGATGGCCAGCGACCAGGCCTCGATCCAAACCGCCACTCTGAACCTCTCGTACAGCAAGATCACCGCCCCCGTCACCGGCCGCATCGGCCTCCGCCAAGTGGATCCCGGCAACATCGTCCACTCCAGCGACGCCCAAGCCATGGCGGTCATTACCCAGGTCCAGCCGATCGCGGTCCTCTTCACCCTTCCCCAGCAGGATCTGCCGCAGGTCTACGGCGAGCTCTCCGCCGGTCGTCACCCCGATGTTGCCGCCTTCGACAGCACCAACACCAAGCTCCTCGCTCAGGGCCACTTGCTCACGATTGACAATGCCATTGACCCTTCGACCGGCACCTTCAAGCTGAAGGCCATGTTCGACAACAATGACAACGCGCTCTTTCCCAACCAGATGGTGAATGCGCGCATGCAGGTCGGCACCGCTACCGGCCTCACCGTAGTGCCCGTAGCCGCCGTGCAGCGCGGCCCCCAAGGCACCTATGTCTACGTCGTCTCGCCGCAGAATAAGGTCAGCGTCCACTCCGTTGCCGTCCAGGTGACGGAAGGCAACGATGTCGGCCTCTCGACCGGCGTCGCGCCGGGGGACACCGTGGTCGTGGATGGAGCCGACAAGCTGGAAGAGGGCTCGCGCGTCGAAACCACCATGGTCCAGCCCGCCGGCCCGACCGCTTCCCATCCCGCTGCCGCCACCTCCGCCACAGCAGAGGCCGCCGCCCGCGGCGGCCGCCATCATGGCGTCAAGCCCGCCAAGAGCGTCGCCACCGATCACTAGAGTTTTCGACCGAGATTGAGGTGGATCTGCCTTGAACCCATCCCGGCCCTTCATTCTCCGGCCTATCGCCACCAGCCTTCTCATGGTGGGCGTCCTGCTGGCCGGCTTTGTAGCCTACGAGCAGCTTCCCGTCTCCGCCCTGCCCCAGGTGGATTACCCCACCATGCAGGTGCAGACCTTTTATCCCGGGGCCAGCCCGGAGGTGATGACCAGTTCGGTCACCGCGCCGCTCGAGCGCCAGCTCGGTCAGATTCCCGGCCTCAACCAGATGACTTCGATCAGCTCCTTCGGGAGCTCGATCATCACCCTCCAATTCGTCCTCGACCTCGATATTGATGTCGCCGAGCAAGAGGTCCAGGCCGCCATCAACGGCGCCGGTACTTTGCTGCCGCCCGACCTCCCCAACCCCCCGATCTACAGCAAGAGCAACCCGGCCGACGCGCCCATCCTCACCATCGCCCTCACTTCCGCGACGCTGCCGCTGTCGCAGGTTGAGGACTTGGCGGAGACTTCGCTGGCACAAAAAATCTCCCAGGTCTCCGGCGTCGGCCTGGTCAGCATCTCCGGCGGACAGCGCCCTGCCGTGCGCGTGCAGGTGAACCCGAACTCGCTTGCCAGCTACGGCATGAGCTTCGAGGATCTGCGCACCGCGCTGAGCCAGGCCAACGTGGATCAGGCCAAGGGATTCTTCGATGGCCCGCACCAGTCCTACACCATCGGTGCCAATGACCAGCTCAACTCTGCCGCCGACTATGCCCCGCTGATCGTGGCCTACCGCCATGGCAACCCGGTGCGGCTCAGCGACGTCGCCAACGTGGTCGCGGGCCCGGAAAACGAGAACCAGGCCGCCTGGGCCAACACCGAGCCCGCGGTCATCCTCAATATTCAGCGCCAGCCGGGAGCCAATATCATCGGCGTGGTGGACCGCGTCCAGACCCTGCTCAATCGCGTCCAGGCATCGCTGCCCACCTCGGTCGCAGTCCAAACCCTCACCGATCGCACCATCACCATCCGCGCCTCGGTCCGCGATGTCGAGCTCGAGCTCGGCCTCACGGTCATTCTGGTCGTGCTGGTGATCTTCGTCTTCCTGCGCAACGTTCCGGCCACCGTCATCCCCAGCATCGCCGTTCCGCTCTCGCTGGTCGGCACGTTTGCCTTCATGTACCTGCTCGGCTTCTCGGTCGACAACCTTTCGCTCATGGCGCTCACCATCTCGACCGGCTTCGTCGTGGACGACGCCATCGTCATGATCGAAAACATCAGCCGCTTCCTCGAAGCCGGCCTTACGCCGCTCCAGGCCGCGCTTGAAGGCGCAGGGCAAATTGGCTTCACCATCATCTCGATCACCTTCTCGCTGATCGCCGTGCTGATCCCGCTGCTGTTCATGGGCGACGTGGTCGGGCGCCTGTTCCGCGAGTTCGCGCTGACCCTCACCGTCACCATCCTGATGTCGGCGTTCGTTTCGCTGACCCTGACGCCCATGATGTGCGCCCGCTTGCTCAAGCACAAGCCCGAAAGCGAGCAGAGCCGCATCTTTCACCTCTCCGAGCGCGGCTTCAAGGCCATCATCCGCTTCTACGGCCGCACCCTCGACTTCATCCTCCAGCACCAGTTCGCCACCCTGGTCGTCACCGTCGCCACGCTGGTCCTCACCATCTACCTTTACGTGGTCGTTCCCAAGGGCTTCTTCCCGGTGCAGGACACCGGCGAAATTCTGGGCATCTCCGAAGGCCCGCAAGATATCTCCTTCGCCGGCATGGCCGAGCGCCAGCAGGCCCTGGCCAAGGTCATCCTGCAAGACCCCGCGGTCGAAAACATCGCCTCGTTCATCGGAGTGGATGGCACCAACACCACGCTCAACGACGGACGCATCCAGATCAACCTCAAGCCGGTCGAGCAGCGCCAAGCCAGCGCCTCGGAGATCATCCGCCGCCTCCAGCCCAAACTCGCCCAAGTGCCCGGCATCGCCCTCTTCATGCAGCCGGTGCAGGATCTTAGCGTCGAGGACCGCGTCAGCCGCACCCAGTTCCAGTACAGCGTCGAGGATGCCAACGCCTCCGAGCTCGCCCAGTGGGTGCCCAAGCTCCTGGCCAAGCTCCAATCCATGCCGCAGTTGCGCGATGTCGCCAGCGACCAGGAGAACGGCGGCCGCCAGGCCATGGTCAAGATCAACCGGGACGCTGCCTCCCGCCTCGGCATCATTCCTTCGACCCTGGACAACACGCTTTACGACGCCTTCGGCCAGCGCCAGGTCTCGACCATCTTCACCCAGCAGAACCAGTACCACGTCATCCTCGAAGTGGACCCGAAGTACCAGCGCAATCCCGACTCGCTCAAGGAAATCTTCGTCAACGCCGGCTCGGGCGGCGGCGGCGGCGCGGGCGCGGTCGGCACCGCGGCGGCCGGAACGGTCAGCGCGTCGGCCACGCTCACCGGCGTCTCCACCGCGGGCGGCATCGAGGTCCCGCTCGATACGTTCACCCAAGTCGAGCAGACCACCGCCCCGCTCACCATCGACCACCAGGGCCAGTTCCCGGTGGTGACGCTCTCCTTCAATCTCGCCCCCGGAGCCTCGCTCGGCGACGCCGTCAACGCCATCCATCAAGCCGAGGCCGCGATCGGCTTGCCGCCGTCCGTCCAGCCCAGTTTCCAAGGCACCGCCGCCGCGTTCTTGAATTCCCTCGCCAGCGAGCCCCTGCTCATCCTTGCCGCCTTGATCACCGTCTACATCGTGCTCGGGGTCTTGTACGAAAGCTACATCCACCCCATCACGATTCTCTCCACGCTTCCCTCGGCTGGCGTGGGCGCGCTGCTGGCGCTGATCCTGTTCCACACCGAGTTCAGCATCATCGCCCTGATCGGCCTCATTCTGCTGATCGGCATCGTGCAGAAGAACGCCATCATGATGATTGACTTCGCGCTTGAGGCCGAGCGCAAGCACGGCAAATCGCCGCGCGAGGCCATCTATGAAGCCTGCCTGCTGCGCTTCCGCCCCATCTTGATGACCACGCTCGCCGCCATGATGGGTGGCATCCCGCTCGCCCTCGGCACCGGAACCGGCTCCGAGCTGCGCCGTCCCCTGGGCATTTGCATCGTCGGCGGCCTGCTGGTCAGCCAGGTCCTGACGCTGTACACGACGCCGGTCGTGTATCTCGCCTTCGATTGGCTTAGTCGCCGCTTCCGCCGCCATGTCCCGGCCGCCGCCGGCATGGGGGACGTTCCCGCCGAGGCCTGACATGCGGGATTTCGGCGCCTCCAGCATCTCGGCTCCCTTCATCCGCCGCCCGGTGGCGACTTCGCTGCTCACCGCCGCCCTGCTGCTGGCCGGCAGCGTGGCGTTCCGCCATCTCCCCGTCGCTCCGCTTCCCGAGATTGACTACCCTACCATCTCGGTCTCCGCCGGCCTGCCCGGCGCAAGTCCCGAGACCATGGCTTCGGCGGTCGCCACCCCGCTCGAGCGCCAGTTCAGCCGCATCGCCGGTGTCACCGAGATGACTTCCTCGAGCTCGCTGGGCTCGACCAACATCACCCTGCAATTCGCTCTGGACCGAGACGTCAACGCCGCCGGCCGCGATGTCGAGGCCGCCATCAACGCCGCCCGCGGCCAGCTCCCCGCCAACCTCCCCGGCAACCCGCACTACCGCAAGAGCAATCCTGCCGACGCCCCCATCCTCAACTTGGCGATGAGCTCGGTCGAGGTCGGCATGCCCCAGGTCTACGACGCCGCCGACTCGATCGTCGCGCAGAAGATTTCGCAGATCGAGGGCGTGGGCCAAGTCTTTGTCTACGGCAGCTCCCAGCCCGCAGTGCGCGTCGAGGCCCACCTGCCCGAGATGAACAGCTACGGCATCAATCTCGAGCAAGTCCGCCAAGTCCTCAACAACGCCAACGCCAACCGCCCCAAGGGCATGCTCGGCGCGGGTGCGCACTCGATGGAGATCAACTCCACCGATCAGCTCTTCACCGCCGACGAGTACCGCCCCTTGATCGTCGCCTGGCGCAATGGCGCCGCCGTTCGTCTGCAGGATGTCGCCAACGTCTACGACGGCACCGCCGACTACCGCAACGACGGCAGCGCCAATGGCGAGCCCGCCGTCACCGTCGCCGTCTTCCGCCAGCCCGGCGCCAACATCCTCGACACCGTGGACCGCGTGGTCGCCCAACTGCCTTCGCTGCGCGCCTCGATCCCGCACACGATGCACATCATCGTCAGCCAGGATCGCTCTCCCACCATCCGGGCTTCGATCCACGACGTGGAGATCACGCTCATCATTTCCATCCTGCTGGTCGTGCTGGTGGTCTTCGCCTTCCTGCGCGACCCCCGCGCCACCGCCATCCCCAGCATCGCCGTCCCTCTCTCGCTGGTCGGCACCTTTAGCGTGATGTACCTGCTGGGCTACAGCATTGACAATCTCTCGCTGATGGCCCTCACCATCGCCACGGGTTTCGTGGTGGACGATGCCATCGTCGTGATCGAGAACATCGCTCGGCATATCGAAAACGGCATGCCGCCGTTTCCGGCAACGCTGCTGGGCGCCAAGGAGATGGGGTTCACCGTGCTCTCCATGAGCACCTCGCTCATCGCCGTCTTCACTCCCATCCTGCTCATGGGCGGCATCCTGGGCCGCTTGTTCCGCGAGTTCGCGGTCACGCTCAGCATCGCCATCGGCTTCTCCCTGCTCGTCTCGCTCACCACCACGCCCATGCTCTGCGCGCGCTTCCTGCGGCACGAGAGCGGCCAGCACGGCCTCGCCTACCGCATCGCCGAGCGCGCCTTCGAGGCCATGAAGCGCGATTACGACATCGGCCTCAAGTGGGTGCTGCGCCACCAGGCCCTGGTGATGACGCTGCTGCTCGCCACCATCGCCCTCAACGCGTATCTGTTCCTCATCATCCCCAAGGGCTTCTTCCCCCAGCAGGACACCGGGCGCCTCAACGGCTCCATCGTCGGCGATCAGGACCTCTCCTTCGCCGCCATGCGCGACAAGCTCGACCAGTTCGTCTCGATCGTCCGCGCCGACCCCGCCGTGGACACCATCACCGCCTACACCGGCGGCAATCGCACCAACACCGCCCGCATCAACGTCCAGCTCAAGCCCATCGAGGTGCGCAAGCTCAGCTCCGACCAGGTCATCGCTCGCCTCCGCCGCTCCACCCGCGTCGTTCCCGGCGCGCAGTTGTTTCTGACCTCGGTGCAGGATGTCTCTGTCGGCGGCCGCGGCAGCAATGCCCAGTTCCAGTACACGCTGCAATCCGAGAACCTCGACGACCTCAACAAATATGCCCCGCTCATGCTGGCCAAACTGCGCTCAATTCCGCAATTGCGGGACGTCAACAGCGACCAGCAGACCCACGGCCTTGAGGCCACCCTCGTGGTGGACCGCGACGCCGCCAGCCGCCTCGGCGTCTCCATGCAAGCCATTGATGCCACCCTCAACGACGCCTTCGGCCAGCGCCAGGTCTCGAACATCTACGAGGGCATCAACCAGTACCACGTCATCCTCACCGTGGACCCCAGCTTCCAAGCCGGCCCCGACGGTCTCAAGCAGATTTACGTCTCCTCGACCGACGGCACCCTCGTGCCCGCCAGCGCGTTCGCCCATTACGCACCCAGCGAGCTCTCGCTTTCGGTGAACCACCAGGGGCAGGCGCCGGCCATCACGCTCTCGTTCAATCTGGCGCCGGGCGCCGCCCTCGGCGACGCCGTTGCCTCCGTCAACAATGCCTCGGTCTCCGTCCAGCTGCCCGACAGCGTGCATGGCAGCTTCCAGGGCACGGCCAAGGCTTTTCAGGATTCCCTCGCCAGCGAGCCCTGGCTGATCGCCTTCGCCCTGGCCGCCGTCTACATCGTCCTCGGCATGCTCTACGAGAGCTACATCCACCCCATCACGATTCTCTCCACCCTGCCTTCGGCCGGGGTCGGCGCGCTGCTGGCCTTGATCTACTTCCGCAGCGACCTCAACTTCATGGCGCTCATCGGCATCATCCTGCTCATCGGCATCGTCAAGAAGAACGCCATCATGATGATTGACTTCGCCCTGCAGTGCGAGCGCCAGGAGGGCTTGGCGCCGCTGGAAGCCATTCACCGCGCCGCCGTGCTCCGCTTCCGCCCCATCATGATGACCACCCTCGCCGCCATGCTGGGCGCCCTTCCGCTCGCCGTCGGCGGCGGCACCGGCTCTGAGCTGCGCCAGCCCCTCGGCATCACCATCGTCGGCGGCCTGCTGCTCAGCCAGGCCCTCACCCTCTTCACCACCCCGGTCGTCTACCTCTATATGGACCGCTTCCAAGTCGCCGTCCGCCGCGTCCTCGGCCGCCAGCCCCGCCCCGCCATCGCCCCGGCCACGTAGCAGCCGGGCGGGCCGGCATTGAAAGTCGTCCTCGCCCTATCCGCGCCGAATTGGGCACGGAAGTAAACCGGGGATGAATAACCGCTGCGCCGCTCCCGAGTTCTGCTATTCTCCGGCCCATGAGGCTTCGGATTCTCGCTGTTTCGCTGGCATCGCTCGCTCTGGCCGTGACCCTGGGGGCGCAAAACGCCCCGAAACGCGCCCTCACCGTTCCCGACGTCATGGCCTGGAAGAGCGTGGCCGGCACTGCCCTCTCGAATGATGGCGCATGGCTCGCCTACCGCGAAACCTCGCTCGAAGGCGATGGCCGTGTGACCTTCCGCCAGACTCGCGCCGAGACGGCCTACACGTTCTCGCTCGGCGAAGCGCCCACCGGCGCAGCGGCGGGCGGTGGACGCGGCGGTCGCGGCGGCGGAGCAGGCGCGAACCTCGCCTTCTCCAGCGATGGTCGCTTTGGCGCGTTCCTGGCTGACCCCAGCCACGCCGAGGGCGAGCGCCTCAAGCGCCAGCACAAGCCGATCGAGAGCCATGCCGCGATCGTGAACCTCGGCACCGGCGTCAAGGCCGACTTCGCGCGGGTGCGCCGCTTTGCCTTCTCCGGCGACAACCCCGCCTGGATCGCGTTTCAGAAGTTACCGCCCGCCCCGCCCGGCGCGGGTGCCGCGCCTGCCGCCGCCGGCGGTCGCGGAGGCCGCGGCGGCGCAAGCGCCGACGCCAACGCACCGGAAGCCGATCCGCGCGGCAGCGATCTCATTCTCCACAATCTCGCCAGCGGCGAGGAAATCAACATCGGCAATGTCGGCGAGTTCGCCTTCGACAAGCAGGGCCGCTACCTCGCCTACACCATCAGCGCCGAAGACCGCAGCGGCAACGGCGTGGACCTGCGCAATCTCGAAACCGGCGCCAGCCGCGCCCTCGACAGCGACGATCACGCCATCTACCGCGGCCTGAGCTGGAACGACGCCGGCACCGCCCTCGCTGTGCTCAAAGGCACCGACGACAAGGCTTCGCTGGACAAGCGCTACAGCCTGCTCGGGTTCACGGGCTTGGCCAACGCTGCAGCGACCAAAACCGTGTTCAATCCGGCGGACGATGCCGGCTTTCCCGCGGGCATGACCCTCAGTCCCAACCGCGACCCCTCTTGGAGCGATGATGACGCCGCTCTGTTCTTCGGCATCCACCGGATGAAGCCCGCAGTGAAGGACCCTGCCGGCACTTCCGAGGATGCCAGCGACAGCGTGGACCTGATCATCTGGAATTACCAGGACCCGCGCCTGCAGAGCCAGCAGATTGTCGAAGAGGCGCAGGACCGCAACTACAGCTACTTGAGCGAATACCGCCTCGCCGACAAGACCTTCCATCGCCTTGCCGACGACACCGTGCGCACCGTCGCGCTCGCGCCCCACCAGCGCTATGCGATCGGCCTTGGCGACGATCCCTATGAGCTCCAGGGCCACCTCGACGGTCAAACCTACGACGACATCTACGTGTACGACCTCTCCACCGGCGCGCGCAAACTCGCCGTGCAGAAGGCGCGCTGGCAAGATGAGCCCGCCCCCGACGGCATTCACTTCGCCTTCTTCCGCGGCGGCAACTACTGGGTATACGACATGGCCGCGGGCACCCGTGTCAATCTCACCGCGCGCGCGCCGGTCTCCTTCGTCAACACCGAAGACGACCACAATCTCGATCGTCCTCCCGTGCCCATCGTCGGCTGGTCGCGCGACAGCCGCGAACTATTGCTCTCCGACAACTGGGACGTTTGGAAGGTGCCGGTCTCCGGCGGCACGGCCATCAACCTCACCGCCGATGGCAAGCGCGACGGCATCCGGTACCGCCGCCTGGTGAACTTCGACGCCATGGCGGACCCGAACCTGCGCGGCTTTGATCTCTCCAAGCCCGTCTACCTCGATGCCTACAGCGAATGGACTAAGAAGGACGGCATCGCCGTCCTCGAGCCCGGCCAACCCGGCGCGCATCGCATCCAGTTCGAGGACGCCTCGTTTGCCGGCCTGGAGAAGGCAAAAAACGCGCCTCTCTATATCTACGCCCGTCAAACCGCCGGCGACCCGCCGGAATTCTACGCCGCCGGCGCAGCGCTGGCCGAGGCGGCCAAGCTCACCGACTTTGCCGCCGAGGTGAAGGCGTTCGCCTGGTCCAGCGGCACCATCTTGGTGAATTACGTCGGCTACAAAGGCGACCGCTTGCAAGGCGCGCTGCATCTGCCGCCGGATTATGTGAAAGGAAAGCAATATCCGATGGTGGTCGAGTTCTACGAGAAGATGTCGCAGAACGCGTTCCAGTTCCAGCGCCCCACCGCCAACGGCTTCAGCATCGGGTTGTACACCAGCAACGGCTATGCCGTCTTCGATCCCGACATCACCTACAAGGTGAACGAACCCGGCGTTTCGGCCGCCATCTGCCTGGAGAACGCGGTCAAGGCCGCCATCTCCACCGGCGTGCCCGACCCCAAGCGCATCGGCATCCACGGCCACTCCTGGGGCGGGTACCAAACCGCCTTCACCATCACCCAAACCAACCTCTTCGCCGCCGCCGCCGCTGGCGCGCCGCTCACCGACATGATCAGCATGTACGGGCTCATCTACAAGAACTCGGGCGAGACCAACGGCCAGATTTTTGAGGCCTCGCAGGGCCGCTTCACCGGCCCGCCCTGGGACCTCTGGGACATCTACACCCGCAACAGCCCCGTGGCCAACGTCAAGAACGTGACCACCCCGCTGCTCATGCTCTCGGATCTTGGCGACGGCGCGGTGGACTTCACCCAAGGCATGGAGTATTTCAACGCCCTGCGCCGCCTGCACAGGCCGGTGGTGCTGCTCGACTACCCCAGCCAGAACCACTCCCTCGCCAAGCGCGCCGACCAGAAGGACTACACCATCCGCATGATGCAGTTCTTCGATCACTACCTCAAAGGCGGCCCCATGCCCGCCTGGTACGCCAAGGGCGTGCCTGCGCTCCAGATGGCCGACTACCTCAAAGCCTTCAACAAGAAAACAGAACCCGCCCCTGCCGCTGCTGCCGACGGCTCAGGCGGCGCCGGGCACGGAAAATGATCCCCGCCGGCGTGCGCATCGGGCACGTCCACCTCAAGGTCGCCAACCTCGAGCGCGCGCTCGCGTTTTACCACGGCGTGCTCGGCTTCGCCATCACGCAGCGCATGGCCCACAGCGCGGCGTTCCTCGCGGCCGGCGATTATCACCACCACATCGCGCTCAACACTTGGGAGAGCGCCGGCGGCGCGCCGCCAGCCGTGGGAACGACCGGCCTCTATCATTTGGCCATCCTTTATCCGACGCGGCCGCAACTCGCCGACGCCCTGCGCCGCGTGCTGGCGGCGGGCATCGCCCTCGACGGCGCCGCCGATCACGGCGTCAGCGAAGCCCTGTATCTGCGCGATCCCGACGACAACGGCGTCGAGCTCTACTGGGATCGCCCGCGTGAAGCTTGGCCCCGCTCGCCGTCCGGCGGATTGGCCATGTTCACCCAGCCCCTTGATCTCCACCACCTGCTCCGCGAGCTGCCGCCCGCCACCGACCCCGAGCCCGGCCCCGGCCCGCGAGATCTTTAATCGCTCGCCGGCGTGACGGTCACGGAAAGATTGACGCGAGCAACGTGGTAGCCGGAAGTTCCGGTTACTTGAAACGTAATCGGCGGGTTGGCGCGCGTTTGCGTTTGCTGCACCGGGCTGCCGCCGCACGCAGTAGCTAGCAGCAGCGTGCCGGCGCAGGCCCAATGCCCCAGCCGTCGACGGCTGCGGGCAGCCGCGGCTGTCAGGATCGCCAACCCGGCCCAGCCGAGCCACGGCTTTGGAGGCCCAGCCGGAATCGGTGGGAATTGGGCAGCGCTGCCAACCGAGACCGTCACATCGAAGGTTGCCGTCGGCGAACTCGGAGTCAAGGTAACCGAGGGCGTGCTCAGCGCGCACGGCGTGTCCCCGATATCGCAGGCAAGATTCACAAGCGGATTCAGAAGCGGCGATGTGAGCGATGCCGTCACTTGGAATGTGGCGGCGCCGCCGGTGGCTTCCGCAAGTTTCGCCTGTTGGGCGCTGAGCAGGAAGCCGCCGCTGTCCAATAGGGCCGGGGCCGAGTCGGAATCCTGAAAATTTGGATCGCCCGAGAAATGCGCGGTGACCTGCATGGGCGGCCCGGCCGGCACCGGAACGGTGAAGCTGGCCCCTCCATTGATCTTGTCATTGAAGAACGGCCCGAGAAATTGGCTGCCGCTGGGGTGCGTGCCGAGGACTGCGCCTCCGGGACCGGTGACCGTGACCGTGCCCGCCATCACCGAATCTGGCATCTCAATTTGCGTGGAGTCAACCCCGACTTGGATCAGCGCTTGCTCGCTCCCGTTCGGCAAGGTGAATTCAGTAATCTTGGCGGTTGTGTTGGTCGGAGCTGCCTGAACCGATAATGCGACATCGAGCGCGGCTGATCTGCCGAGGCTCGGGTCCCCAGAGAAAGTTGCTCCGAATTGATGGGCGCCGACCGAAAGCAGCGGCAGTTGAATGCCGGCCGAGCTGCCTCCATTCAGCAGAACTGGGCTGCCGCTGACCGGTTCGCCGTCCGCTAGAAAAGAAACCGTTCCCGATCTCGTTCCCACGCCGGAGGCGCCGGTGACTGCAGCATCAAGCGCCATGTACGAACCGTAGTAGGTGCTCGTGACCGTCGTGCCGTTTCCGCGGATGTCCTGCTGGCGAACGTGCAACGCCGTGGCGCTCGGCTCAGGGGCGACCTGCACCGAGACCGCGGCTGATGTGCTGGGCGCGAAGGCGCTGATTCCGGAGAACTGCGCGATCAGGGTGTCCGCACCTCCAGGCAGATCGCCCAGGTTTAGCGTGGCCGTGCCCGCTTGAACCTGGGCTGTGCCCAGCACCAACGCGCCAGGACCCGCGCCATCCTCGACGGCAACCGTGCCAACTGGGGTGCTGCCCCCGCTCGAAACCGAAACCTGGCAGGTCACGGATTGGCCATGGGTGATGGCGCCGGGCGAGACGCTGAGCGTCGTCTGGGACGCAGCCGGCGCGCTGGTTGGCCACGCATTGATCAAATTCGCGATATTCACCGAACCAAGACCGGTGGCAAGGTCGTAGCCGACTCCCCCGGGGTATGCCGGCGATCCGTCGCCTTGCGCAGTGTCCCCGTTGGCGCAATTGGGCGACCCGCCCGTGCACGGCACGGCGTTCGATCCCGTGGTGACATCGTTGAAAATGCAATTTGGATTCGAGCCCGTCGCCGCGTTGCAAGCGCCGGCTGGCTGGCTGGCGGCGAAACGATAAAGCTCGGGGGCGATCAGCCCCTGCCATTCGCCCGTCTCCTGCACGAGCAGCGCCAGCGCGCTGGCGAATGCTTGGGTCGAGGCCGAGGTGCCGGCGGCGGTTGTGTACTGGCCAGGTTGGCAATTCATGCCCGCACAGGTCAAATAGGGAATGCCCTCGCTCGCATTGAAGGACACATCCGGCAAATCCCTCGCGCCGTCCCCGGGAACGCCGGGCGCATTCTGCCAGTCCGGTTTCGGGTATATGGCGCTTCGCCCTCCGCCGCCGGCTGCAATGCACGATCCATTGACGCAGCTCTCATTCCACGCCCACTCGGGAATATAACCGAGCGCCGAGGAAAAATCGGTTGCGGAGTTCGTTGCCGCCCAATAGGTGCCTTGCGAATCGTTGAACTGCGTCCCGCCGACCGCGAGGTTGTAGGGCGTCGATGCCAAGCCGTTGACTCCAAGCCCCTGCGAGGCTGGCGCGTCGGTGCTGTCGCATCCCGCCGCGCCGGTGTCGCCGCTGCTCACAACGGCCGTGATGCCCTCGGCGGCGGCCTGTTCGTAAAGATTCTGGTAGAACAGATTCGCCGCCGAGCCAGGACCGCCCAAAGCTGCCTCGCACGCCCCGAAGCTGCTGCTCATGATCGGCGCCAAGGCGTGGTCCACGATGTACTCGGCCGAGAGGTCCGTTCCGTCAGTCACATCGGTCGAAGCAGAGACGACGAAATCCACGGTTGCAGCCGGCGCGACGGCACCCGCCCATTGGGCATCCAGCGCGGCCTCGTCCGTCTCAGCGGCCACCGGGAGCACGCCCGGATCTTCGCCGTTATGGATCACGTTGAGCTTTGATTGAGGATAGGAGGGGAGCAGCGAGGCGCGGAAGTCTGTGACGGCGGTGAGAGGGATATCGGTTCGCGCGACGACCGCGACCGTCACGCCGCGCCCGTCGATGCCCGCCGCGTAAAGCGGAGCGGCATTGTAGATCTTGGCAAAATCGGCTGGCGCGAGTGCGTGCGCGGTCAGCATATTCGGATCCGTGCGGTCAAATTCCGAACCGGGCGTGCCGCGCCCAATGCTGTTCAGCGAAAGCGGCCCCGCCACGACGGCGGCAAGTGCAGCCGGAAGTGTTGGAGCAGCGGCATTGGCGATGAATGTGCGCCCTCGCGGCGAAATGAAGTAGCGCAGGGGCGCACGGAACGCCTCAGCGATCGCCGCCTCGGCTCCATGGACCTCGAGCGTCGTCTGCCCAGCATCAAGTGATGATTCCAAGCCGTGACTGCCGAGCCATTGGGTCACGACTGCGAGATCGCGAGCATCGAGGCCAAACCGCTGGCCGAATTCGCGCGGCGAAAGCCAGCGGTGGTATTGTTGCGATCCCACTGATTGCTGGGCCGCCAACAGTTGACGGAGGCTGGCTTCCTGCTCGGGGCTGCGGCGCAGAACTAGTAGGAGCCTTCCGACCTTTTCCGAGGCGTTGACTGGCCCGAGATCGGTGCTTCGCCGGGCCAGCGGATGCACCTCGCCCGCCACACGGATGCGCACGTCGTCGCGCACGGTCGCTGTGATGCGCTGGCGCAGCGCGCCCGGCACTTGCGGCCAAGCCGCAAGCGCCAGTGCGCCCGCCAAAATGATTCCGCCCAAGCTCGGCTTCATTGCGACCGGGTCGGGCCCGCGCCACCGGTGAATGCCGCGCCGCTCGCCTGCGCCCGCGGATAAGGATCGCATTCGCGAATGGGCCCGCTACAGCCGTGTGTGACCGAAACATTGAGGCTGTAGTTCGTGAACGATCCCAGCGCCGTTGATTGAAGCGAGATCACGCCGGAACTATAGCTGGCGCTGATGTACTTGTTGTTGATCGCATCGGCAAGTCCTTGGCCGATGCTGTCGGTGTCATCGGAAAACGTGTCGTAATTGTAGATGTACGGCGTCCCGTCAATATCCACCGTGACGCAGCCGGAAGTGTCGTAAATGCCTTGGCCCTGCCCGAGGCTGATCGTGACCGAACCTGTGCCACCGAGGCTCGTGTCCTTGCACGATGCGATCGCGGCGCCGACATCGAGCCGCTGGCCGCCATCGGCCACGGATTGCAGATTTGTGACCTCGCGGGCGGTCCCGGCGAGGGTGGCCACCACTGCGTTAGGCGTCAGCGGGCACATGTGCATAAGCAAGCCCGCAGCGGCGGCAACAAAAGGATTCGATGCCGAAGTACCGCCAAAATTGACGCCGAATGAACCGCCCGGTTGTATTGCCTCAATATTCTTGCCCGGCGCAGCCACCTGCCCGCCGCCGTTGGCGCAATCGCTCTGAAGAACATTGGCTCGTCGAGCTGGTCACTTCCGGAGACTGCTATTTGACCGTTTGTTCTGTACCGGGCAGGATAATCAGCCGCGTTGAGGCATTCGTCGCCGGTCGGGCTGACCGTCACCAGTCCACGGGCCGCGGCTTGCTGAATTGATGTTTCGAGACCCGGCGTTGGAGCTGGGAAAACGACATCCATATCGATCACCCCAACCGGCGCTTGGCTTCCGAACGTGCTCATGATCTGTTCCAGTGCGTCGATGCCGGTCTGCACCGTCGTCTCCGGGGCTTGACCGTTGGAATCGAAAATCCTGATCGAGAGCATTCCGGTTCCCCATGCCTCGCCTACCATTGCCGTGTCGTTATTACCAATCGCGCCAAGAATGGACGCGTCTTGCGTGCCGTGCCCAAGGGGTGCATCGTCAATGCCCTCCTGACCCGCGCATCCGGCGGCGCCGCTGACGGCGCTGAAGCCGTGCGAGCCCTGCGGGCAGTTGTAAACGTTGCCCTGAATGGTGATCGAATAGGCCTGAGGCGCGCTCCACAAATTTCCCGCCAGATCGCCCACGGTCGCGTCAATGCCCGAGTCCATAACCGCAAGATCCACCGGACCATAAGAATCACCGGAAGCTCCGAGCGTGCTTGTGATCGGGAATGGGCGAGTCCATACCCCTTCGGCATCAATGTCGGCACGGGCTGTACCCGTGACATTGTTCAGGGTCTGCCCGGTGTTCAGCAAGCCCCACTCGTTGGAAAAACCTGGGTCGTTCGGAATGACGTCGGTGAAATACGGCCGCTTGAACGGCACCGTGGCCTTCGCCATTGGCGACACCCTGCCGGGCATCGTGCCAATGACGTCGCCAGCGGCTTGCTTCACATCAGGGTCGGCTTGCAACAGCGGAATCAATTCGCCAGCGGTTTTCGATTTGGAATCAACAAGGTACCAGCCGGAATGGCCGACCTCGACCAATCGTTTGGCATCGGCTTCTGTGTTGATCCGGGACAATGTGTCACCGGACGGGCTCGTCTTGAATTGAACAATGGCGCGAGCTGCGACGACGGAATGCCCGTGGTAGCTTTCTACGTTCCAGGGTGCTCCGCCCTGGGGGGGGGGATTGGGCCAAAAACGGAACCACGGCGGTTGCGCAGATCAGCGATGCAACACGGAACAGATGATCCATTGCACGTACCTCCCATCAGGATGGATATCACTCCACACTGGATTCGTCAACCGCTCGCTTGCAATTAGGGGCAAACCCTTAGGCGGTGTTACCATAGCCTTCTATGGGACAAGAGGCGCTGCAGGGGGCGCTGGAGCTGCTGGTGCTGAAGGCGCTCAGCCGCGGGCCGAAGGAGGGCATGCACGGCTTTGGCATCGCGGTCTACATCCAGCAAGTTTCCGAGGACCTGTTGCGGGTGGAAGAGGGCTCGCTCTATCCTGCGCTGCACCGCATGGACCAGGCCGGGCTGGTGCAAGCCGCCTGGGGCCTGACGGAGAACAAACGCAAGGCGCGCTACTACAAG